>NZ_JBBODA010000005.1:0-309536 GCF_038002705.1 Paenibacillus sp. FSL H7-0716
CTACCTCAACTCCAACGGTAACACCAACACCGACCCCGACGGTAACTCCTACGCCAACACCGACAGTAACACCTACACCAACTCCAACGGTAACACCGACCCCGACACCAACAGT
This sequence comes from Paenibacillus sp. FSL H7-0716, assembly GCF_038002705.1. Taxonomy (NCBI): domain Bacteria; kingdom Bacillati; phylum Bacillota; class Bacilli; order Caryophanales; family Paenibacillaceae; genus Paenibacillus; species Paenibacillus sp. FSL H7-0716. Next base: position 116 of record NZ_JBBODA010000005.1, read on the forward strand.
TACACCAACGCCTGGGGCGGGTTCCAATCTGGCTTTGAACAAAAGCATCAACGCTTCCTCTTCCGTCTTTACCTTTGTTCCTGCAAATGCGAATGACGGTGATGTAACTACTTACTGGGAAGGAGCAGGAGGAAGTTATCCCAATACATTATCTGTAAACCTGGGTAGTAATGCCGATATTACATCCATTGTCCTCAAACTGAATCCATCATCGGCCTGGTCCACACGTACTCAGACTATTCAAGTGCTTGGGCATAATCAGAATACAACAGCCTTTACTAGTCTTGTGCCAGCAACCGTGTATACTTTTAATCCGGCAACCGGCAATACGGTCACTATTCCGGTAACGGCCACGGCTAGTGAAGTACAGTTGAAGATTACCACCAATACTGGTTCAACCGCTGGACAAATCGCTGAATTCCAAGTGATGGGTGCACCAGCTGCTAATCCGGATTTGGCGATAACCGGTCTTACATGGACACCTTCAGCTCCAGTAGAGACCAATGCCATTACTTTAAATGCAACGGTAAAAAATATTGGAACGTTAGCTTCCACAGCGACTAATGTATTTTTCTACTTGGGCAGCACACTTGTAGGTACTAGCCCAGTGGGCCCGTTAGCGGCTGGCGCATCTACGAACGTCACTTTAAATATGGGCGTAAAGGATGCAGCTACCTATACTTTAACTGCAAAGGTTGACGAGAATAATACGGTTATTGAATTGAACGAAGGCAATAACAGCTTCACTAGTCCAAATTCTCTTATTATTGCTCCCGTATCCAGTTCTGATCTAGTAGCTTCCCCTGTTAGCTGGACACCAAGCAATCCAGCAGGCGGCAATGTGGTCAGCTTCTCGGTGGCAATCAAGAATCAAGGGACGGCAGCATCCGCAGGGGGTGCGCATAACATAACCTTGAAGGTTCTGGATGCTACTACGAATGCTGTACTCCAAACCTTAACTGGAACCTATAACGGCGTGATTGGCAGTGAAGTAACAGCGCCTCCTGTTAGTCTGGGCACTTGGACAGCAGCTAATGGCAAATATACTGTGAAGACCGAAATTGCCGTAGACACAAATGAGCTGCCAGTTAAACAAGCCAACAATATTCAAACACAGTCTCTTTTTGTAGGTCGTGGAGCCAATATGCCTTACGACATGTATGAGGCTGAGGAGGGTGTGATTGGTGGCGGGGCTGTGAAGCTTGCTGCTAATCGGACCATTGGAGATCTTGCGGGTGAGGCTTCAGGCAGAAGAGCAGTCACACTGAATACTACAGGCAGTTATGTAGAATTCACTACTAAGGCTGATACTAATACACTGGTCACCCGCTTCTCGATTCCAGATTCGGCGGGTGGAGACGGTACGAATGCTACACTGAACATCTATGTGAACGGAGTTTATACCAAGGCGATTAATCTGACCTCTAAATATGCATGGCTGTACGGTTCAGAGATAAGTCCCGGCAATTCACCAAGCGCGGGTTCTCCGCGGCATATTTATGATGAAGCTAACATTATGTTCGACAGCACGATTCCGAAAGGTAGTACGATTCGACTGCAAAAGGATGTGGCAAATACCTCGCAGTATGCCATTGATTTCATCAGTCTGGAGCAGGTTTCACCGATTGCCAATCCAGATCCGGCCAAATATACGGTTCCTGCCGGCTTTACACATCAGGATGTGCAAAATGCGCTAGATAAAGTACGCATGGATACGACCGGAAATCTCGTAGGTGTGTATTTGCCAGCTGGTAACTATCAGACCTCCAGTAAATTTCAGGTCTATGGAAAAGCGGTGAAGATCATTGGTGCAGGCCCTTGGTATACGAGATTCTACGCTCCAACGAATCAGGAGAATACGGATATCGGTTTCCGGGCAAGTGATACCGCTAACGGCTCTACTTTTGCGAATTTCGCTTACTTCGGGAACTACACATCACGTATTGATGGTCCGGGTAAAGTATTTGATTTCTCCAATGTGGCAAATATTACGATCGATAACATCTGGACCGAACATCAGGTGTGTATGTACTGGGGAGCTAATACGGATTACATGGTGATCAAAAACTCCCGTATCCGCAACACCTTCGCTGACGGCATCAATATGACGAATGGCAGCACAAATAATCTCGTATCCAATATTGAGGCAAGGGCAACAGGGGATGATAGCTTTGCATTGTTTTCGGCTATTGATTCCGGTGGTGCAGATATGAAGGATAATATTTATGAGAATCTCACTTCAATCTTGACCTGGCGGGCAGCAGGTGTAGCCGTCTATGGCGGATATGCCAATACCTTCCGCAACATTTATATTGCCGACACGCTTTGCTATTCTGGAATTACGATCAGCTCACTTGACTTCGGGTATCCAATGAACGGCTTTGGCGCTTCACCGACAACGAATTTTGAGAATATTTCCATTGTTCGTGCAGGTGGACATTTCTGGGGGGCACAGACCTTCCCGGCAATCTGGGTATTCTCAGCCTCTAAGGTATTCCAAGGCATTCGTGTCAGTGATGTGGATATCATTGATCCAACCTATCATGGCATCATGTTCCAAACTAACTATGTCGGCTCCACGCCGCAATTCCCAGTGACAGATACCATCTTCACGAATGTCACAATTTCCGGTGCGCAAAAGAGTGGAGATGCTTTTGACAGCAAATCCGGAGTGGGCATCTGGGTAAATGAAGCGGCTGAGGCTGGGCAAGGTCCTGCCAGAGGGTCAGCCACCTTTAACAATCTGAAGATTACCAACACGGTAACGAATATTAAAAACAATACGTCTACTTTTACGATTAACGTTAATCCTTAAAAATAAATGTTGCCAGTACTGAACAGCCGTCTCCCGCTTTCGTGGGGGGCGGTTGTTTTCAGGTTGCAGAAACCAAGGGTTCTGAATCGACAGGAGGTGCTGCTCACGTTACAATAATGGAAGGTACAGAAATGAAGGAGGCTCTAAAATGACATCCTTAGTGGTTAACAATATAACAGAGCTGATTGGGAATACACCGGTTGTAAGATTAAATCGGCTGACTAGCCCCCAAGATGCAGAACTATATGTAAAGCTGGAGCTTTTTAATCCAAGTGGCAGTGTAAAAGACCGGGCAGCTTATAATCTAATCCAGCAAGCCGAGCTAGCAGGTTTGCTGAAGCCGGGCGGGACGATCATTGAGCCGACTAGTGGAAATACTGGGATAGGATTAGCGATGAATGCCGCGGCAAAAGGGTATAAAGCGATTCTTGTCATGCCTGATAATATGACCAAGGAACGAATCAATATTCTAAAGGCTTATGGTGCGGATGTTGTGCTAACGCCCGCAGCAGAACGGATGCCGGGAGCTATAGCAAAAGCGATTGAGCTGGGAAAAGAAGTGGAAAACAGTTTTATTCCACAGCAATTCGAGAACAAAGCCAACCCCGATATTCACCGGACAACGACCGCTCTGGAAATCCTGGAGCAAATGGAAGGTAAGCTGGATGTGTTTGTTGCTTCATCAGGAACTGGGGGCACGATAACTGGAACGGGTGAGGTTTTGCGTGAGCATCTACCTGATATCCGGGTTCTTGTGGTTGAGCCGCAAGGCTCGCCCGTATTATCTGGAGGAAAGCCAGGACCACATAAGCTGGTAGGAACGAGTCCGGGCTTCGTACCCGCCATTTTGAATACACAGGTTTACGATGACATCGTTCAGGTTGCGGATGAAGCTGCCTTGGAGACGGTAAGAACGCTGGCTGCAAAAGAAGGAATTCTGCTGGGTCCATCCGGTGGTGCCACTGTATGGGCGGCGTTGCAGGAAGCGCGTCGTCTTGGGGCTGGCAAACGCGTGCTTTGCATTGCACCTGACACAGGGGAACGGTATCTTAGTATGGGAATATTTTAGTTTCGTCTGGAGGAATGGGAATGAATAAGCTCAGTGTGAGTTTTCTTATTGTTCTACTGCTGGCGGGCTGCTCAGGCTCTAACAAGCCAACCCCTTCTCCAAGTGCAGAGCCAGCACCAACGGCAAGCATGCAGCAGCCAGCAGCTTATCTGGAAGCTGAAAAGCTGAAGGCGAATTTTGGTTTTGCAGATGAGTCTGGCAAGAGCATCTTAGTCACCGGGCAGGAAAAAGGGCTGGATGCGCAAATGCAACAATTGAATGAGGCGATCGGCGATCATGGGCAAGTGCTAAAAGTGAAATTGAATAAATGGCAGGAGGGTACGGAGAACAGTAATGGCCGGGAGATGGCTCACAATTTTGTGAATCTGCCAGGGTATCTTTATACGGTTGAAGAGGGAAAAGCGACTCCTGATGAGACCTATTACCTGACGGATCAGACAGAATTTAATACGAATGCGCTAATCTCTGTTAAGCCTACGGAGGTTAAGCAAGCCTCGCTAAATGTTGCAGAAAGTGTGCGGCAGAATATTGTTTCTGCGAAAAATCGTGAAGTAGAGCACATTTGGAAACTTGCTGACCTGTCTGGTGATCGGCAGCTGTATCTCGTTCAATTCATTAGGCAGGATCAGGAGATGTTATTTAGTCTCGTGCTGGAAGACAAGGCGGGGCTTACCTTTATGGATTATCCGGCTGTCATTCAAGGCGATGAATTTTCTGTCTGGAGAGTGGATGATGGTGGGGAAGTCATACCAGAGATGTTCTCTATTCTTTTTGCGGCGGAAACCGCTGAAGGTCCATTACTCGGTATGGAGTGGTGGGGAGCGGAAGGCGTAAATACATTTTTCCTGAAAAAAGAGGGAGATGTTTTTAAAGAAATGGACATTCAATACGGACGATACACATCACCACTATAACTGGGATGCAGATACATCGAAGGGTGTATCTTTTTTTTGCTACAATATAAGAAAGTATAAATTTTCACTATATATTGCTTATAATATTATGAAGGATAGCATTAATTTTTTAAAATACTTAAATTTGTAACAATAAGAACTTTAAATAGCCCGATCGAGTCATGTAGCAGAATTGTGACGGTGATATTGTTAATCATAAGATGTACGGGAGGGAACAGCAACGTATAACCGAATCAAGTACATGATCCTGTTACTGCCAACGCTAATGGTAGGGATCTGGGAGGTCGTGCGCCATCAGTTTCTAATGCCTTATATATCGATGGATCTGGGGAATTATTTGACACCTGTCCTCGTATTTTTGTTCACTCTTGTATTGCTCGTCCCTTTGTTTTCGCTTATGGAGCGGAATCAGCGGGAGCTGGAGCAGGAACGTGCGCTCAAAGAGGCAATGAAAGCCCGGGAAGGGCTAGCTAAGGAACTGCATGATGGGATGGCGCAATCTTTATTTCTTTTATCTGTCAAAATAGATCGTCTGGAAGCAAGCCGCAGGAATGGGGAAGTCAGCGAAGAAAATGTGGATCAGATCAAAAAGACCGTCCACGAGGTGAACCGTTATGTTCGGCAGGCGATCGCCAATCTGAAGGTACCAGTGTCTGAGCAGCACTCTTTTTCATTGGAACAGTCGGTTAAAGATCAGCTTGCTCAAATGGCTAACGAGATTATGATTGAGGTTTTCCTGGATTGGAGTCTACAGGATGAAGCTCTCTCTCCTTCGGAAAAAGCAGAGCTGCTATCTTGTATCCGAGAGGCTACTATTAATGTGCGTAAGCATACAAGAGCGGCGAAGGTTTCTATCACGGGTGCAGGCACTGAGAAAAACTGGAGCGTGGCGATTGTCGACAATGGCGAAGGATTTCAGCATGACCCCTTTGAGGTGAACGGAAGTTACGGCCTTCAGATCATGAAGGAACGTGTCGAAGGAATGGGTTGGAAGCTTCAGGTGATCTCCGGCAATACGGGGACAAATGTGGAAATTACGAAAGGAGGGGGGATTTTATGAGCCGGTACCGGGTTTTGGTTGTGGATGATCATGCGCATGCGCGTGAGGCGATGTGTGAGATTTTGTCCATGGATAATAGTTTTGAAGTCATTGGTGTAGTGCAGAGTGGTCCTGAGGCGATCGCGTTCACGGCCCAGTGGATGCCTGATCTCATTCTTATCGACATTCAGATGCCGGAGATGGACGGGCTGGAGACTACTCGCCGGATCAAGCAGGAATATCCCTATGTCAAAATCGTTATCGTTACGGTATCGGACGAAATTTCCCACCTCCTCGAAGCATTGAAGCAAGGCGCACAGGGGTACTTACTGAAGAATCTGGCACCTTCCACCTGGATTGAATATTTGCAAGCCATTGTGAATGAAGAAGCACCGCTAAGCCGGGAGCTGGCTTTTCAAATCTTGAAAGAGTTTACCGTTCCTTCAGTAACGGACGAAGGAGAGTCATTGACGGCAAGAGAGAAGGAGATTTTAAGCTGTGTGTCTTCCGGATCGACAAATAAAGAGATTGCCATAAGCCTGTCGATTTCGGAGCATACCGTAAAAAACCATCTGAAAAACATCCTTCAAAAGCTTCAACTCCAAAATCGTACGCAGCTGACGCGATATGCTCTGGAGCAGGGGCTTGCTTCACGTAAACGTGATTTTCCGCGGTAAATATGAGGATAGAGATGAAAGTGAATAATGATAAAATTACTTAAAGAAAGAGGCACTCTAACTATGAACAGATTATCTCGCAAAATAATGACACTCTTCGCACCAGCCGCTGCAACACTTCTGTTGTTCGCAGCCGTGGCTAGCGCGCACGTAACCGTGGCACCAGCACAATCCAGTACCGGAGCATGGGAGACTTACACACTTAAAGTTCCTTCAGAAAAAGATGTGGCGACTGTACAAGTGGATCTACGAATCCCGGCAGGTGCCGAGTTTAAGCAATATGAGGCTACACCGGGCTGGGATGTTACCATTGAGGGGAACAAAGTTAGCTGGATAGCTAATGGAGAAGGAATTAAAGCAGGACAATTCCAACGTTTCTATTTCACAGCAAAGAATCCTGATACTGCAGGCGACATTGCTTGGGATGCTTATCAGCATTATGCCGATGGCAGCTTGGTGCAGTGGTCTGGTGAGGCAGGAACAGAAAGTCCGCATTCTATTACTTCGATTGTGCAAGCCTCCGGTGGGAATGAACATTCTCATGGTTCCAGTGACAATGGCATGAGCATGGAAGAACATAATGCCATCATGGAAAGCGAGAACAACTCTAACAGTGTCAACCCAATGGTCTATATCGCATTAGGGATCTCTTTACTAGCCTTTTTAATAGCAACCATAAGTATATTACGCGGGCGGAAAGAGTAAGCGGGAACTAGTTGTGATACAAGAATATAGTGTTTATGCAAGAAGCCTCCGCCAATAAACGACGGAGGCTTCTTGCATGAATTATTTGTTGATGAGGATACTTTTTACTGCTCTACAGCCGTTTGCGTTTGTAGTAGGTTACGAAAGCAGCGGTTAGTATTAGGAGAAGGATGGCGATGCCAGTTGTGATGGCTTCACTCGTGCTGCCTTTTTGCTGCATAGTACCAGCACCACCAAAGTCGCCACCGCCCATACCACCAGGCATACCGCCTCCAAAGCCACCGCCGCCCATGCCGCCACCGCCAGGGCCATTTCCGCCGCCTTCAGGGAAAGCGGGTCCGCCCATAGCACCAGGCTCACCACCCGCACCGCCGTCAAATCCACCTTGAGCAGCTTGGCCGTTAGTGTTGGTTTGTCCACCTTGAGCAGTTTGCCCTGTTTGTGTAGTCTGCCCACCCGCAGCTGCTTGTGAGTTACTGCCAGGACCCTCGCCGGCATTAGGGATAGCCGGCCCGCCCATGGCACCAGGCTCACCACCTGCACTACCCTGAGCAGTCTGTCCACCCGTAGCTGCTTGCCCTTCGGTATTAGGTGCAGCTGCGTTTGCGCCAGTATTACCAGTAGCGCCATCCGCACCTGTGGCCTGCCCTGCACCCGCAGCGCCTTGAGCTGCGCCATTTTTAGCGCCGCCACCAAAGCCACCGCCGCCCATGCCACCACCCATGCCGCCACCACTTCCTGATCCGTCACCGGAGGAAGGAATGGTGCCGTCGAGCTGCTGCTGGATACTTGTGGCCATGTTCGACATGAAGGTCTCAACAGCCTTAATCCCATTTTCATACTGTTCGAAAGTGTAGAAGGCGGATGGATCCGCTTTGACATAGCTGGAAATCATCGTGTTCAGCTCATCAATCCGAGCCTGGAACGTATCGTCCGCTAGATAGCCAGTAATCATCTCATTAACAATTTCATGATATTTCGTTTTGTATTCCTCATTAGCGAGCAGTTTCGCAATCAGCGGGCGTTCTGCCAACGCACCTTGGGTAGGCTCGTCAATTAACACATCTGCGCTTCCCATGCCGCCAAAAGCCATATTATAATCCCACGGCAGAATCGAGAAGACTCCATCGTCTTCATATAAGTAATAATTCTGCTTATTCCCACCTAAATAACTGTCCATATTACCCGTGACCGCATTTAGAGCGATATACTTCAGCGATTCCTCTACGTCGATGTATTTTTCATAATCGGTGCCGTTATTTAGCTCATTCAGCATGTCGACAAGAATATCATCGTTGGACTTATCGGATTTCATTTCTAGTCCAGTATAGAGGGCTGGATCATCGCCCAGCCAAGTCAAATCACTGCCCTGACCGGTCATTACACCTTTATAAAGTGCACCATAAGTGTTGCCGAAATTGCGTTCCAGATAAGCATCACCGATCTGTTCTACTGCAAGATAGAAACCCTTCAGTTCATCGTTTACATACACATTGACGAAGGAATATTTCGGCGTCGGGAGGCCGACACTTTCAGCGAGCTCATAGGTTAGAAATTCACGCATATAAGAAGCATCGCTGTAATTATTATTCAGGTTGATCTTAGTAATGCCGAATAAATTCTGGTTTACATACTGATCAAAAGAAATTTTGAAGCTGTAGCGGTCAGAGTCTGTCATCTGTACTACGCTTCTGAGACTGAGATTTCCTTTGGTCCGTACAGCTACATTATCGTATTTCATACCGTTGTACTCGACGGAAGCCATTTTATATTCCTCAGCACTGGCATTATCCAGCATATCCTGAAAATCGTCCGGGTCCAAGGTGATTTTGACATCCACGACCTTATCTTTTGGAAAGACCTGCTCGTCTAGCTTTTTCTCATCGCTCGAAATGACCTTGTCTTGAGCATCAGACGTTGGATTATTTGTTGCAGACGGACTTGCGTTCTGACACCCGGCTACGGCGATGACCAGCAGCAGGCAGCAAAAACTCAGCAGGATTGACTTACCTCTGGTTTTCATCTGGGGCACCGCCTTTCATCTCGTTGTAATTAAGATACATAGTCACCGCTATAGCTGATCAAGAGTGCATTTTTGACACCTTTTAGGTCAGAGACTGTGTTGACAAAGCCGCCTACTTTATCATCCAGACGAAGCTCCAGCGTCAATTCAATATTGTTTGCGGAGACTGTTTTTTGCTTCACATTGTAACGTTTTACGGATTTGGTGATATGGCTGTGTACTTCACGTTCACTTTCATCACTGTCGCAGTTAATGACCAGCAAGTATGGCGTTTCGATAGAAGAGTGTTTGATGAACAGGAACAAAATGAGGCCGATAATGATCGAACCGATAATAGCCAAGGTGAAAAATCCAGCTCCAGTTACAATCCCTGCTACAGCTGCCCAGAACAAGAAGATCAGATCAGTTGGATCTTTGATTGGTGTTCTGAAACGAACGATGGACAATGCGCCGACCATACCGAGGGACAGCACAAGGTTAGAGTTAATCGCAATAATGACAGTAGCTGTAATCATGGTCATGCCCATAAGTGAGACGTTAAAGCTTTTGGAATATAAAACACCGCTAAAGACACGTTTGTAGAGCAGGTAAATGAAGTATCCGATCAGAAAAGCTACGCCCAAGGTAATCAGCATCTTGGAGATACTAATATCAGATACAAAATTGTCGATCACCGAGTTTTTAATAATGTCTGAAAAATTATTTGTAGTATCTGTAGTCGTTGTTGTAGCTGCTAGCGGTGCTAGTGATGCATTCATAATCAATAATCCTCCCAAGTGTTAGTTTTTAAGAATTTGCGGCAGATCACGTATTTCGAAGCGGACTGCCTATTCAGTCCCTCCAGCTGCAACGCGATTTTAATGTACTCCGGAATATACTCATCGAATTTTACTTCAAAAATTATGAAGTTCTCATCAATTGCCCGAATCGGATGCAAATCCTTATCGAAAATATCCGTAGAATGCAGGCCCGTACGTAATTCTTTATCGAACGTTATTCGCACATTGCCGTTGTGGCAAACATAAGGCTCGCGAACATAATCCACGATGACCTTGGGTCGCAGCAGGTTATGGCGCATCTGATCGTATAACTCCATGAACAGCGGACTGTCCGGGACGTTCAGTACTTCGTAGTTGCCCGCCATAATCTCGTCGTACATTTGCCGGGTAAGCGGTTCTTTGATTTTGGCGATATAATCGTCCATTTTAATTTTTTTCTCAAAGTGAATGATGTTGTCTTGGATGTTGTAAATGCGAATCCGGTATTTGGCCCGCTCTCTGAGACCGCCAAGCTTGTCTGCAAGTGCCGTGTTGTTGATATCGTCAAAATACAAACTCCGAATGTGGTATTCTCCACTCTCATTAGCGTGTTGATCTTTATCAATCAAGCTTTGCAATCGCTGGCGTAATATAAGGTATTGATGATAGTTAATGAAAAATTTAAGTTCATGCCGGAATTGAAGCTTCTTATTCATTTTCACACCTCGTTTCTCTCTCTATCTCTGGCTAACCTTCCTGCTTGACTAATTCTAGGAGACAGACCTTATGCTTAACTTAAAATAGACTGAATGTTTGCTGAATGTTTTACACTGCGTTAACAAAAGTCTGTATAAAGAATCGTGTGCAGATTTGACTTCTGACTTTGCAGGGGGCTATCTTATTTAGAAGGCTAGAGAGAAATTTTCATAAGGAGGTACTGTGATGAGAGACTATAAATTTGCCATAATCCTAGGAGTGCTTGTGATTGTGGTTATTTTAGTGGCTTATGGGTTGGAACGATCGAAAAGCGGAAGTGATGCAAATTCACCAGCACCGTATGATCTCGTGACTACCTTTAAGGGAGCCGCGAGCACAAGCCGCGCGTTTACTTGGTATACAAGTGATTCTAGTGCAGCAGGCATTCTGGAGATTGTAAAGGGACAGGTGTCCTCTTTTGCAAATACGGATGTACAAAGGGTAGAAGCGAAAAGTAGTTCCATCAAAACAGACAATGGCACCAAAGGTGTACATAAAGTGGAAGCTACGGGTCTTGAACCCGGGACGTTATATACTTATAGAGTGGGTAGTGGCGTTGAAGGGGAATGGAGTCCGGCAGCGGAATTTACAACGGAAGAAGATGGACTGGACAGTGTGTCTTTTATCAACGTGACGGATTCTCAAGGGGAAACGGCAGAGGATTTTAAGCTGTGGGGGAATACACTGGACAAGGCTTTTCAGACATTTCCTGAAGCCAAATTTATTGTGCATAATGGGGATTTGACGGAGGATCCGGAGGATTCGGCAGGCTGGGATGATTTTTTTGGCAATGTGCAGGGCTGGATTTCAGGGATTCCGTTAATGCCGGTAACAGGCAATCATGATGAGGTGGATGAGGATGCAACGTATTATAATTCACACTTCAACCTGCCGGATAATGGGGCGAAGGGTTCAATTGCAGGTACCTCGTATTCCTTCGATTATGGACCTGTGCATGTAACGGTACTAAATACAGAGAGCAATCTAAAAAAGCAAACGGAATGGCTGAAGGAAGATCTGAAGAACACAGACAAGAAATGGAAAATCGTTGCGATGCACCGTCCGGCTTACGGGGGGAACTCCTATAAGAAAGTTGAAGATTGGACGGATATTTTTGATACGTATCAGGTTGACTTAGTGCTGCAGGGTCATAATCATGAATATTCCAGATCCTACCCGTTACTTGGCGGAAAAAAAGTTCCAGAAGGTGAGATTTCCAAAGATGCTAAACGAGGGACAGTCTACGTTGTGACCAACGCTTCTGGAGGGAAATTTAACGAGAAAAAAGAAGATCAGTTCTATCACGCAGTGCATTTTCAGAACAATAAGCAAATGTTTGCCGGCATTAACGTTACCGGGGATACATTAACCTATCAGGCCTATGATGTGGATGGAAAGCTGCTGGATGAGTTAGTATTGACACATTGAGCTAATGGAATTGGTAATATTACTAAAATACCTTCTCTGCTGTAAAGGCGGGGAGGTATTTTTTTGATTTGCATCAAAGCACCAAACCCGGCGCAACTGTACACCTTAAGACGCTTTTTCACATGTCTACCTTTTCCGTCATATAAGCTGTTAGCTTTATAATGATAAAATAGATTTAGTTATATTTGGATTTCATTTGAAGTGAAGGGGAAGTAATATGTTTATCAGAAAAGCGGTTTTTATCGGTATCATTTGTATGTTAGGTTTGACAGGTTGTGCAACGAACACTAAATCGGGTGCTGAAGGAGAGGGAGATAAGCGTGCAGAGGAGCTGCTCAGCATGTCTCGGAGTGAACTGGCTAAGCAGGAGAGCTACACTATAGAAATGGAGCAACAAGAAGAAACATCAAGCAAATCGGAAAAAAGTGAAGATAAACATTGGTCGAGCGCTGTCTCATTTCATGTCGACTATGTTAGAAATCCTTATACCGTATATCTAAAATCGGAGACTGCGGAAGGGAAGGAACGAGAAGAGTACATATCGGATACTGAATATCATACAAAGGTAATGGATGATTTATTTATCAAGCAAGACGATTATATTCCAGTGAAAGAAAAACAAATTGTACAAAGATTTATTGATCCGTACGATTATATAGACACATACCAGATAGATTCTCAGGAGATCGTTGTTACTGAAGAGGAACAAGAATACATACTTTCGATGGAGATATCGTCTAATGATGCGAGTAAGGAAACACTCAAATTGATGAAACAGAATTTAACAGACAATATTAAACTAAGATATACGCTGAATAAAACTACACATTTGCCGCAAAAAGTGGAAGCGGAAATATTCACTTCATTGAGATCAGAAAACTTAGATTCAGAATCAGTGCTCACGTTGCAAACAAATATCAGCCATTTTAATGGTATAAAAGAGATTGTTATGCCTGCAGATACTAGTGAAGAATAGTTATATTAGAAAGCCTCTGGGATTTATTCCGGAGGTTTTCTTTATCAACAGAATTATTTTTGATCAAAATTTAGTGAAATTGTATCCTGAAGTGTGAAAATGGTACGATTTTTAGAGACAATCTTCTGCAAAATATAACCATTTTCTCTCGATAATGAAAAACCTTACCATTATAATGAAAGCGTTATCAGAAAATGGATTCTAAGTTCAGAAGGTATGGATTAAGGGGGAGGGAGGAGCAGGGATATAGAGTAAGAAGATGGCATAAACAAACCAATTATATCGTAGGAGGCGTAAAACGTGATTCGTAACCGTATCCGAAAAACAGGACTTTTGGTCCTGCTTGGCGCGATGGTAGGCTCTTTATTCTCTGCATTCCCAGCTACTACCCATGCAGCCTCAAGTGAACCTTACACCTGGAAAAGCGTTGTAACGGGAGCTGGCGGGGGCTTTGTACCCGGAATTATTTTTAATCAAACTGAACCGAATCTGATTTATGCCAGAACAGATATTGGCGGTGCCTATCGCTGGAATCAAGCTACATCCAGTTGGGTCTCAATTAGTGACTCGGTAGGCTGGGTAGATTGGAACAAGAATGGCGTAGATGCTCTGGCTACAGACCCAATTGATCCTAATAAAGTCTATATGGCAACGGGTACGTATACTAATCATTGGGATAATAATGGCCAGATTATGCGCTCTAATGACCGGGGGAACACCTGGCAAACTACTCCACTGCCTTTTAAAGTAGGTGGCAATATGCCGGGCCGTTCCGCTGGTGAACGCCTAGTCATCGACCCCAATAAGAACAACATTCTCTACTTTGGAGCTAGAAGTGGTAATGGCCTCTGGAAAAGTATTGACTCAGGTGTAACTTGGTCAAAGGTAACCTCTTTTCCAAACGTTGGAACGTATATTCAGAATCCAACACTTGATTATGGGAATGATCTTGTCGGATTGTCTTGGATCACTTTTGATAAGAGTACAGGTACACTTGGCAACGCAACTCAAACGATATATGTCGGTGTAGCTGATACGGCAAGCAGTGTATATCGGAGTACAGATGGTGGAGTAACCTGGACAGCTCTGGCTGGACAACCTACGGGGTTCTTGCCACATCACGGCGAGCTGTCATCCACAGGCGATCTCTATATTACTTATAGTAATGGTGTAGGACCGTATGATGGTAGTAAGGGTGAAGTATGGAAATACAACAAAACTAGTGGGGCTTGGACCAATATCAGTCCTACGACGGGTACAGATAATTGGTACGGCTTTGGTGGATTGGCGCTGGATGCTCAGCACCCTAACACATTGATGGTATCCAGCTTAAACGCTTGGTGGCCTGATGAAGTCATTTTCCGCAGTACCAACGGTGGCGCTACTTGGAGTCGCATTTGGGATTGGGGCAATTATCCAGAACGGACTTATAAGTTCAACATGGATATCACCGCCGCTCCATGGCTCGATCATGGAACCACTTCAACATCCCTGGATCCTTCACCGAAGTTAGGCTGGATGATGGGTGATTTGGAAATTGATCCATTTAACTCGAATCGAATGATGTACGGCACTGGAGCAACAATTTATGGCTCGAACAATTTGACCTCATGGGATACCGGTGGCAAGGTAAATATCTCTGTCATGGCAAAAGGTGTGGAGGAAACTGCAGTGCTGGGGCTAATTAGCCCGCCAACGGGAACCTCTCATTTGATCACTGCACTTGGTGACGTTTCCGGTTTCCGTCATGAGGATTTGTCGGTAGCGCCGACTAAATTCCAGACCAGTCCTTCATGGGCAACGACGATGAGTATTGACTATGCTGAACTGAGTCCGTCCTATATGGTGCGGGTAGGCAGTGCAGATAAAGAAAAAACGCCAAGTATGAAGTCCATTGGTATCTCTAACGATGGTGGAGTGAACTGGTACATGCCAAACTCCGAGCCTTCCAATGGAACCAAAACAACGGTGGGCCATGGACAAGTAGCTGTCTCTGCAAGTGGTAATTCCATTCTGTGGAGCACCTCAGATATCGGGGTGTATTATTCCAAAACCTCAGGCAATTCTTGGACAGCAAGTGCAGGATTACCGGCAGGCGCGAAGATAGCGTCTGATCGCGTGAATCCTAACAAATACTATGGATTTTATGCAGGAACCTTCTATGTAAGTGTGGATGGTGGAGCTACATTTACTGCCACCGCAGCTTCGGGCTTCCCGACCAATAATGTAGCTGGATTACAGCCGAATGAAGCCCAAATCAGTATGAAGGCAGTTCCAGGTATTGAAGGTGACATTTGGTTCGCCGGAGGGAATACGGTTGAGAATAAATATGGTCTATGGCACTCTACTAATTCAGGTGCGAGCTTCACGAAGTTAACGAATGTAGAAGAAGCTGATCTTATTGGTTATGGTAAGGCTGCTCCGGGCCAAACTTATATGGCATTGTATACCGTAGCTAAGATTGATGGTGTACGGGGCGTATTCCGTTCCGATGATGTTGGCGCAACTTGGGTTCGTATTAATGACGATGCTCACCAATACGCTAAGATCAATATGGCGATTACTGGGGATCCAAGAATCTATGGACGTGTATATCTCGGTACGAATGGCCGAGGCACCTTGTATGCTGATCCTGTAAATCCACCAGCTACAGGCTCGACCATTACGCCAATAACTGCAAGTTTTGATAAGAAAACCGCAAATCAAGCAGACGTCGCCGTAACTATGACGCTGAACGGAAATACACTGAGCACGATCAAGAACGGAACGGCAACCCTTGTAGCCGGAACGGATTATACGGTAAGCGGATCAACAGTGACGATTAAAAAAGCGTATTTAGCGACACAAGCGGTAGGAACGACAGCGCTGACGTTCAGCTTTAGCGCTGGAGCCACACAATCCCTGGCGGTAGCGGTAACAGATACTACAACACCAGTATCTAACTCCACGATAACGCCAACAAGCGCGGGCTTTGATAAGAAAACAGCGAATCAGGCAGACGTCGCAGTAACTATGACATTGAACGGAAATACACTGAGCACGATCAAGAACGGAACGGCAACCCTTGTAGCCGGAACGGATTATACGGTAAGCGGATCAACAGTGACAATTAAAAAAACGTATTTAGCGACGCAAGCGGTAGGAACGACAACGCTGACGTTCAGCTTTAGCGCTGGAGCCACACAATCCTTGGCGGTAGCGGTAACAGATACTACAACACCAGTATCTAACTCCACGATAACGCCAACAAGCGCGGGCTTTGATAAGAAAACCGCAAATCAAGCAGACGTCGCCGTAACTATGACGCTGAACGGAAATACACTGAGCACGATCAAGAACGGAACGGCAACCCTCGTAGCCGGAACGGATTATACGGTAAGCGGATCAACAGTGACGATTAAAAAAGCGTATTTAGCGACACAAGCGGTAGGAACGACAGCGCTGACGTTCAGCTTTAGCGCTGGAGCCACACAATCCTTGGCGGTAGCGGTAACAGATACTACAACACCAGTATCTAACTCCACGATAACGCCAACAAACGCGGGATTTGATAAGAAAACAGCAAATCAAGCGGACGTCGCAGTAACTATGACGTTGAACGGAAATACACTGAGCACGATCAAGAACGGAACGGCAACCCTCGTAACCGGAACGGATTATACGGTAAGTGGATCAACAGTCACTCTCAAGAAGGAGTATCTGGCAACTCAAGCCGTAGGAACGACAACGCTGACCTTTGAGTTTAGTGCCGGAGCCGCACAATCCTTGGTTGTCACTATCTCAGATACGTCAGTAGCTCCTACAGCAGCACTGAAAGTGCAGATGTATAACGGTACAGTGACTGCTTCCGGAAATACGCTAAATCCAAAGTTCAAGCTGGTGAACACAAGTACAAGTGCTGTTGCACTTTCTGATGTGAAATTAAGATATTATTACACAATTGACGGAGAGAAGGCACAAAGCTTCTTTTGCGATTGGTCACAGGCTGGAAGCGCGAATGTAACGGGCACGTTTGTGAAGCTGCCAACGGCTAAAGCTGATGCGGATTATTATCTGGAGCTTGGATTCTCGAGTGCAGCAGGTTCACTTGCTGCGGGTGCGAGCATCGATATCCAAGTGCGAGTAGCTAAAGAGGATTGGTCAAATTACACTCAAACCGGAGATTACTCCTTTAATGCGGTTGATACCAATTTTGTAGACTGGACAAAAGCGCCAGCCTACATCTCGGGTAATCTGATCTGGGGGAGTGAACCTAATTAAGAATCTTCACCAATAGTTATGCTGAAAAGGCTGTCCTAAAAGTAGAAAATTCTACTTTGGGGCAGCTTCTTACTTTAACCCTCAGGCTATAGGTGGTATGTTCTATGTGCTATATGCTATAGGCTATAGGCTATGTACTACGCGTTCTATGAGGCATGTGGGATACGCTATGTGCTACGTTCTATGAGTCATGCGATATGTGGTGATATGTCGGATGGCTACGTTCTATGAATCATGTGGTATGTGGTATGTGCTATGAGGAGGCGTGGGTATACGTTATGTGGTATGTCAGATGCATTTATGGTTCGTGCGGTGTGGGCTAGAGAGTAATTAGGGAAAACCTCCCTGAAAATAGCCGGTATTTGCTTTAAATCAACGAAATCAGGGAATTCCTCCCTAAAAATCAGGCGAATTCGTTTTTTTTCAGTAAATTAGCTAATAATTAGGGAGGATTTCCCTAATTATTGGTTGGATGACCAGAAAACTCAGAATTTTAGGGAGAAATTCCCCAATTATTTTTTCAACGCTTCACTTCCTCCTGTACGGTACGCAAAAACCAGCTAATGATACTTAAAAGTAGTTCTGACATACCATTAGCTGTTTTAGCTGTTACAATGTTTGTCCGCTATCTATGGTAATGATCTGTCCAGTCATTGCTTCCTGTTCTAGCGCAGCGCAGACGAACTGGGCGATATTCTCCGCGGTTGAAATATGCTGAAGCAGCAGATTAGGGGCTAGTTTGTGCATCTGTTCTTCTCGTCCAGCCCACCATCTAGTAGCAACGGCTCCCGGCGCTACACAGTTAACTCTAATATGGGGAGCCAGCGCGTGTGCCAGCGATTTGGTAAGACCGTGGACAGCCGCTTTGGAGACGGCATATGGGAGGGATGAGCCTAAGCCTGTCTGTCCAGCGATGCTGCCGAGATTGAGGATGGCTCCTGAATTTTTTTGAATCATATACGGTGCAACCGCTCTGGCGCAGAAAAACATTCCTTTCACATTTACATCATATAACTCATCCCATACTTCCTCTGTTACCTTTTCCAGATCTCCGAGAGCAATATGTTTAGTTATACTGGCGTTATTCACTAACAGGTCTATTGTCCCGAAATGTTGAATAATCGAATGGATCATACTTTGCACTTCCTGATCTTTAGACACATTCGCTTGTATTGCTATAGCCTGCCCCCCTTGATTCAGAATCGTCTTTACGGTCTCAATGGCTTCATCCTCAGATCTAGAATAGTTCACTACGACGTGGGCTCCACGTTTGGATAGCTCCAAGCTTACAGCTTTGCCTATTCCAGTCCCTCCACCAGTTACTAATGCGACTTTATTGTTGAGATCCACCCTCAGTCACTCCTTATGTGGCGAATATTGTTGTTATAAAGTATTCTATAGAGAAAAGTTGATTTCGTATAATTGAATATAATGAAGGTTTGGTTCAATTTATTTGAATTGAATAGGGAAGGATACTAAGATGGATCTAAAAACAATAAAAACCTTTCAAACGATCGTAACTTCCGGAAGCTTTAATCGCGCAGCAGAAGAATTGAACTATGCCCAATCTACAGTTACTATGCAGATGCAAAGGCTTGAATCCGATCTGGGATGTCAATTGCTTGAGCGGGGTAAGCAGATTAGCTTAACAGAAGCAGGCAGATTGTTTTATGAAGAGAGCTTACATATCGTTAAAGATATGGAACGACTAGAGAGCCGTTTGGCTGATTTAAAAATAGGAGAAGCTGGCAACGTGCGATTAGGAGTAACGGACCCGACGGCGAGCTATCGTTTGCCGCAGCTTTTAAGTAGGTTTATGGTGCAATTTCCTAAAGTGAAGGTCTCCGTGGATATTGCGGGAACCGCCGCACTTAGTGAACTACTCCTGAGTGGTGAAATTGATTTGGCAGTGTGTTCGGCACCAGAGCTCGGTAAGGAGCTTTATTTTGAACCGTTATTTGCGGAGGAATTCTTGTTACTTTTGCCAGAAGAGCATCCGCTAGCATCCAAGGAACATATCACCCCAGAGGATCTACAGAGTCATCGCTTACTGATTACGGCAGCGAATTGTCCTTATCGCAAAAAATTAGAAAGTGTGCTGCAGGAATCAGGCGGGCCGCCACTAGATACAATGGAGATTGGGAGTATGACAGCGCTGAAATATTTTGTGGGAAGTGGTTTAGGCGTGGCACTTGTTCCTGAGATTGTGCTGAATCCAGCCCCAGCAGGAACTATAGTACGGAAGCTGGAGGGGAAGGTTATTGATATGACCTGTGGGATCCTATGTAAACTTTCAGATTATCCGCTCAAGCTAGCGAGCTCCAGATTGTATCATTTTTTAAAACAAGAACTAACCGTGACAAGGATATTTTGAATTTTAAACGAATTGTTAAGAAATAGAAAAAATAGAAAGGGCGGTGTTTGATGTTTTTTAGGAGGAAATTCAGTTTCTGGCTTTCGATTATAAGTATCATCATCTGTCTGAGTGACTATCTGGGGGTGGGGATCGCGAATATTATTCTTGTCCGTTTGAACCCTATTATAGATACACTGATCTTTACAGAACCTTTTGAAAGCTTCATGGTTGATGTAAATAATCCGAGATGGGAAACCAATAGTGCGTTAATCAGCGTCAGATTCCCAACTTATATTATTCATTTTGGAACGTTTTTGATTTTGGGTATTCTAATGGATTACCTGATTCGTATAATAAAACAGAAGTAGAAGTGTAGATGAGCATAGAAGAGGAAAGGTGAGCTGAGATGAGCGGAGCAAAGGGAAAACTTGATTTGGAGAGAATTGTTTTTATTGGCAGGACCTATGAGGAATATATACGTATGTTTGATTTGCTGGAATCAGATCTTATCGGCCAGAGAATTCTGGATTGTCCTGCGGGTGCTTGCTCTTTTACAGCAATAGCGAATCAGTTGGGTGGTGAAGTAACGGCTGCTGATATTGCTTACTATTACTCTGAAGATGAGCTGGCAGTCAAAGGGGTTCTAGATATTGCACATGCGATGTCCGGAATGGAAAAAGTACAGGATAATTTCGTTTGGAACTACTTTAAATCAATCGAGGGACTGACCGAAGCGAGAAACGCAGCTTTAACCGCCAGCACTAAGGATCGAAAACAAACCCCGGAGCATTATGTTCCTGTGGTACTTCCGGATCTGCCTTTTGCGGATGAAGCATTTGATCTGACATTATCTGCTCACTTTCTATTTATGTACAGCGATCGGCTGGACTATGAATTCCATCTAGAGACTGTTAAGGAACTCATGCGGGTGACGAGAGGCGAGCTTCGAATCTTTCCACTAGTCGATCTTTCTTGCAAAAGGTATGAGCATTTAGACCGCCTTATTGATGATTTGGTAAGACAAGGATTTACTACAGAGGATCTAGAGGTTCCTTATGAATTTCAAAAAGGTGCAAAGCAGATGTTGAAGATTAGAAGAGCAGAATTGTTCCTCTGAAATATAAAACGAGGGTGCCTCAAGCCATGATGACTTTGGGAGCGCCCTCGTTTTTTGTATAAATATCTATAAAGCTTACGCTACACTTTCTTTCCGTTCTGCTACAAAACAAGCTATGCCTAATACCAGACCAAGGCCCACTAGAACCGCACCGACCCAAGGAAGCGAAGTGATCGCTAGATGAGAAATAACCCAACCACCAATAAAGGCACCCGCTGCGTTACCGAGATTCCCGGCGGAGTGGCTGGTCGTTGAAGCAAGTGCAGGGGCTGCCTGAGCCAGACTCATAATCCGTATTTGCAGACCCGGCATGACCGCAAAGGACACCATACCCCAGAAAAATATTGTGATTACCGCAGCTATTGGGCTATGCATCGTGAAGGAAAAGATCGTTAGAATCATACTGACTGCAAAATAAAGTCCCACGATAGAAGGCATCAGCTTCCAATCCGCAAGCTTTCCGCCAACGATGTTCCCGATGGTCACCCCACAGCCGAATAAGACTAGAATCCAAGTCACACTATGTTCAGCAAAACCAGTCACTTCTTCAAGCAGTGGAGTAATATATGTGAACACGGTGAACAAGCTGGCGTTCCCTAACGCCCCGATCAATAAGAATAGCAGCAGCTTTGGATTAGCCAGAGCAGCAATCTGCTGGATAACACTCGCTGGTTTCTCTTGTTTAAGCTTTGGAATAAAAATGAGGATGCCGATCAGCGCGGCGACTCCCATGACAGCAATCGCTGCAAATGAGGCCCGCCAGCCCATACTTTGTCCAATAAATGTTCCTAGAGGAACTCCGACAATATTGGCTATCGTTAAACCTGCCATCATAATAGATACGGCTCCGGCCCGCTTATTGGGTTGTACAAGATTGGATGCAATGACTGCGCCAACCCCAAAAAAAGTACCATGAGTTAAAGCTGTAATTATACGAGCTACCATGAGAACGGTATAGTTGGGTGCAAACACAGAGATTCCGTTGCCCAGTATAAAAAGAATCATGAGAAGGCATAACAGTTTCTTTTGCGGAATGCGCTGCGTGAGAATGGTCAGGATGGGTGCGCCAACGGCCACTCCAAGTGCGTACATTGTAATGAGTTGGCCAGCAGTCGAAATACTAACCTGTAAATCGTTGGCGACATTTGGTAAAATACCCATAATAACAAATTCAGTCATACCAATCGCAAAAGCGCCTACCGTAAGAGAAAGTATAGAGATGGGAAAAGGCTCTTTCCCTGCTCGTTCTTTGCGTGTTTGTGCCTTGTTGAGGTTTGGAATTGCGTTCATGATGCCGATGTTCAACCTTTCTTCTGCCTGTAATGAAGCTCCACCTTGGTTAAGATGATAGATCCGACATGTAAGTATTGCTTTTCTATTATTTAGTTTTCTGAAAATATTTTCAAGATAAATATTTTTTCAGATATTTTTCATTTTATAGATCATTGAAGGGATGGTTATTTATGAATGATGATGGCCAAGTCCAAGTGCTTGAATTGCCGGAAATGAAGAGAGACTTTAATAGCAGTTTGCAGAGTAATGATCATGGATTGGATATAGAAATTTATCAATTTACGAACCCTTCCTGGCCCGGTGAGGCTGAAGTGTTCCTTCCTTTGCGATGAGAAAAAATTATAAGCAGGCAGCTTTAATAGCGCTTCAGAACTTTGACCTGGATTGGACGCAGATTCGTTTTAACCAGCTATCGGATAACTGTACCTTTGTAATCGAAACTAATAAAGAGGGAACTTTTTTACTGCGCCTTCATTCGGGGAGATCTAAAGAGGAAATTAACTCCGAAATCGCGTGGCTGGAGCTTTTAAGGAGCAAAATTGATGTCCCCCTGCCAAAAGGTGTTCATGATCGCACGGGTACTGTAACGTTCAAAGTGGAACAGGGAAATGGAGAAGGCGTGTATGCCTCTTTAATGCGCTGGGTTGAAGGGGAACATGCGAATGAAAATCTTACCGAAGAACAAATTTACAAAGAAGGTGTTCTATTAGCCAAGCTACATAAGGCGGCACAGGAGCTGGAGTTACCCCCTGGCTTTAATCGTCCTGTTTGGGATGAACATAGCTTTCGAAAAGCAATGCTTCGTTTAAAGCTGCATTATCATTGTTTTCTTACGGATGAAGAGTTTGTGCTGTATCAGTCGGCAGCTGAGAAGTTATACAATTGGTTAAGCAAGCAGCATAAAAATAAGAATAGAAGGTCTTATGGCGTTATCCATGGAGATTTACATCAAGGCAATATCATATTTAAAGAGGGTGAGCCTCGGCCGATTGATTTTGGAAGATGTGGTTGGGGGTATTATCTTTATGACGTGGCACATACCCTTCTTGGACTGTATCCATTGCAAAGAGAAGGGGTCATTAAGGGGTACGAAAGTATCGCCAAGCTTGATGGGGAGTGGGTTCAGACTTTAGAGAATTTTACGGTCATGGTTATGATCGAAAATTATTGCCATCACGCATCCGATCCTAGGGAAACCCAGGGTCTAAAAGCAGAACAGCCCTATGCGTTAGCGATCCTGAGAAATTATCTTAAGGGAGCACCCTTTCTTTTTGACAGGGTTGAGATTTAACGTATAGAAATAGGGTCTCTTTGGGGAATTTATATAAAGTTCCCTAAGGAGGCTATTGTGATGAAAAAAAGCTGGATTGCTCCCCTTCTTGTCGCAGTGATGCTCGTTCTGACGCCACAACCTTGCTCCGCAAATAGGTTAATTCAACCTCAATCTGTAACACCTTCCAGGTCTGATTCGGGACTTCAACTGCCAGATCAAGATTCTCGCGAACTTAAGTTTCAAGACATGCTGATGTTATTTCTATTACCCCATATTGAGAAAAAAATTGCGGATATTTATTCGCCGCTTCTGCGAGAATCGCCAATGGTTTATCCTTACTTTGTGGATGTGACTGAGGTGAAGCGGCTCAATGGTTTCCGTGGGTTTGATTTCTTGATTACACTTAACGTATATCCTACAGTAGGTCCACATATTTCAGTTGGAGAAGATACCATGACTTTTAGGATCTCTCCTGGTCCTAAGGTGAAGCTTGAATCGTTCAAGCATCTAAAAGACCCCAAAAAGTCAGACTTCCCACCAAATTATCAGAACATCCTGAGATAGTGTAGTTTCGGTAAGGCGGGTGGAAGAGTAGATGTTAATAAGTGCCACACGTTGAGCTATGAGGCGAGCTATTTTTACATGAGTAGGGAGTTCTGCGGTAAAGGTAATGGGAGTTGTAGGGAAAGGAGTCTTTGGAGATGGTGAGGGAGAGGGAGGAAGGTTGGGCTAGTGGCGGGATGAGGGTGAGTGAGAGGGGAAGAAGGTTTGGTGTAGTGGCATGATGAGGGTGAGTGAGAGGGGAGGAAGATTGGGTTAATGCATGATGAGGGTGAGTGCGTGTGCGTCTATGCGTGTGTCAGGGAGCGGGCAAACGGGATAGTTGCAGTTTATACACTTATTTGCAGGAGATAAGATGCTTAGTCACTTTTAGTTGCATTTGGTGCAGTTAAAAGAAGTCTTTTCACACTAATTTGTTAATATCGTTGAATTTAGTTGCAGAGAATACACTTATTTCGCTCGGGCAGCACAATGTATGGTTTATAGTTGTATAAAGTGCAATTAACTCATACATTCACAAACAAATTTAAGCAAAATAAAAAAACCATGGGTTAACGTTGCAATACCCAACTCATACCCAACTCAAACCAAACTCATGCCCAGCCCACCACACACTCCGATCTTTGGGGTGTTTTTTTTTGTGGTTAGAATTGTGGTGGATTAATGGCGATTATGGTATTATGAAATTAGTGGATATATTGATTTAAGTTACTAAATTCAAATATGGAGGTGTGAGGGATTGGGTGATCATAAATTCGAAGGCGAACACAAGGGGAGCAGTATTAGCGAAATTAAAGATAAAGTCACTAGCGATAGCGCAAGTAACAACGAGGATAAAGTCAAAGTAGGTGTAGCCACTAAAGACGGGCAGTTGGGGTTTCTTTTTACAAGGGGAGGTCTTCGGGAAGGTGCAGGGAGAAAAAGCACTGGTGTAACTAAAAAGGTATCTTTGACGTTATCTGAGGACGTTTGGCAGGAGATAGAGCAGGCTTGTGCGGATCAGAACGCGTCTCGCTCCCAAGTATTTCGGAACATTATTGAGGCGTATTTTGTAAAGGAATCTAAGGAGAGTTAGGTGAAGTCTTTGCTAATCCATGTATCAAAAGATTCTCTTAGTACCGCTTTACAGGCAGCATTAAAAGCCATATCCGCGAATAGTTCCTCACGTGTTCTATCTGGAATACTTATTCAAGCGCAAACTCAGGGTCTGATATTAACAGCCAGCAATATAAGAATGACCATTGAATATAAGCTCCCTGTGAAAATGGATTCGGTGGTTGTGCACAACACAGGTGAGATCGTAGTTCCCGCACGTTATTTTTATGAGATCATTCGTAAGCTTGATTCTGGACTAATTAGGCTGGAAATCGTAGAGTCATTCATTTTAAATATTCAATCAGGGAACACTCAATTTCGTTTATGTGGAATGGATGCAGCAGAGTTTCCGAGAATCCAATACATAGATCATCCAAATATTCAAAGGATAAGCATGAAGAACATTCTCTTGAAGCAAATATTTAAAAGAGTGGTTTTTGCGGTCTCTTCATCGGAAACCAGACCTGTGCTCACAGGAGTTTTGTTTCAAATAGATAAGCGAAATATTCGTGTAGTCGCCACTGATGGCATTCGCTTCGCCCAGCATGTTGTTGAAAGCGTAGAAGATTACGGGGCAATTCCTTTGGATGTTGTTATTCCGGGCAGCACCCTGGAGGATCTTTTAAAAATATTAAACGATGATGCAGACAGCAGCACCGAATTAGAAATAGGTACCAAGCAAATCAGGTTTATTTCTAATGGATTGAGGGTTCAGTCAGCTCTTTTAGAAGGAACTTATCCCTCTGTCAATAATTTAATCCCAAAAGCGTACCTCTCCGAAGTGGTTGTTAAGAAAGACCGCTTGTTACATGTGGTTGAACGTATTTCTATATTGGCTGGCGAGAGTGTTATGCTCAGCGTACGTCCTTCTAACACGTTAAGTTTAGTGTCCAAGATTGCAGAAATTGGGGATGTAAAAGAAGAGATTCCTTTGGAGCATCTGGAAGGTGATCATTTTCGAGTAGCATTTAACGGAAAATATTTCAGGGACATCCTTCGGGCGATCGATAGTGAGACGCTTAGAATCAGGTTCGCGGGAAAAGAAAGGCCGCTGGTGATCCTGCCTGTAGACGCATCTTCGTCCACACTTTTTTTAATTACTCCTGTGAGGACTCATGATTGAAGATTTGTTAATGTACAGTATTTGAGTAGATTTGGGTGAATAGCTGCAACTAAGTCCGAGCAATTGCTGAAAAGAACGACACCTGCCAAATTTGCTCCTAATCGTGCTGCCCGTTGTTTAAACTAGCTGTTTATGACTCAACCTATCCAAACCATGTGGAATTAGCTACCTATAGCTCAACCTATCTACTCCGTACACGAAATTAGTTACCTATTACTCAACCTAGCCGCCTACGCCTCGAAACCAGCTGCCTTTTACTCGAACTTGATCGTATCAGACCGTATTGCAGCTATTTCAGCGAATGGGTTCATTTTGCGAAGGTTTCGGACTGTATAGCTCTTATTGCCCTTGATTTGCGCAGAAAAGGAGCACATTTGAACGAATAACTGCAACTGAGTCCGATAGTGTGGCAAAACGAGCGGAATCATGGAAATAAGGGCAACTGAGTCCGAAACAGCCTAAACCCATTACAACTTCACAGCTTTCCCAGACGGCAATGAGGTATATTTGATCTGGGAGGGGATGGAATGCATAATGCAAAGACGGCCATATTTTATTTCTCAGGTACGGGCAATACGGAGATTATCGCTAAGCAATTTGCTGAAAGGCTAAGAAGTAAAGGGCAAGACGTAGATTTGTTTAGAGTGGAAGATATTATTAATGGCACTCGTTCTGTTGAATATGAAGCTTACGATCTTATAGGTATTGGTCATCCGGTTCTAGGCTTTGGCGCTTCCGGCTTTGTTGAACGTTTTGCAGAAGGGCTGCCTGATTGTAATGGAACCCCGGCATTTGTATTCAAAACGGCATCCTCTCCACACTATATCAATAACGGTGCTTCGAATACGGTGCTTCGTTCTTTGCGTGGGAAGGGATATAATCCTTTTCACAATTCGATTTTGGCGATGCCATGTAATTTTTATATCAAATATGATGACAGGTTGAATAAGCAGTTGTACCAAGCCGCACAGCGTAAGGTGGAATTGTTTGCAGAGGAAATCGTAAACCGGACATCACGAAATCTGCCGATTCACCCTGTGTTGGAGCGGGTTCTGAGAACAGTATATTATTGTGAGGAACACCAAGGGGGAAAATACTTCGCCAAAGGATTGCGTACAACGGACGCTTGCACACTATGTTTAAAATGTGTCAGCAACTGTCCAACATCCAATATTAGTAGCGGCGTAGAAGGAATTGTTTTCAGTCAAAATTGTTTATTATGTATGCGTTGTGTTTATTCTTGTCCTCAGAAGGCGATCCAAGCGACACGACTGAAGGCTAGCGTAGTAGATCCCTATACTGGAGGTCCGAATCTTCATAAACTAATGAAGGATTCTGCGAATGATGGACGGTTTGTTACTCCCAAATCCAAGGGCTACTACAAGCATTTTATTAAGTATTTGGAGGAATGACATATGAATCTGTTTCGGATGGGATCGAAGCCACTGGGGATTGAGCGGATCAGCACATTTTTGGAGGATAATTATGTGAGTATCGGCTACCCCGGAATAGGGGATCTGGAGAATCTAAGCACAGAGGAACTTCGTGATCGATTGATTGGCACATACCAACATAGTGAGTTGGAGCTTATGCAACATCTGCAGGCCCTTCAGCTATTTGTACATACGATGCAAGATGGAGATTATGTGCTGGTGGCCGATGGAGATTGGGTACATCTCGGGGACCTCGGAGATTATTTTTACAACGCGTTAACTGATAATGTTGACGAAGGTACATGCCATCGGCGTGGTGTAACGTGGTTGAAAAGTCTGCCGATTTCTGAACTAAACACAGGCGTGCGGGAGTTATTTAATCAAAGTGCACCGGTTGTACAATATGAGGGTCCAAAACCAAGCGCTCGCTTGGATTTGTGGATTACAGGTGTTGCTGCTAATGTACAAGAAGTGAATAGTCCGCTGGAATTGGATGAGGAGACGCTCTCTAAGGCGCTTAATATTTTGAAAAATGCTTTGATTTGTGATGACTCCGAACGACGGGAACGAGCAGCGATTGCCATTTTACAATATGCGAAGTAGAGCCTCTCTTATATATCGGGCACACGGTTCATTATCTTCATGATGATGAGTTCCAATTAAAAAAAATGTTCCACCCGCCACTTCCCTCGGATGGAACGTTTTGCTGTATCTATAATCAGATGAATTCAACGAATTCGTTGACTGGCTTACGGTAGCCGCGGGGTCTGATTTTATGTTTTTTGTCTTTGCCGATCGTGATCAGCATAACAGGTACCATATGATCCGGCAGATTCAAGGTGGATTGGATAGCATCAGCATCGAAGCCGATCATCGGGCAGGTATCCCAGCCTTTATCTTTGGCGATCAGCATAAAGTGCATGGCCGAGAGAGAGGCATTACGTATTGCTTCATCTCTTTGAAAAGCATCCTTATCAATGTAAGCATTGTTAATCATCTCTATCTGCTCATCATATTCCTCTTGTGACATCGCTCCTAAAGCTTTAAGCCCGCCATAGATTTCTGGAGCCTGCTTATAAGCATGCTTATCTCCTAGCACTACAATAACTGCTGAAGCAGTATGGATTTTATATTGGCCGTAAGCCGCTTCGCGAATTTCTTCTTTTAAACTCTCGTTAGATATCACTTTGTAATTTGTATGCTGTAGATTATAGGCCGATGGTGCCAATCTGGCGTAAGAGAACATTTCCTCTAATTCATTCTGAGGGATGATGACTCCTTCCACAAAATTCATTGCGGATCTGCGGGACTGAATCAAGTCTGTAAAAGCGCTCATAAGTATTCCTCCGTTGTGTATGTATTCGGTTGTAAAATATAAACACCTGATATTTATAAATGAACTAACTAAATGTTACTAACTCAAAATAACACAGCCTATAAAATTCGTCAATGATAAAATTTATAGAATTTAATCTTGAATACCCTGTTGTCAAAAAATAGGACATAAATTAGGATATTAGGATATGTAGAAACACAGTGGATGAAAGGGTGGATAAATTGATTAATAGTAGAGAACAATTGATGATAGATTTGCAAAGAATCGAAGAGAATGACTACGAGCTTAGAAGTGGAGAGGACATAAAGGATTATGTGAAGTTGATGCTTGAGCATATAGGAGATCCCGAGTCTGTACTGCGTGATGAATTGATTTATTCCACATTCTACAAATGGATTAATGAGAAACATTGGTTTAATGATGTTGAGATTCGTGAACTGCTGTGGATACTTCTTGACGAGCAGCATCTGTTTTATCACATTGGGAATAAAGAAGATCTGACGGTGTATACAAGAACATTTTCTGTATTGGTTGTTGCTCTTATTCTCCAGCGGCATAGGGAAAAGGCTATATTGGATAGCACTGAATTTATAAAGGTGAAGCAGGGTTTGATTCGTTATTATGAGGAAGAACGGGACTTAAGAGGTTATATGGAAAAAGAAGGCTGGGCACACGCAGCAGCCCATGGCGCAGACGCCTTGGATGAGCTGGTTTTATGCTCGGAGAGTGATACCGCGGTTAGAGAAGAGGTTCTGACAGTTATTCAAAAGATGCTTTATAACGATCAATACATATTCAGGGAGGAAGAAGATGAAAGAATTGCTACTATTTTAGTGACAATCATCGATCATCATTTACTTCCACAGCAGTCTATAACCGATTGGATTCTCGACTTGGCGCAGTGTGGCAGTTGGCCTAGAAGCCACAGCCAGTACGTTACTCGAATAAATACAAAGAACTTCCTGCGTTCTCTTTATTTCAGGTTACTTCTAACAGAGAAGAATATGGACATTGTAGATGTTTTATTGAAAACTGAGAAGAATTTGAATGAATTTGTACATTAATTCACTCAAACGGTTTTAATTAACACTAGTAATTTAAAGAATTCATTATAATGTAATAAAAATCACAAAATTTTATGGAAATTCAAAAACTTTGTGACATTTATAACTTGATAAGTGCTATAATAGAAATATGGCGTTAAAAGTTCTTATGTTTTTCATTACTATTAAGCAGCAAAGCTTATTGCAGAGGAGATTTGGATATGTCAGAATCAATCACTCAAACACAACCTGAACAAGAATCACCAAAAGTAGCTGTTAGCAAGGAACAAATGGATGTTCTAGAGCAGCTCTTGAAACCAGAAGTTCAGGAATCATTAACAGTCTTGGTGGAACAGCTGCCAAAATTAACTGAGCTTGTTGGCGTGCTTACAAAGTCCTATGACTTTGTGCAAACTGTCGCAGCGGATGATGTCTTGAAAAGTGATACGGTAAGTGCAATTAAAGAACTTGCTGAACCTGTAGTGCATTCCGCGAAGAATATGGCAGCTACAGTGATCGAAGCAAAAGATCGTGCGAATGAAAGTAACGAAGTTATTGGTCTTTTTGGTCTTATGAAGTTGTTGAAAGATCCGCAAGCGCAAAAGCTTTTCCGTTTCGTAAATGCATACCTTCAAGTTGCTGGAGAACGCAGTAAGCAGAAATAATCATTTTCATATCTTATACGTAAGGGACGGAGGAAACATCATGTCTAAACATATTGTCATTCTAGGAGCAGGTTATGGTGGTCTACTAAGCGCCTTAACCGTACGCAAATATCTCAAAAAAGATGAAGCTAAAATTACTGTAGTTAATCAGTATCCTACCCACCAAATCATTACAGAATTGCATCGTCTTGCAGCAGGTAGTGTTGCAGAGGGTGCTGTAGCTATGCCTCTAACTAAGCTTTTCGCAGGTAAAGATATTGACCTGAAAATCGCGAAGGTTAATTCATTTTCTGTGGAGAACAAACAAATTGTTCTTTCTGATGGTGTGACACTTACTTATGATGCGCTTGTTGTAGGTCTTGGCAGCACTACAGCTTATTTTGGCATTCCAGGGCTTGAACAATACAGTATGGTATTGAAATCAGCTGCAGATGCTAACAAAATTCATCAACATATTGAAGATCGTATTCGTGAATATGCGAAATCGAAAAATGAAGCAGATGCAAACATCCTGATCGGTGGCGGCGGCTTAACAGGTGTTGAGCTTGTTGGTGAAATCGCGGATGTATTGCCTACACTTACTAAAAAATATGGCGTTGATCCTAAAGAAATTAAGCTTATGCTCGTTGAAGCAGGTCCCAAAATCCTTCCAGTATTGCCAGATGCATTGATCGAACGTGCTGTAGCAAGCTTGGAAAAACGTGGTGTTCAATTCTTGACAGGTCTTCCTGTTACGAATGTAGAAGGCAATGCGATTGACTTGAAAGACGGTCAAAAAATTATTGCTAACACATTTGTATGGACTGGTGGCGTACAAGGAAATCCACTCATCGGCGAATCCGGTCTTGAAGTTAACCGCGGTCGTGCAACGGTGAATGAATTCTTGCAATCCACTTCCCACAAAGATGTATTCGTTGCTGGTGACAGCGCGGTGGTCTTTGCAGAAGATGGACGTCCTTACCCTCCAACTGCTCAAATCGCTTGGCAAATGGGTGAATTGATCGGATACAATCTGTATGCCTTCTTGAAAAATAAATCGTTTGAAAGCTTTAGTCCAATCAACTCTGGTACACTTGCTAGCTTAGGCCGTAAAGACGGTGTTGCCATCGTTGGTGCAAGTTCTACTCCATTAAAAGGCTTACCTGCAACTCTGATGAAGGAAGCAAGTAATATCCGTTACTTGTCCCACATTAAAGGATTGTTCAGCCTAGCGTACTAATATAGTTTAACCTTAAACCCTGCTCAAATCTGAGCGGGGTTTTTGTTATTGTTTTTTTAGTGAAATGTTTGCATTATTGATGTTTCACAGTAGGCTGTATTCATTGTATTTGATATAATAGATTGGGTTATATTAACAGAGGTAGTTAGAGGAGGATTTAATTTATGATATTCCAACAAAACGATGTCATTCTGTTTCAAGGGGACAGCATAACAGACTGGGGGCGTAATCATGAAGACGCTTCATCACTTGGAGTAGGTTATGCAATGATGGTCGCCGCTCGATTGGGGCATTTATATCCAGAGAAGAATCTTACTTTTTTTAACCGTGGTATTGGTGGTAACCGTATTGTTGATTTGCAGGGACGTTGGGATAAGGATTGCCTGGATTTGAAGCCGACGTGGGTATCCATTTATATTGGAATTAACGACACTTGGCGCCGTTTTGATTCTGGTGAAGAAACCACTCCCGAGCAGTTTGAAGCTTCGTATCGGGACCTGATCGAACGCACTCAGAAATCTTTAGCTGCTAAATTAGTGCTTATAGAGCCTTTTGTTTTGCCTGTACCGGAAGATCGTAGAACTTGGCGTCAGGATCTTGATCCTAAAATTCATATTGTCCGCGAGCTGGCACGTGAATATGGGGCGCCGCTGGTTCCGCTAGATGGACTTTTTGCAGCGGCTTCCGTAAAAGCAGAACCGGCTTACTGGGCATATGATGGAGTACATCCTACTCCTGCAGGTCATGCACTTATTGCGGATGCTTGGCTCAAAATGATGGGAGCAATCTAATCAATTGCCATTTTAAGACTAGAACCACGCTTTAATAAGCAGGTTGTAGTCTTTTTTTAATCGCGTGTTCGTAAAGTCGTTTTTATATATTTATAGACACTGTTATAATTGGAATATGCTTATGTATTGGAGGCGATTCGCATTAGGCGGTTAATATGGATAGCATCTTTGTTATTGGTCGTAGTGTTAAGCGGATGTAAAAGTGATTTGGGCTTCATCAATGCCAGATGGATCGAAGGCGTGTCGTTGACACCCGTCACAACTAGTGATCAGAAACAAGCGGATCGTCCTTTGCACTCAGAGAGCTTAACGCTAAAGGATTCTGTTTTGATCAAGACGATTGCGGAGGCTATGAACAAGAGTAAGAAATTTTCTGATGATCTGGATTGGGGTCCGGAATTTGAAATGAAGCTTGTTTATGGGGACGGCTATTCGGAAGGCTATTACATAGCGCTTGGAGATCAACTTGGACATGAAGGGATGTTTACTACAGCGGAGAACAGCAGTCAGGGCTACACGATTCCTGTAAAAAACTCTGACCAGTTAAGAAAGCTCATTTATGGAACAATCGATACAGAGAACATTGAACAGGCAGACCCTGTGGAGACTTCTGTCGAGGTAACAGGTCCAGTAACCCTATCACATAATGAACTGTCTCTGGTCACAGGCAGAGCGGGATTCTTAAATCTGCAACTGCTAGAGGGGACATATAGCGAAGATTGGACTACACCGAGTCCGTTAGCGGGAAGAAACTGGAGTGGCCGATTTAGGCTAGTAGTGACTGATGAGCATGGAAAAACGCTGAGTAGCTATCCGTTAAATGATCAATTTGTCCAGACCTTTAATGATTTTTTCCAGCTTCAGTTTGAGGATTATAATGGAGACGGTGATCCCGATTTTACGATCGGACAATATGGAACGAGTAACGGTTATTTCTACAAGCTTTTTACACTCAGAAGAAATAACGTGATAGAAGAATTGCCTATTAAACCTGAAAATCAGCTGTTTATCAGCAGTCCTGAGCGGTATTCCATAAAGCTAGATAAAGTTGATGAGCATAGCTTCAAGAGAAGTTACTACGATAACGCAGCAGGCAAACAAGTGGAAGATACTTTTCAGTGGGTAGGGAGTGCATTTCAGAGGCTGGACAAATGATTAATTCATGAAGTGAGAGGAATGTGTGTTGGATGACAAGTGATACGGTACAAGATTTAGAAGGGTTAAAAGCTATTGGGAAAGTGGTGGGCCACACCATCGCCGAGATGAAAAAAAAAGTAACCCCTGGGATGACGACTGCGGAGTTGGATCTTATTGGAGCTGAAATTCTGGAAAGCTTCGGAGCGTCCTCAGCCCCGAAGATAACTTATAATTTCCCGGGCAGCACCTGCATCAGTGTGAACGAAGAGGTTGCTCATGGTATTCCGGGTCCCAGAGTGATTCATGCAGGCGATTTGATCAACATTGATGTCTCTGCTGAGCTGAATGGGTATTATGGGGATGCTGGCGTTTCTTTTCAACTGCCGCCCTATAACGATGATATTCTGCGTTTATGCCGGAGTACTGAGGAAACCATGATGAGTGTGATTAATCATCTGCGGGCAGGGATGAAGGTTAACGAGATCGGCAGAATGATGGAACTTGAAGCTCGCAAACGCGGTTATAGAGTGGTGCGTAATCTGTGCAGCCATGGAATTGGCAAATCACTGCATGAGAAGCCTTTTGAAATTCTACCCTTCTATAATCCAAGAGTGACCACGGTGCTGAAGGAAGGACAAGTAATTACAATAGAGCCCTTCCTCTCGACTGGAGCGGACTATGTGGAGCAGCAATCGGATGGCTGGACGCTAAGTGTTGTAGATAACGGTCGGGTAGCGCAGTTTGAACATACGATTATCGTGACTAAAGGTGAGCCTATTATTCTGACTAGTGTGTAAGCCCGAATAGCGACTTAAAGGGGTGGAGGATGGAGGGGGATGGGGATAGGGGATATGAGCAATAGCCCTTACCCGGACCCTCCGTTCCTTCCATGTCGTTAGCGAAGTTGTTATTAGCCGTGATAAGTGGCAATGCGGTAAATACTTTAAAGAGACCTGTCTATTTGACAAGTCTCTTTTTTTCTAGGATGAGGCGTTACGTTTATATCCTATATTTGGCATAAATTATCGATGTTTTTTCAATGGAATGATAAAACAGGTCTTCCGCATGAAGGACATAGGCCATGTATTCTTCCATCTGGTCAGTAAGTGTAAATTCATTCATGATATACTGCCTGGTCATAACATTCCTTAAAAGTTCCCATTGTTCGATGCTTTTCCGGGCACAATGAATGACATCGCTGAGAGCATTAGGATTTGCTAAGGAATTCAGCAGCAACAGCAATACTTTTTTTCGATCTGAATGACGGGTGAGCGTCGTCCGGGTTAAAGAGTAAAGGTCATGGGGGCGGTTTGAAATCTTTGTATTGAGGATGAAACGTCCACTTGCAAACAGATTGTTCAGTTCCTGGATGGCTGATCGTCCGATATATTCCAGGCGTCTTTCGGTACAAGAGGGCGGCTTATAATAATTCGATAGTGCGGTTCTTAAAATGAGCGAGGCTCGGGCTGGCAATTCAGCAAGCTCATCTTGATTAGGATGCACTGTGAAACAGAAAAACTGCCGATTGTAGGCATCCATAAACGAAGTTTTGGCATCTTGACCGATATTTTTGTTATGCGGATAAGGCTTGAAATACTCTTTGTTGTAATTTATATAATTGTCCAAGAAATAAAAATCAGTTGCCGTCTGCCCTAGGATCAAAAATATATGCCCATCCACAATATGATCTGTTTCCAGAGCCGGGTTTAATTCAAATGTTCTATAAAAGGGGACTCGTTTCATTAACGTATTGACAAATACGACTTCGTTATTTGCTAACAGTGTCTCTATCGTCTGGATGGCTGCCTCTGCATTGTTGCTAAAAGTATGTTTATTAGCGACTGTTATATAATTCTCGGGATCTTTGATCTCGTTCAAGCTTAATTCAAACTGGTCACTGTCAGTATGGGTAACTAATTTCAGATTAAAATCATCTAAAAACATCTTGTACAATACGCTAGAGTCATTGACATACCTCTTTAGCATGAAAAAAATATTACGGGTATAGCAGTTTCCCAGTGACTGTACCTCTGCTATAGGCTCCCCTGCAGAATTATAGTAATATTCCATTTCTAACGTCTGCAACGTCTGCATAATTGTCCCTCCAACTGCTGCTAATTCTCCAATTCATCCCTTGGAGCCGAGCGCGCTTATTATTTCGCCCAATAATTTGGTTTCGTCTGTTTGTATGGTCAACAGAGAATGTTTGAGTGCGTCTAGCACCTTGGGGTCCATGGACAGATTATACCGAAGCACCATATTTCTGTTCAGAAGAGAGCGTTCTTCAAGCTCAGTACAACGCTCAATCCATCGGTCGCTTTGCAGCAGGAGTTTTATTTGTTGGAGATATTTAAGTCTTAAAACCATAAGCTTCTTATGCTCCCACAGCAAATGATAGGCTCTAATGTCAAGCTCAGGGTCATCTTCTTTAGGATGCTCCATTTGATAAATGAGGTGTTGGTACACACTTTGTCCATAGATGCTGGTAGTGGTATGGTTAATAAAATCGAATGAGCGCTTGGAGGATAGATATCGCTGCAAGCTGTCGACAATCTGTTCGACGTTTAAATCAAATTCTGCATCGATTTTGCTAAGCAAAGTTACACGCGTAATAAAATTTTCTTCCCCGGACGGATAGTCAAAGGCGGATTCCAGTTCGGAAAAGGTGCATTGAGCGGTCATAAATTTACCGCCCGTAATATTGTCCCGAATGCAGACTGTTTGGCGATCAAGATCGTAGCCGTAAATTAATGTCTCGTGAAAACGGTGCTCTTGGCCGAACTCCTGATATGCAGATATAAAGTACCGGTCGAGATGGCACCATACATAGCAATCGCCGTTGATAGAGTCTACTACAAAATCCGTAAAGGAAGACCACTTGGAAATGATGGTTCTAGGCAATATGAACTTATTGAGAAATGGGCAATAATCAACAAGAAGCTCATGATTGTCAAAAAAGTAAGTTTCCCAATCCGTTACATATCTCAGCTGAATGAAGTTGGAATAAACCCAGGGCCATATGCGGTTATCCGAAGAAATAATAGAAAACAAAGTCCCATAGGCGTTGGAAGTATTTATTAGTGGATCGGAAACGGGTAAAGTAATTTTACTCAATTTACACCTCCATATTCCCCTTGTATGTAAATGACAATGAAATAAATGACATTATTATACTATAATAATTGTTCGTTCCAATTATGTGATGATAATCATATTATGATAATAAAGGGAAATGGTAATCTGGCGAAGAATAGTACTTTTGGAAACATTTTGGCATACGTTTCTCTGGTAAAAAAAGCTGCAGAATATGATGGGGGGAGCGATATATTGCGAATAGTGGTTTGTTTAAAGTTTATTGCACACGTGAACAAAAACAATGTGCGTGGTATTGATGAAGGCCGTAAGATCTCGGCCACACCACCACCGAAGGCAACCTTTGAGCTAAACTATCCGGACCGGCAAGCCATCCATGTAGCATTGGAGCTGAAGAATAGCTGTAATGCTAATGTAACTCTTATTTCCATGGCCCCTCCCGGTTGTAAAACGGTTCTGCAGGAGTTTATGGGTTATGGGATCGATGAGGCTGTCCTGCTCAGCGACGCTTCTTTTGCCGGTTCGGATACATTGGCGACATCGCTGGTACTGGCTCGTGCTGTTGAGAAGCTTGGTGGATGTGATCTGGTTCTGACCGGCAGCCATTCAACCGACAGCGATACCGGTCAGGTAGGTCCGGGTATCGGCGAGTATCTAGATATCCCCCACGCGATAAATGTAACACGGTTTGAGGATATTTCGACTGATGAGGTATTGTTCCACCGCCAGCATGACGAAGGGGTAACAACCAGACAGTCTTGCCGGCTTCCGGCAGTATTGAGTATTGGTGGAATGACAGCCGTCTCTGAGTTGAAACCGCTAACAATTGCTGCCAAATTGCATGCCAGAACCAAGGATATTCTGGTATGGTCCTGTCATGACCTTGGCCTTGACCCACAGACGGTTGGTTTGGCAGGCTCGGCTACTGAAGTAGTTTCAGTGTACGAACAGCACTCCGAAAGAAAGGGGATTTTGCTGGAAAGCGATGAATGTCTACGGGTATTGGAGCCGATAATCAGCAAAATCAGCGAGGTTAGAAGTGGATGATTAGGATTGATCAGGAACAATGCACATATTGCCTCCTGTGTTTAAAACGCTGTCCCGCCGCTGCAATCAAGGATGAAGATGAGGGCTTGCGTATCGACGTTGCGGCATGTACTTATTGCTCAGTCTGCACGTCTTGCTGTCCTAACCAAGCCATTATAATGAAAGACAGGGCACAGGAGACCAGACAACCGTACCCTGAGCATGAGGGTATTTGCCTTGTTGTGGAACATGCTGAGGGCGCTCTCTCTTCATATTTTCCGGAACTGGTTACCGCAGCAAAACAGCTGCAGGCTATGAGAGCCCAGCGCATTTACGCTTTGGTGGTCGGAGAGCGTATAGAAGACCTAGCCCAGCGTCTGCTTCAGTGGGGAGTAGATGAGGTGTGGATGGTGAACAAACCGGGAATACAGCGTTACGCCGAAGATATTCATTATAATTTGATTTCTGCGGTGCTCCGGGATCAAAGACCGTCTGTCGTGCTAGGTATGGCCACCGCATGGGGAAGGTCTATTTTCCCCAGAGTCGCAGTCCGCCTGCGGACGGGGCTATGCGCCGATTGCATCGATTTGAAGATGAGACCGGATCACGGGGATTTTATTATTACCAGACCGACGCAAATGGGCGAGCAATTCGCTGAGATAAAAATACCGGCAAGACGGCCGCAAATGGCAACTGTAAAAACCAATTTTTATTCCGCTGCTGAGACCGCACACGTCGCGCAGGGCAAGATTGTTGATCTAAGCTCCCTGTATTCTTGCTCTTCCTCAGTCCTGCAGTTTATGGGAGTAATTGAAGAAGCCGCGGGCAAGGAGAACATCGAGACTACAGAAATTATTGTTGCTGCCGGGAGAGGCATTCAAAACGCAGACAATCTTCGTTTAATCTATGCGCTCGCCGATGCGCTTGGGGGGAAAGTAGCGGTTACCAGACCGCTTGTAGAATGTGGATGGATGGATAGTATGCATCAAGTCGGACTGACAGGTAAAATGGTCAAGCCCAAACTGTACATCGCCTGCGGAGTGTCTGGGGCAGTGCAGCATAAGGTTGGGATGCATCATTCGGAGACGATAATTGCAATAAATACGGATCGCAATGCACCTATCTTTGATTACTCCACATATGGGATCGTAGGCGATCTTTTTACAGTCATACCTGAAATATTGTCGGCATTGAACACAGTACAGGAGGTTGGGCGATGATTGAGAAGGAGCTATTAAGACAACAAACGCTGCATACGATTGGCGTCATGCTCGATGAGCACTTGCTTCAGAAGGAGGATATGTTCAGGTTTCAAAGCGATGTCCACGACACATATTCTCCGGAATACATCCGGAGCGAGATGGAGAATTGGTACAGAACATTAGGAATCGAATATATCATCCAGCGAAAATTTTCACTTCGGATGCCGCAGTTTACGAGAGAAGAATTAGAAGAAGCGGACCGAAGAAACGAGATCATTTTATGTGTTCCCCAAGGCGTCAGCCGCAAGCAATTAGGCTGCTTGTTTAATATCCGCAATTGGGCGCTGGAGAGTGAACTGGTCGCAGCAACTCCGGAAATCGAGGATTTCTGGTTCACCGTTCCGCGGACAACCGAACCGGATATGCTGGATCGGACGGCTGTGGAAATACAGCGTACATACAAGAAAACCGGAAAATTGGGAATGAGTCTGGAGCGGTATCTGGTATTTGTCGCCCGCATGAGGCATCTGACAGGACAAACACCGGATATAAGGACAAAGATGTGGATTACCAACGGCAAATATGAAGGAAAGGCGATGCTTGTGGTTGGTTTCGACTCGGCTGGCGAGTTTACAGCACATGGCTGGATGCCGAATTTCCACTCGCCTATGGTGGGCGGACGTTATACCTGGATACCTGACCATATATAAACAGTAAGGAGACGGTTATTTCGGCTATGTACAATAAGTTCACTGAATCGGGGCCTCAGCCTAGTGTACACTTCACCGCTGCTCGCAAGGCGGAACCGGGTCCTAATGAATTGTTCATTACCAACCGTTTTACTTTAACGGGAACGGTAAAGGACCCATCCTGCTTGCAGCTTTTTCATGGGGCATGCCATTTACCAGGGCATTATCCTTACTCCAGTGTCGGAGTAGTGACTAAAGCGGGGCTTGGAGCAGAGCATCGCGTAGGCCAAGCTCTTGTGTTTTCTCCTCATTATACAAAGGATGTATGTGTCCCTCTGCACAGTGGGGTGGATGGTCAGATCTTTATTTCCAACGACTTAGACCCTGTGACAGCTGCGTTTGTTCCTATGTTTTGTGTGGCACTAAATGTGTGTGAAGAGCTGGCAGATGAAGGCATTAAAACGGTGGAACTGTGGGGAATGGGACTGCTAGGAAAGCTTTTATTAAGGTTGCTTGAGCAGGATGAAGATTTGAGCTTCAGTGTTGAAAAGAAGGAGGCCAAGGATGAGATTTGGGCCGGGTTAAACAGCGGTGTGTGGGACTGCGAGGAGAGAGCCATTGTTGCACTTGATTCGGACCTGCTCTCGCAGGTTCAACGGCATTCGGCTTTAAAAAACCATCCACCAGACCACCACATACAATTTATTGATCTGACAAGACCTGGAATACTTAAGGAATCCATAACGCATGACCGTATTCAGGAAATCTCCCGCAGAATTGGGAAGCAAGAGCTTGAAGTAACCAGCCTAATCGCCCAACATATTCATGCGGAACATATGGAGCAATTTATCAGGCAAGCGGAGGAAGGCTTTTTTGAAGGGAAAACTGTAGTCTATGACTGGTAGAGGAGGTTCGTCATGCAGTTGATACAAGGTGTTATGGATGTACCCGCACTCGATATTGCATTTTCTGAGCAGGAGCGGCGTATCATTATGGAGCGAATTGATGATTGTCTGTCGAGAGGAGCGTTGAGTCAGGGTAGGTATGTACAGGAGCTGGAGGAACGTTTTGCCCGGTATGTAGGAGTTACTCATGCCATTGCGGTTAATTCGGGTACAAGTGCGATTGAAGCGGTAATGAGAGTGCTCGAAGTAAAGGGGCAGGAAGTGCTGGTTCCGGCAAATACGTTTATTGCCACGGCTTCCAGTGTCCTGTTTGCCGGAGGGCATGTTCGCCTTGTTGATATTGATCCCCGTACATTTTCGGTGTCGCTGGCTGAAATAAAGAAGCAGGCCACGAGTCGTACCCGAGGGGTTATTATCGTACATATTGGCGGAATTGTTACACCGGAGATTGAAGAAATCAGGCAATGGTGCGATGAGCAGGGGCTCTGGTTATTTGAAGATGCCGCTCATGCACATGGCAGCAGGATGGCCGGAAAAGGTGCGGGAGCTTTCGGAATTGCCGGAAGTTATTCCTTTTTTGCCACGAAAATCATTACCTCGGGGGAAGGAGGGATCATTGTCACAAACGATCATTCAATGGCTGAGAAGCTAAGAATGTTCCGCAATCATGGCAAGCCCCAGCCTTGGGAGACTTACCACACCTCGCTTGGCAACAATTATCGAATGAGTGATATCACAGCAACGATAGCGCTTACCCAGTTTGAGCGGCTCGACGCGATCATTGAACAACGGGAAGCGATCGCCAACCGTTATACTTCCTTCTTTACGAAAAATCTTCCTGATTTCGAGATTGTGATGCCGCAGGACAGATGTAGTTGGTATAAGTACATTGTTATAGTGCCTTTAGACGTTGACAGTTCCGATTTGAAGGACAGACTCAAGGAGAAAGGTGTTTCGCTCCAAGGGGAGGTATATGCAACGCCGCTTCATAGGCAGCCGATCGCTGCTTCTCTACAGTTCAGTGGGGAATATCCGCTAGCGGATGATTATTGTCGGCGTCATATCTGCTTGCCGATTTATCCCAATTTGACTGATCAGCAGATCGATTATGTTTTGGCTGTATTCTTAAGTGTGGTCGCAGAGTTAAGGGGGCAGCAATGAACGAGGGCATTATTATTGATAATCTGAGAAAGGTCTATCGCGTCCCTGTAAGAGAACATGGGTTAAAGCATGCGTTCAAAAGTCTGATCAAAATGGAATACAACGAAGT
This sequence comes from Paenibacillus sp. FSL H7-0716, assembly GCF_038002705.1. Taxonomy (NCBI): domain Bacteria; kingdom Bacillati; phylum Bacillota; class Bacilli; order Caryophanales; family Paenibacillaceae; genus Paenibacillus; species Paenibacillus sp. FSL H7-0716. The sequence continues at coordinate 42,163 of NZ_JBBODA010000005.1, forward strand.
TGAGGCGGTAAAAGGTATCGACCTCAGGGTTGAGCCGGGAGAAATTGTTGGGTTCATCGGACCTAACGGCGCGGGAAAGACAACCACGCTGAAGATGCTCTCCGGTATCCTGTATCCGACATCAGGCAACATTTCCGTCTATGGCTTCAAACCTTGGGAACGCCAACATAAGTTTCTGCGCAACATCAGTATGGTAATGGGGAACAAATCGACGTTAACCTGGGATATTACGGTCGAGGACTCTTTCTTTGTGATGAAGGAAATATACGGAGTCTCTGATGCTGATTTTAAACAAAGACTCAATGAGCTAAAAGAACTGCTGGATATAGGGCATCTGCTTAAGAATCAGGCGCGGAATCTCTCTTTGGGAGAACGCTCCAAGTGTGAATTAACAGCAGCGTTGTTACACCAGCCACGTGTATTGTTTTTGGATGAGCCTACTTTAGGGCTGGATGTCAGCATGCAGCTGCGGCTTCGCAGTTTTATCAAGGAGTATAACCAAAAACATGAGACAACCATCCTGCTTACCAGTCACTATATGGAGGATATTTCTTCCCTTTGTAAACGGGTTGTGCTGATCAATCAAGGCAAGCTGTTATACGACGGATCTCTGGAGCAGCTGAGCGGTAAAATAGCTCCCTACCGCATTCTTAAAGTCAGTTTTATGGATGAAGACGTAACGGGCACAATTGAAGAGCTAAAGGAGAAGTTTACTGACAGCTTGCAGGTCATGGAGCTTGCGGAAAGCTACGTATTGTTTAAGATTCAGAAGGAAGCTGTACCTGAGATTGTTTCAGAAATCTTTAATAGCTATTGCATTGGAAATGTAACAATCAATGATGCTCCAATCGATTCGGTAATTGATGAAGTGTATCGAGAGGGGAGGCTCCTTTGAATTTTCGCGGAGGCTTTGCGCTGATACGTAGGACTATGTTCGGGTTTATGGCTGAAAAAGGTTTTTTCTGGACATTGACGCTTGGTTGGATGATGGGACCTATCATCTATATGTTTGTTTGGACCGTTGCTGCGGGAGATGGAAGCATAACCGGGTTCACTCAGCAGGATTTTGTGAGGTATTATATTCTGTTAATTCTTGTGAATCAGCTGACCTACCCTACCTCACACTGGACGGTCGGCGATCAAATCTATGGCGGCAAGATGTCGATTGTATTGTTGAGGCCGATATCGCCTTTTTACGATGTGGTTGCATCAGATTTGGCTGTCAAAATCGTCTGTATGCCTTTTGTTATATTTGTTGCCGGTGTGGCTGCCATTTTTTTGAACTTCAGACTGGCTATATCCGGTCTGGACTTGCTGGTGGCCGTTTATCTTCTTCTCATGGCTCAAATCATCAGATTTATGCTGGCCTATACACTTTCCCTGTTTGCATTTTTCACCAATAAAATCAAGTCCTTGCTTTCTATTAATGACACCCTGGTATTTTTGCTGGCCGGACAGGTAGCGCCTTCGTCGTTGCTTCCGGGATTTATGCAGGATATCTCGGATTATTTGCCTTTTCAATATATGATCAGCTTTCCGATAGAGTTTTCCCTTGGAAAGTTGGATCATTCACAGCTTGTTTTTGGCATAATTGTTCAATTCATTTGGGCGGTCGTTATCATATTATGTAACCGTTTAGTGTGGAAAAAAGGGATTCGTGCATACATGGCCGTGGGAGGGTAGGGAACATGCTGAGATATATGCGTTTGCTGAGATTGTTTTTCTCTACAGCGCTTCTAAAGGAAGCGTCATTCCGCGGTGACTTTCTAATCAAAATTTTGTATACCGCAATTAATTTAACCGGGACGATTGGCGGGATCGCGATCCTCTTTTCCAACACAAATTCGCTTAACAGTTGGACTTTTGCGGATACGCTGGCATTATCGGGCGTGTACTATTTTATTTTGGCAATGAAAAATCTATTTGTTGGTCCAAGCCTTGGCTCATTAGCCGGGATGGAAGGGGAGCTATGGACTGGAGGATTTGATTTAACGCTGCTCAAACCGATTGAGACCCAGTTTTATGTGAGCACGAGATACTGGTCTCCGCTTAATCTGTTTGATGTTATGGTGGGAGTAGCGGTGATGGTGCTGGGCGTTTCTCAAATGCAAGAAGCGATAGGAATATCCACTTGTCTGATGTTTGTATGGGCCATTTGCAATGCTTTACTGCTGTTGTACTCAATACTGCTGTTATTAAGCTCTTTGGCGTTTTGGTATGCCGGAAGTCCGATGTTGAGTATATTCGACAGTATCATGCAGATGGGTAGATTTCCGGTCAATGTATATCAGAAACCAATCCAATTGGCGCTTACCTGGATCGTTCCTGTCGCCTTTATCGTTTCCATTCCTGCAGAAGCATTAGTGGGCAGGGTAAGCCTATCCTATTTATTCGGAGGCAGCTTGCTAGCTGCGGTTTTGCTAATGTTAGCCAGTGCGTTTTTTAAACGAGCAGTGAAAAAATATGCAAGTGCTTCTAGCTGAGGAGGATTCTAAGTGAACACTTCTTCCATATTGGATTTGATTTATTTCAATTGCTCGAATAATCCAGGGCTTACGGCCATTGATTATGAAGGATCAACGATCACTTATGAAGAGCTACGGCAGGAACTGGAGCACAGTAGTGAGAAGCTGGATCTCGCGGGGATCCGGCCCGGGCACAGAGTTGCCTTAGCCGTTGCAGACAAATCTGCTTTTATCATGCTGTGGCTTGCATGCTGGCATACGGGAGCCGTTCCGATCCCATTTGAACCTGTGAAGAACTTACCGGAACTGGAGAGAATGCACTCGTCAAGCCATTGTCAGTATTTAATTTGCGATCCAATTGATTCGGAGGGCAGCAGTCAGCTTGAGCTCGTACTCAGAGTACCGATATTTATCTTTAGGACTGCAACGCTTTTTTTACAGGCAGATAAGCATTCTGATGAAGATATTGCTTTGAATTTTTATACCTCAGGAACGACTGGACCGCCTAAATGCGTACAGTTTAGCCATCGGGCCATCTACAATAATGTAATGGCCATCTGTAGAGGGCTTGAAATTACTGCAAACGACAAGCTGTTCACACCGATTTCGCCGTGGCTGCCCGCGACGCTAACCACTGTAGTCCTACCGGCCCTCTGTGCCGGTGCTACATTAATCATGTCGAAGGGAACAATGCCTGCTAGAATTTGCGAGCAGATCAATCGCAAAGAGGTAACGATTCTTTTTGCGGTTCCCTATATGTATACCTTGCTTAATGAGTCAGTCGTGTCATCGTCAAGTGTAGCTTGGGATAAAGTGAGACTGTGCATCAGCTGCTCTGCTCATCTGGACGCAGCGACTTTTAAGGACTTTTATAAGCTGTCGGGCAAGTCTATCCGTTCATTGTTCTGTTCATCCGAAGGTGGGGCAATTGCCTATAATCCTTCAAATGAGCAAGAACTGATCAGAGATTCGGTGGGACAGCCACATCTGGGAGTTTCTATTCGGCTGCTTGACCCGGAGGGGCACGAGGTTGCTCATGGAGAGGAAGGAGAGATATGGGTCAGCGGCGCTCATATATCGTGCGGGTATTACGGGCAACCCGAGTTGCAGGCAGAGGTCTTTCAACAGGGTTGGGTACGTACGGGTGATCTGGGAAGGTTGGATGAGGCTGGGTATCTGTATTTGTCGGGGCGGCTTTCTGATAACATCAATGTCGGCGGACATTTGGTAAATCCGGCAGAGATTGAACAAGTCCTGCTGCTCCATAACGGCATTAAAGAAGCACTTGTATATGGTGTTTCCGATAAATACTATGGCAGCAAGCTGATTGCGGAGATCGTGCCGCTGGATGCCCAGGTATCAGCCGATGATATTATCAGATTCTGTTCAGCGAGACTTGCGGCATATAAGGTGCCGAGAGTAATCAAGTGGACGGATAACATTCCCAAGGGTCGCTATGGGAAGAAGCTGAGAAATCAGAATCAAGCAGCCAGTCACATCCTGACGTCATGAGGTTTCTTGTGACAGGTTGCAGCGGTTTTATCGGGAGCAGGTTAACAAGCAGTTTACTGGAACAGGGACATGCTGTCAGAGGGCTTGTATTGCCGAAGGAAAAAGGCGTTGGCGAAACACTTGCAGAATTGGGTATGGAACTGTGGGTAGGCGACGTTCTGAACCCTGAAACGATGGATGGCATAGGGGAGGATATTGATGTCGTCTATCATCTTGCCGGCAAACATTCTGGTTCTGTGTCCCGGATGAGGCAGCTGTATGTAGAGGGGACGCGGAATCTGCTGGACCAACTTTTGCGCAGCGGAACGTATGGCAAGTTCATTGTGGCAAGCAATGGGGCTGTATATGGAAGCGACAACGTTTGTGTGGCCGATGAATCTGCACTGTGCCACCCCGTTCATCCATTTGGAAGAATTACACTCGAAATGGAGCGGCTGGTCCAGCAATACTGCACCCATGCGAAATTTTCTTATATCATTCTCAGGATCGCTGAAGTGTACGGCCCGCTTGAGCATAATTATATCCGGCAATTAATGCGCTGCACTCAGATGCTGGGGAACGGGCGCAGTTATTCATCTAAAGTGCATATTGATGATGTTATTTCAATGATGCAGTTGGCCTGGAGTAATCTTGCTGTTCAAGAGATTTATAACGTGAGTGATGATCTTCCTCTAACACAGGAGGAATTGATAAAAGAGGTTCGGAAATATGCTCAACTGTCTGAAATACAATGGATTTCTCCTGAGGCTGTCACTGATCGTATCAGACTAAGTATACATGGTTTACGCGCCCTTTCCGTACGTATGGGAAACGAAAAGATAAAAAAGAATGCCGATGTACGGCTGGCATACCCTACTTACGCCCATGCGATTCCTTATTTAATCGAAGAAATGTCCAATAGAAGCGAGGTGAATAGTTTGTGAGTCCACCAAGAATTATGCTTCTTCCAAGCCCCCCTAGCTCCGGTTCTGTAGGATCAGTGAGCAAAACGCTGGGCATTGCCAAGGTTCTGCAAAGCCAAGGTTGCACGGTCAGCTTTGTGATTGGCGGCAAGCTTGCTGACTTTGTCCGAGCCAACGGCTTTCAGGTTTATGACTATCCGATTCCGCTTCCTTCAGGGAATTCCGGAGATGTTCGCAGTGCTGCCGATTATGTGGAGTGGACAGGGATGGCAGAATCGGGCTTTATTCGTCAAGCGGTTGAGGCTGAACTGAAGGCGATACAGGCTTTTAAACCCAACGCCATATTTGCCGAGTCTCGTCCGAGTGCTTCCATTTCAGCTGCCGTGGCCCAGATTCCCGCTTTGATGATTGCGAGCTGGCCAAGCCATCCAGCCTTCCCGGCCAACCTACAGTATCCGGGATCTACCAAAGCTATCGCCGCTTTTAATGAGGTGTTGGCGGATTATTCACTGGATTCTGTTTCCAATCTGGCTGAATTATTATTTTCAAGAGCAACGATTAAAATGGCACCGACACTACCGGAACTGGAGCCGGAGCTGGCTGCGTTGAAGGAGTGCGATTTCGCCGGTTACATTCTGGATTTGGAGGCAAGACAATCTTCAAATTTGCAGTGGCATCCGGACTGGCAGGGCAAGCCGCTAATTTTTATTTATTTAAGCGTTAGTGCCATTCCCCCTTTAATTTATATTGAGCTGGTCAAAGAGATCTTTGACAAGCAACCCTACCGTGTTGCCTGTTTATGCGGATTTCATTATGAGCTTAAGGCGCTTCCTGACCATACCGACAATATTCAATTCCATTGGTTTATCCCGGCTGCTGAAATTATGCCGGAAGCAGCTCTGGTAATCTTTCATGGCGGACAAGATACTATGCTTACGACAATGCTTCATGGACTTCCGAGCATAACCGTTCCCGGTCAACATTTTGAACGGGACTATAATTGTACGCAGCTCCAAAATCTTGGTCTCACTTATAAGCTACCCGTTCAAGCATTCAGACCAAGCCGTATCCGTAAGATTGTTGAGACAGCGTTGAACGATAATTTGGCTGAGCTTCGCGGGCATTATAGGTCCAAGCTGAGGACTTTAAGCGGAACTGAGAATTGCTGTGCTGCATTGATCGCACTGGCACAAAAAAATAGCTGGCAGGTGTAATTTATGAAGATATCTGTTCCATATAACGGCGATATCCAGCTTATTGACGAGCTGGGCGGATACGAATATATCAGCTGCTTCTTCGGTGGTTCTTCTCAGGAGGGCTGTGGAAGCGGAAGATCGGCTGCGGCAATGCCGATAAGTACGCGGAGCGATATTGAACAAGCGGTTAAGCGGGCCCATATGTACAATAAAGAGTTTAACTATTTGATGAACAGTTCCTGTCTCGGCAACAGGGAATATGAGGATGAAGGCTACCGACAAATTGTAGATCAAATGGATTGGGCCGCTGAAATAGGTGTGGACTGGATCACCTTAGCCAATCAGCTGCTTGTGGACATTTGCAGGAGAAGACATCCTGAGATCAAAGTGAGCTTGTCCTCCTTTGCGGTGGTCGAAAGTGTGGAACGGGCAAAATACTTTGATTCAATGGGCGTCAAAGAGATCACAGTAAGAGAAAACATAGCCAGAGATTTCAGGCTGCTTGAACGTATACAGAACAGCGTTGAATGTGAAATCCAGGTCATTGTCAATCAGACCTGTCTCTATGAATGTCCAATGCAGGTCTATCATGACAATGTAATGAGCCATGGCTCATCCAACCGTGGAACGGATAACCAAAGCTTTATGGATTATTGCTCCGTCAAATGCACTTACGAGAAATTTAATGATCCAGGGAATATCATGAAGGCGCGCTGGATCAGGCCGGAGGATTTGGCGGAATATGAGAAGATAGGCATACACCGTTTTAAGCTGACGGACCGGTCAAAATCTACTGCCTGGCTGTTGCAGGCGGCAAAAGCCTATCATGATAGGCAGTATCCGGGGAACTTGGCTGATATTTTGAACATCGTTCACACCAACCATCGCAGAACGGCCGGTGCGGTTACACGAGAAAAGGCGGTTTTTTCCCGGCAAACGCAGCAGAGCCGCCAGAGCATCCGTGCCCTGACCTTATTGGATGTTTATATTGACAATTCTAAGCTGCAAGGTTTTATTGATTTTTTCAAAGAAGTCGATTGCCGGTCACTGGATTGTGCGGTATGCGGGTATTGTGATCAATTTGCCGTTGAAGCCCTTTCGTTTCCTGATCCTTCCGCCCGGACTAAGAGCTTAAACATGCTGCAGCAGCTGGTACAAGATACGGCAGAGCGGCAACCAAAGGTTTTCTGAGAGGAGATATAAGCATGCAGAACAAGGAGATTCTGGGTAAGCTGGCCGCTATTTTTTCAGAGGTCTTGAGCAAGGAGGTTACAATGGAGGAACTGGATGCGCAAGCGGATTTACTTGAAGCGTTCCATATGGATTCACTGATTGCTTTGCAGATTATCGTTAAGATTGAACAACAGCTTGGAATCGTCATTGAAGATGATGACCTGGCACTGGAACTATTAAATGATACCGGAAAATTGACGGCATATATTGAGGGACAGTCGGAAAGGGTGAGCAGCTGACGATGAATCTTTTGTTTCTTTCTGAAGGTGCTTATTTTGCCTATTATCAAGGGGCCGTCAAGGCTAACCGTGCAGTATTCGAGTCCCTGGCTGCCAGGGGACATCAATGTAGAGTAGTCCATCTGGTAGACCAGGAAGATTCTCTGTTACAGGTGGAGGAACAGCTGCAGGAGCATGGGGTAAACAATATTATTCGTTCCGCGCATAGTCTTCAGGGGACAGTAAATGGTGTAGAATGCCATTTCACCACGAGTGTTATGCTGTTATACAGAACAGCAGGGGATTTGATGAAAAAAGGCAATCCGGACGTGGTTCTTGTGAATATGGCTTACCACACCATGGTTGCTGCGGGAATAAAGCTCGTGGCTGGAAGCGCAACAAAATTGGTTGTGATTTGTCATGATGTGATCACTCTCCCTTTTGGGCCGCATAGCTGGATCGAAAATCCGCTGCTCCGACAGGAGCTTGCCCAGGTCTCCGGCTTTATTGGTGACAGTGATTTCGTAGCTCATACTATCACCGAATGGGGTGGTTATACCAATGCTGTTTCGCTACGTTTCCCAATTTATGGGGATGGTATTTTTCCAACCTTTCATAATTTCAACAGAGGATACATCGCGATATGCAACCCTACAGAGATAAAGGGTTTATCCATTTTTCTGAAGCTGGCTCAAGCTTTTCCGGACTATCCTTTTGCTGCGGTAATTACATGGGGCGATTTGAAGCAGGAGGAACAATCCGCTTTACGTGCTCTGCCTAATGTGACACTGCTTGAACCGGAGCGCGAGATGAATTTGATTTTTGAACAGGTACGAGTGTGGCTTCATCCTTCCATCTGCGCTGAAGCTTTTGGGCAGACAGTAATTGAAGCGATGCTAAGAGGTATTCCTGTTATTGCAAGCGACCAAGGCGGCCTCATGCAATCGAAATGCAAGGTTGACTATAATCTTCCGGTGACGCCGATTACGGAAACTTACAAGGATGAAGCAACAGGACATACAATGCCGGTTATTCCCGAACAGGATACTGCCATATGGGTGGAGACTTTGCAACGGCTGCTGACGGACAGGACACTCTACGAATCCATTTCTGCAGCCTCTAAAGCTGCCGCGCAGGAATTTATAACGGAGGCCCAGCCTGAAAAATTCGAACTGTATCTGGAGAATATGCTGCAATCCGAAATGTCAGCAAGGTGAGGTGAAGAGTGTGGAAAAGACATTGGATACATCCGCCATTTCCGTTACATTGCTCGACTGTCTTCATCGTGCTTTAACAACAGGAGATATTGAACTTTGGCTGGAGACCCAGTATTTCGAAGATGAAATGGAAGCTGAATCACAGCGGGCATGGTTCCATGGGTATTTACAAAAAACAGTTCCGACTTGCGTAGAATTTAACGTACGAAATGTCAGAATAAGTTTTGCTGAAATTGTTGCAGCCTGCACTTTGACCTTTACTTATGAACAGTTTGACCAGCTAAAGGATGAGCATATTTATACTATGCGCTATGTTGAAGACAAAAAAGAATGGAAGGTTGTAACGATCGAGAAAAGCTGGCTACCGTTTGGTTCGGCCGAAGCCGATCTAATTCATTACGATACTTATTCCATGACCGATCACTTCTGGTGGACCAATGAAGCGGAATTGGAGATTGTTAGAAACAGCAGCGATCCTCTGCCGGCGAATTTGTACGCTCGGGCAATTCCACGAAATATACGTTCCCGGGAAGTGCACTCTGAATTGGAATGTGCGGCCATTCTATCCAATATGCTGTCTTTACGCGTAGCTGATCTGGCAGCATTGCTGTTTCAGCCAACCACTCTAGGGACGTTGGAGTCCTTATATCATTTTGCAAGTGAAAATATCAATTTCCAGATTGAGCGGCCTGATCGTAACAGCAGCTGGTCAAGCAAATTTACTGCTCCAACGTTTAGTTATGATGAACTGTTGACCTTGGCTGAAGATCACTTTCCATTAACCGCTAATTGTACGCCGCTTATGTCATTTTATTTTGCGGTGCTCCGATTATGCGGCTTGGCGGCTTCGGATATCGTCCAGCTCCGTTTAGTTAATTACGATTGTTTGCTCGTCTCCATCACTGGAGAGGCATATCTGTTTTTCACAGACCGGATTGTTAAATTAAAAGCAGGTACTTACTATTATCAGACCGAAATCAGCAAGCTGTTCAATGAGAGGGAGTATTGGTCTGCTGCCGGAAGTTCGAATTTATCAGGCCGGACGGTGGAGCGATTAAATAACTGGTTCAAGGATGGCATTGTGTTTAAATTCTCGCGTCCGCTAACAACGGGAATTAGCTATATGGATGAATGCCCAATGCCCAGTTTAAAAGAATGCGCTGACCCGCTGCAACTTCATCAATTGCTGCGCCAAACGATGCTGAGATACAGCTGCAATCTGCCGGATTCTGTATATACGTACGCCAAATATGCTTATCAGACACTATTAGTAACAAAACCGCAGGCTTATGTTCTCGCATCTATGAATAGTCCGCTTATTCGTCAGTTCCTGAGCGATTATAATACGAAACAGCATTTTTTTGAGTATGTGGATTTATTGAAGAAGAAATCCATATTTCGGGAACACGACCGACTGATGACTGCGGACCAAGTAATACGTCACGGTACCGCCGATCCGGCTTCCCTTACAGTCTTGGTGTATGTCTGGTTAAATCAAAGCCACCAGTCTCAAGGCGGGGTTTGTATAACGGATGAAGATAGCTATTGTTTTTTTGAAGGAGAAATATGGAGCGGCAAAAAACGAAAACCAGCATCAAAGATGCAAGGAAATCTGTTAGTAGCTTTTAACCATGAATCATGCTTCAGTGAGCTGATGAACATTTCTGAAGCGAAGACCGAATGGATAACATTCATACGGCAGCATATGACGATGTCTCATGAAGGAGCCGATCACATTGAATGACTGGATTAAAATTCAAGGTGCGAGAGAAAACAATCTGAAAAATATATCTCTGTCTATCCCCCGAAACAAACTAGTGGTGTTAACTGGATTGTCTGGTTCCGGCAAATCAACGCTTGCCATGAATACCTTGCAGCAGGAATGTCAGAGGCAATACATGGATTCGCTCGGTATGATAAGTGATTTTATCCACAAACCTAAGGTTGATTCTATTGAAGGGTTGTCGCCTTCCATCTGTATTGACCAGCGCCACACTAACCGAAATCCCAGGTCAACCGTTGGAACTACAACGGATTTGTACACCTTGCTTCGTATATTGTTTACCAAAAGCGGAGAAAGAGCTTGTCCTAATTGCGGAAGCCAAGTCAAGGGTTCAAGTAGTGCTGACATCTGGCAGGAAAACTATGAGTCGATCGAAACAGAGATTCAAGATCTTCCTATGTCCTATTCCGATGAGGGCAAAGCCGTGTGCCTAGAGTGCAGCCATGAGCTTAGAGCATTGACCATGTCCCATTTCTCTTTCAATAAACCTGAAGGCGCATGTCCGGTTTGTATGGGCTTGGGGGTTGAACGAAAACCGAATTTACAAGAAATTTTCGATGACAGCCTCAGCTTGAAGCAGTGTGCACTTAAGGGGAGCAATCCTCATGGAGCACAGTTAATGGCCGATAATTTGGTTGCAGCCGGTAACTATTACGGATTTGTGTTTGATCCTGATAAACCCTTGAGAGATTTGGGCACGGTCGAACGGGATCTGCTGTATTTCGGTGTATACAGCCAGCGATTTATCAGGCATTTTCCTGGGAAGACCCCTCCAACTTATGCTGCAGAGGGAAGATTCGAGGGGATTCTGACCAACCTGGAACGCAGATACAAGGAACGCGGACACGAATCGGACTATCGAGAGAAGATTGAAAAATTCTTTCATCTGCAAGAGTGTTCGGATTGTCACGGTACGAAGCTGAACGCAGACAGTCGAGCGGTTACGCTAGCCGGGAAAAGTATCACCGAAGCATCTGCAATGCCGCTCTTCCATTTGCTTGGCTGGTTGCGTAAAGTGTCCGCTCAACAGCTAGGGGGAAGTCAGGATCCGCTTATGAACATCGTTTCCGAAATGGAAAAAAAGCTGGCTCGCTTGATTGAAGTGGGTGTCGGCTACTTAAGCTTGGACCGCTCCACCGTTTCTTTATCTCTGGGAGAAATGCAGAGGTTTAAGCTCGTCTCATTAATCGGAGCTAGCTTAACAGGAGTGTTGTATATTCTCGATGAACCGACAATTGGCCTTCACCCGATAGATACCGAAGGCCTGCTCCGGGTGCTCCGGCAGTTGCGTGATCTTGGAAATACGGTTCTAGTTATTGAGCATGACCCGGATGTTATGCGGGCGGCCGATTACCTTATTGATATCGGACCGGGTGCGGGCAAGCAAGGGGGAGAAGTGGTTGCGGCTGGCTCCGTGCAGCAGCTGATTCAGTGCAGCAGATCATGGACCGGGCAGTATTTCGCTGGTAAAGATACGGTGGTTCTTCCTGAACAGCGCCGCAGAGGGAACGGGAAATGCATTGAGATTACATATGCCAATCGCCATAACCTTAAGGATGTAAGTGTGAATATCCCGTTGGGCAAGCTCGTTGTGCTGACCGGGGTATCAGGGTCGGGGAAATCGACTCTTATGTTCGACGTCCTGGCTCGATCCGCACAGCTTCATTTTACCCAAAGCACCGAGACTGATGCCTATGCAGTTGTTAAGGGCTGGGAGAATGTGCATAAGGTCATTAGCTTTGATCAATCCCCTATCGGTCAGACTGCAAGATCAAACGCGGCAACTTACACAGATGTGTACACGGCGATAAGGAATATTTTTGCTGCGCTGCCTGAAGCGAAAATGCGTAATCTCCAGGCCAAACACTTTTCTTGCAACGTCCCCGGCGGCCGATGCGAACGCTGTCAGGGAGCAGGGCTTGTGCAAGTGAATTTGCAATTCCTACCGTCGGTTGAGACCCCATGTCCTGTATGCCGGACCAAACGATTTAAGCCGGAGATTCTGGATGTAAAGTATAAAAACCATAGCATTTCAGATGTATTGGCTTGCTCTGTAAAAGAAGGGATGGAACTGTTCGCGGATGAACCATCCGTATATAACAAGCTGGATGTGATGTGCCGTATTGGACTGGATTATTTAATTCTGGGCCAGCCGGCAACCACTTTGTCCGGCGGGGAGGCACAACGGGTAAAGTTGGCCAGAGAGCTCTCAAAAAGCAGTAGACACCACACCTTGTACTTGCTTGATGAACCAACAACAGGCCTGCATCCGCATGATGTGATTAAGCTGATTGATATGCTTGGGCAGTTGGTCGACTCGGGTAATTCTGTCGTTGTGATAGAACATAATACCGATGTCTTAGTCATGGCGGACTGGATTATTGACATGGGGCCGGAGGGAGGCCTGGAGGGGGGACAAGTCTTGGGTGAAAGTACACCAGAGAACATCGCGGAAATCAGGAATTCCAAAACAGGTCGAATTGTAAATCAGCTGCTCAATCAATATCAACAAAACTTAGAGGGGGAGTATACGTGTTAATTCTTGGTTTAAGCGGTGGGCTAGGACATGATTCAGCGGCATGTTTGGTTCATGATGGCGTTTTGGTGGCCTATGCTGAGGAGGAGCGTTTCTGCCGAAAAAAACATGCTTACGGAGAGCCCCCGGTTTTGTCGCTCCTCAATTGTCTGTCCCAAGCGGGTGTTGCTTTTGAAGATATCGATCTGATTGCTTTATCATGGGACCCGCAAAAGGCGGAAGAATTGGGGATATTGGAGAAATTCAAGAAGCATCCGGTATTATCAGGCAAAAAAATGCCCACTATCATTTCGGTCAGCCACCATTTATGCCATGCGGCAAGTGCCTACTATTTATCCGGGTTCGATGATGCGGTGATTTTGGTCATGGACGGACAAGGTGACGATATTTCAACCACAGTAGCCTATGGGAAGAATGAGCACATAGAGATCAAGCAAGAATACGGGATTTCACAATCGCTTGGATTTTTTTATTCCATCGTCAGTGATTATTTACAGCTTGGAACATCAGGAGAAGGAAAGCTGATGGGATTAGCCTCTTATGGAGAGTCAGTCTATGACTTTTCTGTACGGTTGACGGAAGACGGGTACGAGATTCCTATCGGAGAACCTGATAGTTCGCTTGGTTTGGAGGATAAGTATAACAAGCTGACCCGAATATGGATGAAGGAAATGTACCGTAAATTCGGTGATCCTCCAAAGCGTATCTATAGCAATAATACACTGTATGGCGGGCTCAATTATACGGTGGAATACAGCAAGAAGCACAAAGATATTGCCGCATCGGCGCAGCAGGCGCTGGAAGACACTATTGTGCATCTTTGCCAGCAGACCATCCGGCAAGGCAACAGTAAAAATTTGGTGCTAGGCGGAGGTGTTGCTCTCAATTGTACGACGAATGGAAGGCTGGAACGCCTCGGAATTTTTGATGAAATCTTCGTATTACCGGCAACCAATGATGCTGGGGGCTGTATCGGAGCTGCCATGATTGCCTCTAAAGAACGTTCCGTTCTCCCTGTAAAGGGCAGACTGAAGACTCCTTACTGGGGAATTTCCTATGATGACAACCATATATCGGAGGTATTAAACAAGCTTGGTTTGAAGTATAACTATTCATCCGATATTTGCCGGCAGACGGCAGAACTGATTGATAGAGGTAAAGTCATTGGCTGGTTCCAAGGCGCAGCCGAGATGGGGCCAAGGGCATTGGGCAACCGTTCCATAACAGCCAGTCCTGCAAGTTATGATTCATATGTAAAAGTCAATCAAAAAATCAAATTCAGAGAATCCTGGAGACCGCTGGCGCCAAGTATTATGGATGAACATGCGGATTGGTTGGTGGAGGAGGCGCAGTATTCGCCGTATATGCTGAAAGCCTACACAGTCAAAGAAGAGAGAAGGCAGGCTGTTCCTGCCATCGTGCATGTAGATGGATCTACCAGACCGCAAACGGTCCGAAGCGAGGTGAATCCGGTCTGGTATCAGCTTATTGCCGAGCATTATAAGTTGTCTGGAATTCCGCTGATAATGAACACATCGCTTAACACACGAGGAGAACCGGTGTGTGAGACTCCATACGACGCCATTAAAACCTTCTATACCTCCGCTATGGATGCGCTGGCGGTCGGCAATTTCTTAATCGAAAAATAATACGGGAAACGAGGGGATTTGACCGTTATGAACAGAGATGAGGAATATATCCAAGCGACAGTGATGGAACTAATCCGCAAAAATGGAGCCTTACCCTCAGTAGAGCAGAAAGAGACGCTACAGGCTGCTGATTTGAACAGAACTTTAACCGAATGGGGAGTTAATTCGTTCCGGGCTTTATATCTTCTGTACGATTTGGAGGAGGTCTTCCGGGTTCAGATTCCAGACAACTGTCTCACTCCAGAGACCTTTGAGTCTCCCTTGACGATTATTAACTGTCTTAAAGTGTTGCTCAATGATAAGGCAATTTCCTGAGGCATGATTTTTAATTCCAAGAATCGGGAGGATGAAGTATGACTCGAGGTTTATCAAATTGGGAAGCGCTGCTGCAGGCCGAGCGAATGCATAGAAGTCTCCCTCCTATCCGTGCTGATTCCGATTTAACCGATATTCCGCTGAGCGGCGCTCAGCGCAGATTATGGTTTTTGCATCAATTGAACCCTGCCAGCTCCGCTTACAATATGACGATACAATACCGCTTGAAGGGTTGTCTGAATTATAAACACTTGACTGAATGTCTGGGTATCTTGAAGGAAAGGCATCGAATTTTAGACACTGTATTTTACGAAAAAGACGGGGAGCCTTACCAAAAGACGGTTCCACAGCCCGCAGTGGTCAGGATTGAGCGGCTGGATTGTCTTGAGTCAGAGATGGAGAAACAGGCGCTGGATTGGTTGGCAATGGAGATTAATAAACCGTTCGAATTAAATGGAGGCTCTTTATTTGAGACGGTACTGGTGCAGATGAGCCCCACCGAGCATTTACTGATATTTCGTTTCCATCACAGCATTTCAGATGCGTTGTCTCTGGATATTTTTACAAATGAATTCAGTGAGATCTACAACGCTTTGGAAGAAGGCAGGGTGGCACGCTTGCCTGAATTGCCGGTACAGTATTCTGCTTATGCGGTCTGGGAACAAAAATATATTGCAAATGCCGGCAATCCAACACTAATGGATTATTGGAGCAACAAGTTAGCTTCGGCAGATACACGGCTTGATTTAAACCTTGCGGCAATGACTGAAGCTGCTGGGCCAACCGATTCGGAGTGCAATTATGGGGGAGAGTTGTCGCAGGATGCCTATAATGAAATGCTGGATTTTATAAAACGTCACCCCGAATTCACGGTCTATAACGTTATGCTCGCAGCCTACCGGGTCCTGATGTTTAGATATACCGGCCAGTCTAACCTGATTATCGGCTCAACCATGGCTAACCGTAACCGCATTGAAGTAAGGAATCTTTTCGGTTTTTTTGCCAATACTTTGCCACTCACCACCAATGTGCAGACTGAAGACAGCTTCTTTGAAGTATTAATTAAAGAGAAAGAAACAATTAATGAGGGCATTGCCTATCAACAAGTCTCTTTCGACAAGCTCGTCAGTATTATGCATCCAGATCGCAGGCCAGGGGAAAATCCGCTGTTTCAAACGATGTTTACTTATGTGCAGAGCGGCAAAACGGATTTGGAGTTATCCAACCTAACTGTAGAAGCGTTAAAGGCAGATAAAAGCTCTTCGGCCTTTGACCTGACGATTGGGCTTAATGATACCGGAAGCGGAGTGCAATTATTTTACGAATACAACAATGATAAATGGTACGCGGCCTCATTGAGGCAATTCCATTACCACTACATTAACATTCTCCAGCAGCTGCTGCAGCGACCGGAGGCTACGGTTAGCAGCCACATGTTTTTGACCGCGGAAGAAATCAATAAAGTGATCTACGAATGGAATGATACTTGTATGGATTTCGGCTGTCTGGACAGCCGAAGGTTCATAAGCCAGATCAAAAAACAAGCTGCGAAGCATAGTCATCTGCGGGCTGTATTTTTGAGCGAAGAAGACAACATGAGTTATGAGGAGCTTGATCTGGCCTCAGATATGCTTGCTTCGAGGCTGATGCAATTGGGGATCGGGCGTGGCAGCCTTGTTGGGTTGGGCTTGGAGAGATCTGTTGAGCTAGTCACCTCAATTCTGGCGGTAATTAAATGCGGCGGGGCATTTATGCCGCTTGATCCACAGCTGCCCTCCAAACGTCTGGCCCATATGATTTGTGAGTCGTCGTGTGCACTGATCATCACCCAGGAACAATATGCGGCTCTGTTTAAAGCGATGCATAAGGTGGTCCTCGTCGGGATTAGCTCTTATTCAGCTGACTTAAGGTGTGAAATTGTGCACAATGAGCCGGCCGAACCCAGTGATTTAGCCTATGTTATCTATACTTCCGGTTCAACCGGAACCCCGAAGGGCGCGATGAACAGCTATGAGGGATTATACAACCGGCTTCTTTGGATGCAGCAGCAGTTTGGTTTGGATGAGACCGATAAAGTGCTGCAGAAGACACCGCTCACTTTTGATGTGGCAGTATGGGAGCTACTGTGGCCATTACTGCATGGAGCGGAATTGGTATTGGCCCGACCGGATAAACCGCATGATCCTGAATATATTGGGAATGTGATTGTCGAGAGGCATATTACGACGATTCATTTTGTTCCGGCGTTACTGCAGCAGTTTATGGACTCCTTTCCAATAGAAAGCTGTATTTCACTTAAAAATGTCATTTGCAGTGGAGAAGAGCTGAGTACCACGTTACGTAATTCTTTTTTCTCAAAATCCGCTGCGCATTTGTTCAACTTGTACGGGCCCGCTGAGGCGGCCATTGATGTAACCTGCTGGGACTGTGCGGAGAGCCGAGGCCATTCAAGTGTTCCGATCGGCAAACCGATTTCCAATCTCCGAATTTACATTCTGGATAAGTATCTTCTGCCGGTTCCCGTTGGGGTTTACGGAGAAATATGCATTGGTGGAATAGGAGTGGGCCTAGGATACATCGGAAATGAAGAGCTGACCAACCGCAGTTTTGTACCCGATCCTTACTCCAGACATCCTGCTGCTGAACGTCTGTACCGCACAGGAGACATGGGCAAATTCCTCGAAGACGGCACGATTATTTATGGGGGAAGAACAGATCAACAAATCAAGCTCAACGGTGCGCGGATAGAGCTGGGTGAAATCGAGGCCGTATTTCGCCGTTACAACCGGATCAAAGAGATTCTTGTCCATCCGCTCAAGCAGAATAACGGGGGGCAGCTTATGATTGCCTATTATGTGAGCGATAAAGAGATTGCCGCTGCGGAGCTGCGAAACTATGCGAGAGCTTATTTGCCGGCCTATATGATTCCTGGCATCTTTATGAGACTTGAGAGATTTCCGTTAAATCGAAATGGTAAGGTTGATCGCCAGGCGCTTCCGCTGCCTGATGTGAGATTTAAAGAAGCGAGCAGCGCTCTACTTCCTAAAAATGAGTTTCAGGAAGAGATAGAATCTATCTGGCAAGAGTTGTTGAGTTTGGAGGGCCGTGCGATCGACATTGCCGAGAATTTTTTTGATCTGGGCGGCCATTCGTTATTAGCTCTAAAGCTAATTAGTATTGTCAACAAAAGATTCAATACAAACATAACCATTATGGAGTTGTACCTAGGCGAATTTACGATTGCAAGAATGGCGGACATGCTTGCTGAACCGTCCTCTGCTGCAGCCCAGGGACAGCTGACGAAATCAGTGTTATCTCAATTAGGAATGTCGTTGGAAGAAATTTTGCAAGTAGGCGAAGGAACATTAGGCCAGAGATAAATGATGGACGGGGAGGATATGATGGACCAAATACAACAGCGGGTGGAGGTATTGCTGCGCCTATTTGTAAAGTGTGATATTTCCTTGGAGCCCGAAAGTGTGTTCACAGATCTGGAAATGGATTCGCTTACTTACATCAAATTTATTGTTGAAGTTGAGCGGGCGTTGCAATTGGACTTTGATCCTTACCTTTTGGTAGCAGGACATTTTCCTACGGTTGGAGATTTAACGGCATATCTCTGGAATAAAAATGGTGAAGGATGTGCCACAGATGCCTAACCTGCCGATCAAGTACCCTATGGTGAACAGCAGCATGAACAGCTCTCATCTGCTCAGTGTAGTGGAAGTCTGCTCTAGAAAGATGGATTGGCTGCATAACCACTATATTCATTTATATCTTGGAGCGAATATGGATGTGATGGATCTTGAATTTCTGTCACCCGAGCAATCTTTGGGGCATTTCCCCTATCTGAATTTGAAAGAGATCAGGCTTGGTCCTGAACGTGTTGCTGTAAAACAGATCTTGGATTGTCTGGCCGAGAAGGAGTATGTCGAAGTAAGCTTGGATGAATTTTATATAGAAGGTAAGCACTATTTTAATAAGGTTCATTTCGAAAGGAATTTTATGATTTACGGCTATGATGATCTTAGTCATACATTTAGTATTGCTGGCTCGGATTACGATAAAATCTTCGAGTTTCATGAGCTTCCCGCCGATCAGATCATATCATCGCTGCGCGCTCATGCATTCGAACGGCGTTCGATTCGCTCTGTCCGGCTAAATGAAGCTGATAAGATGCATTTTGAGCCAACTACACTGATCGCAAGCCTAGCGGATTATTACTATTCACGCTAGCCAGAAACCATGGTAACCTGCCCGGGAACAGATGGAGGTTCGTGTTGGGGAATTAAGGTGTATGGAGCGCTGCTAGACTATTTAGATAGGTTGGCGCGTAACGAAATTTTCTATTGTGTTCGTCCGTTTCATTTACTCTGGGAGCACAAAAAATGCATGGTTAACAGGCTTGGATATTTATCTCAATGTGGATATAACCTTTCTGATTTCATTATGAAAGGCTATGAGGATATATACGAAACCACTCTTATTCTCAGAAACATTTTGGTGAAATATCATCTTGAGCCTGACCTTAACCTGTTGCGGATCGCTGCACGCACAGTGGAGAGTATCGATGTGCAAGAGCGCGCGCTTCTGTCAGCGCTTTTGAAAGAGTTTAGTACTGTAATCAGCAAAATAGAAGAAAAGGAGAATTCTCGGTGATACCCGATAAATGTGAAGTTGTTATTATTGGATCTGGGGCAGTCGGGGCGTGTACAGCCTACTATTTAGCCAAAAAAGGAATAACCGATGTGGTAGTGCTTGAGAAAAGCGAAAGTTTAGGCGGAGCAACCACATCTATCTGCGCAGGCGGGATGCGAAGTCAGTTTACAACGGAGATAAATATTGAATTGTCCAAATTAAGTTTTCGATTGCTGGAGCAGCTTGATTCGTATAACCTTGTTCAGGATGAAATGGACCAGTGCGGATATATGTTTATTTTCACGGCACAAGATAATCTTTCTGAGTTTTATGATGCGATGCTTTTGCAGCAAAGGTTGGGTGTGCAAACGGAATGGATGGAGCCTAAGCAGATTCAAAAGAAGCTGCCGATGCTGGTTCTAGAGGATGTAACTGGTGCAACTTACAATAAGCAGGATGGATTGATCGATCCCAATAAGATTACAAGCACGTATATTCGGCTCTCCAGAGAGCTGGGTGTCAAATATTATCCTGGAGTCGCTGTAACGGACTTTATTACTGACGGTTCCGCGATACAGCAAGTGGTAACGTCAGAAGGAGCGATAACTTCGCGAGTTGTTGTAAATGCTACTGGCCCCTGGTCCAAATTTGTGGCTGCTAAAGCCGGAATTGAGTTGCCGGTAATCCCCTGCCATCAGCAGTTGTTGGTTACAGATGTGCTCCCATGGCTGCCCGCCGATTTTCCCGTTATTGTGTTCCCCGGGGAAGGTCTGGGCTTACATAAGGAGACAGGCGGTCTGTTAACGGGCTTAAATAAGCCCTTTGTTGCAGGGGGATGCGAAGATCCGGATTATAGCTACTCAGACCCGGAATGGGAATATAAACATCTGGAAGCTGCTCTTCGTCGGCTGCCTCGTCTCCAGGAAGCTACCATCAAATCCTGCTGGGGAGGGTATTATGATGACACGCCGGACTCCCATCCGGTGCTGGGCGCTGATAACAAAATCCAAGGGTTTTACCATGCGTCAGGATTCAGCGGACATGGTTTTATGCACAGCCCGGCCGCCGGACTCCTAATCAGTGAAGAAATAGCCGGGAATTCGGCACAAACATTAGACATATCATCATTGCGGTCCAATCGCTGGCTAACTGCAGCAGGCAGAAAAATTAATGAATACTACAAGATTTAGAAGTATAGGAGGTTTATTGAAATGGAGAACTCTAAGAACCAAATGTTAAAGCTTATAGATAATATGCTAAACGCAAATGTGCTTCAGCGGACGGATCTCAAACGGTTTACCGCAAACCTTGAGCATTCACCGGATGATCCCGAAATGCTGCGTCTGGAGCTTGAATCCTGGTATCGTGGGATGGGGGTAGATCAGATCATTGGCAGAAAATTCCAACTATCGCCTTGTCCTTTTACAAGCGAAGAGATTCGTTCATCGAGAGAAAATGGAGAAATTATTTTGTGCTTTCCCAAGGGAATTACACGGGAACAGATTGGTGAGCTTACAAGAATTTCAAGCTGGGCCTTAAAAGATCCACTTGTGACAGCCGCAACGGAGCAGGAAGATTGCTGGATTCGCACATCGGCTGCGCTGTCGCCTTCATTAATGAAACACACAGGGCTAGAGGTTGCACACTTAGTGGAAGACAGCGGGGATCTTAACTTTAGTTTGGAAAGGTATCTTCTTTTCGTGGCTAGAGTGAGATTCTTGACAGGTAATACCCCGGATTCGGAATACTGGATTTGGCTTCCAAGAGGGAGATACGACCGTTCGGGAATGTTAATTGCCGGTTTTGACCGAAATGGCTGCTTTAATGTGCATGGCTGGATGCCCCAATTCTCTGCCAGTTTTTTGGGTGCCAGATTTGGAACACTTCCCGGTTCCGCTGCCAAAGTCGGTTCTTCCATCGTCTCAGATTCAGACCTCAGTTTCACTAAAATTTAACAATGGAGGCCGAAATCAATGGCAGATCGTCAGAGTAAAAGAGTAGCCTGTGTTATTCCCCCGTTTTACCGGCTTATTGAGTCGAAAAACAATAGGATCAGTCCTGCTATGCATTACGTAGCGGAGATATTGCATCGTAGGGGTCATGCAGTCACGTTAATTAATGGCGATAATGCTCCAGATGATCATGATTATACAGAGCGGTACAGTATGACTATGAACAGCTGGCTTATGCAGGAACGTTGTACTCGGGGGCATGAAAGCTTTGATATGGTAATAAATGAGCTAGAGCGCTTTCAGCCTGATTATGTGTTTATTGGTGTTGGCGATGTTCTGATGCCTACTGTCGAGCTTGGAAGTACTCAGTCCTGTGCATACCTTGCAAAAGAGATAAAGAAGAGATGGGGAGATAAGGTTACCTGTATTGGTTATGGACATTTGCTTAAACATGCTAAGCTGAAGGATATGGCTGATTTGGATACGATCATTGTTGGAGAAGGTGAGGATCTTGCGGTTTCTGTAGTAGAGGAGAATGCAAGGGGAATGCTGCCTGTTAAATGGGCCCACCAATTAAACGATCTTCCGATACTGACAGATTCATATTTAGCGCAGAAAAATAAGCCGGAAGACTGGGACTACATTATGTCTATGCGCGGGTGCCCCAAACGCTGTACATTCTGTTATCAGCCCTCGCTGCGCGGCTGCAATGTCTCCTTTATGTCTCCCGAACGTTTTGTTAGCGAAATCCGCTACCGCATTGAACATATGCATGTATTTGGATTTTATTTCTCAGATATGATCTTTCTGCCGGGCTTAGGCAAACGCACTTCAGAAATGCTTAGATTGCTGATTGAACTAAAAGAGGAGTACCCTGAGTTTCACTGGTGGGCAGAGGCGCGCGTGGACATTTGTGTGAGACAGAATATCCTTGATAAGATGAAGCAGTCGGGGTGCGTGCATTTGAAATTTGGTGTGGAAATGGCCAACCAAAGGATGCTGCAAGTGGTGAATAAAGGAATTAGATTGACGGAAGTCGAGGAAGCTTTCCGCATGGCAGCGGAGGCGGGAATCAAACGTACAGCCTATATTTTGCTGGGATGCCCTGGATTCAATGACCAAGATTATATAGAGATGTTACCTTTTTTTAAAGCCTTAAAGGCTGATAATTATGTGATAAATATCAATGTTCCTTATGTTGGCACACAGCTATATGAACAGGTGAAGGAACAGCTTTTTGATTTTGGAATTTATAAAGATGGTGAAGAAAGCTACATGCATACTTCCTTGGTGATGCAAAAATTCTGGGGAATTTCTGATGATACACGGGATAGTTTTTTTGCACTTCAAGGAGAGAAAGATGATGCAAAAGTAAGGAATTATAAGCGGAAAATTGTAGAGAAAGCTGCTTTTATAGAGAATGACGTGTTGTCCTTTCATGAATAGGATTCGCAAGTACTTATGAGCTGAAGGAGTAGCGATGAGCGATGGAGATTTTCGGGGTGAAGGTGGCTGAGCTAATATCTGAACCTGCGTTAGAAACATTAATGTGGCGCATCCCCCAACAAAAGAGAGAGCGGCTTAAACGCTTTAAAAGAGTGGAAGCGTTGCAGCATTCTCTTATTGCTGAATTGCTGGTTCGTGTAAGCTTAAATAAACGGTTAAAAGTGAACAACCGCGATATCGAGTTTGTTACAAATGTCTACGGAAAACCCTCCCTAAAAAAAAGGGGGGGTACTGTAGAGTTTAATATTTCGCATTCAGGAGAATGGGTGGTTTGCGCATTAGATGAATTGCCGATCGGTATTGACATTGAGCAGATTCAGCAAGCCGATCTTAATATTGCTAAGCGTTTTTTTTCGCAAGATGAATATGTCCAATTGACGGAATGTGAAGAGATGGGCCGGATGAGTCTGTTCTTTGACCTTTGGACACTTAAAGAAAGCTATATCAAAGCGATAGGGAAGGGATTATCTCTTCCATTGAACTCGTTTTCGTTTCGTTTAAACAACGGAATTCAATTGGAGAACCATGACGCAATCGGATTGTATCACTTTAAGCAGTATCATATTGATGAGAAATATAAATTAGCCGTATGTGCGCAAAACCCCTTATTTCCCGGGGAGGTTTCAGTGGTAGACCAATGCCAATTTCACCAGGATTGCATGCAACTATTGGATGCTTTTTAACGATCTAAGCCTAGGTGATATTGAACTTGTTACAGAGAAGCGGCTTATCTACAGATAAGTTGCTTTTTGTCTTGCACGTTTTCGCTTTATCTAGATTTGAAGTTTTCTGCCAAGGTGTTAATATTCCCTCATCGGTTATATGCATAAGCCATTGATGTGATGTAAAATGTCCATGAGTGATTAATGCTGGAGATTTGATCAAATATTGATGGAACAGGAAACTCGCATACGCGATGCAAGGAATCGTTCGAATCTGAAGATAACTATCGGAGGGACCAGAGATGGCTGAGCAAAAGATGATTGAAGTGCCGTTTCAGCAATGGGTAAACGATAAGGAGCTGTGGGTACAGCTTAATGATTTGATGATGCAGGAGAGTAAACTCCCAGGACCACGAGTGAATTTGGAGATCTCAGACCATTTCGCCAAACAATTCGCGCATCCTAATCTAACAGATACAGGCTGGGAGCTGCTCGTCTCGTGGACTAATATTACTGAAGCTGAAGCTGGGGTGAATGATCCCCGTGAGTTTCTGCCGTTTTGTGCGGTTAGGGCGTTCGGTGTTTATTACAGTTACGCTGGAGAAGAACAGCAAGTAGTGATTCAAAACAGCATTAAGACAGCTATGAATGATTCGAGATGGAGGGTGCGTGAAGCGTCTGCTATGGCGCTGCAAAGTATAGGGGAGGATGATTTCACCCTGCTCAGGAAGCTGATTGACATGTGGGAGAAAGGTGCGAACAGGCTTGAACAACGGGCTTTTGTAGCGGCATTAGCGCATCCTCCTCTTTTAAAAAAGAAAGAAAATACGCTATATTGTCTTCAGTTGGCTGCCCGAATCATGGAGAGTATAGATGGTAGGGGAGTGCAACATGAGGATACTGAGCATTTTCGTGTATTATCTAAGGGACTTGAATACAGCTTGAGTGTATTTGTGGCGAATGAGCCTGAAGAAGGCTTTGTTATGCTGGAGAGATTTGCAAAGAGCCGAGATGCCCGAATCCTTAAGATTGTGAAGAGTAATCTTGGCAAATCGCGTCTGAGTAAAAAATATGCTGCCCAGGTGGCTGAGATTCTAAAGGAATTCGATAACATAGGAAAAGATACTTAGGATACGAGTGCCATTTGGCAGTTGTATTTAATCATTTTTTTGTTTTTACTTATATTAGAATTAACAATTAAAGAAACAAAGAGAATTAATATAATCAAAGAAAACCATTCTATGGATTGTTCGAATATTAAACTGTAAGTTATATTAATAAATTCAAAGACAACTGTTATTATTAAAAATATTGCCCAGCGACCTTTTTTTATGAAAATATACCATCCTAATCTATATGGAGAATATTGATAGATTTTAAGTTGTTCATATTCTCAAAAGTTTGACAAATGCTTGAAATGTAACTATTATAGTTGCATCTGAATGATGTTTTGTAGCAAGGCAGAAGGAGAGATTTCTATGAATATTAGCACCCGATTTGCGGTAGCCATTCATATATTAACGTTGATTGACAGCAATAAAGAAGGCAAAAGCACTTCGGAGTGGATAGCTGGTAGCGTAAACACAAACCCTGTAGTTATCCGTCGGCTTACGAGTATGCTGCAAAAAGCAGGACTAGTAAATGCCCGCCCCGGAGTCGCAGGCGCCTCGCTTACGCGTAGCGCATCCGAGATTACGCTGCTGCAGATTTATAAGGCAGTTAATGCGGTGGAAGAGGACTCGTTGTTTTCTGTCCATGAGCATCCTAATCCCGATTGTCCTGTTGGCAAGAATATAGCCAGTGCAATTGTACCTGTGTTCTCGCTCGCCCAAAAAGCAATGGAGAATGTTCTCCAGGAGGTTACATTGGAACAGATTGTGAATGAAATGCCAGGACTATAATTCCTCCATATCCTAGCTTAGGAGAAAGACCAGATCATGTGAAAACGTGATTCTGGTCTTTTTTTGCTTAATTAGGTTTATGGTCAAAGAAGGGAAGTAAGAGGGAATATAGAATCTGTATTTATAAGCTGGATAAAGATAATATACATACTTACATTGAGGGAGAGCTAAAGAATGTTAAAAAAATTACTGCCTATACTACTAATTATGGTAATGATTACCGGATGTAATGAATCAAGGGATACCACTAAATACGAGGATACTAATTTTGGAATCACCTTTAACTATCCGGATCATTGGGTTGTAACTGAGAAGTATGGAGCGCCATTATGGTTGATAGTCTCTACGACTGATTATAAACCTGCTGAGGGACTTAATGGTCCGGGAGTAATGCTCTTTGGATTTAAGCCTAAGGACATGGAGCTTGTCAACAAATGGCTCGAGGATGCCCAAACGAATTACAACAACGGGGCGGAGCTGACAAAAAGTAAAGCTAGTTTAGGCGGATTAGAGTCCATAAAGTATGAAACTGAAGTATTCGAAGAGGAAGGGAGTAAAGGGAAAGCTATCTATTACGTTATTGAGGAACCGGAAATGTCATTTATGGTGCAGTTCCCTTATAGTGTGGATGAAGTACATAAAGAAGATATGAAGAGGATAGAGGATATTTTACAATCCATAAAGTTTACAAAAGATTAAGTGTGACTAGAACGAGGTAGCTGGAATGGTGAAATGTACGGTATAAATGCCGTTGAAATGTGCTGAAGTGACTGGACTCGTGAAATGTACGGTATAAATGCCGATGAAATGTGCTGAAGTGGCTGGAATGGTAGAATGTACGGTATAAATGCCGTTGAAATGTGCTGAAGTGGCTGGAATGGTGGAATGTACGGTATAAATGCCTCAGATTTGGCTGAAATCATCAAAAGTAGCGAAAAGAAAGGCAAAAATGCCCTATAAATGAGCAGCGGCCGCTAAATGAGCAGCAACAGCCAACATTGAGAATGCAGTACAATTAGAATTAGGATAAGTAACTTTTTTAAAGATCAATATATACGGAGGTCCTACAGTGGAGCAAATTGCAATAATCTCAGACATTCATGGAAATATACCGGCCCTTACGGCCGTTTTAGATGACATCCAGCAGCGGGGAATCAGCAGAGTCTTTTGTTTAGGCGATATTGTTGGAAAAGGACCGAACTCAGATCTAGCCGTTGATATCATAAAAAAGAATTGTGAAATCAGTGTTATGGGGAACTGGGATGATTTAATGAATCAGGATGTTGATTTTGAGATGGCCCGGTGGTGCCGCGGGTTGTTAGGTCAAGAGCGCCTAGCTTATTTAAGCACGTTGCCGTTTTCGATTGAGTTTATGATGAGTGGTAAATTTGTACGGTTATTTCATGCTTCGCCACGAAGCCTGTATGAACGCGTTCAACCTTGGGATGATTATGAAAAGCGATTATCTTTGTTTGATTATTCTGATCTCTGCCAGGAGAAGCGACAAGCGGATCTCGTAGGTTACGGGGATATTCATAATGCTTTTATTCAACATCTAGAAGGCAAGACTTTATTTAATGTAGGCAGTGTGGGGAATCCGCTTGATTTAACCCAGGCATCTTATGTGATTATGGAGGGAGAATACATGGGAGTGTCAGCAGCTCCTTTGAATATGCAATTTGTAAGAGTGCCTTATGACATTGAGTTAGCCGTTCAACAGGCCGTTGAGGCAGATATGCCAGCTGCAGAGCCCTATATTCGTGAGCTTAGAACCGCGCAGTACAGGGGAAGTGTCCGGGGATAATAAAGGAAAGGAATAATAAAGGAAACAAAAAAAACAAACTGCAACCCTAATCCAAGCCATCAAAAAGTAATGGAGGGAACAAATTGAAGCTTAGTCACGTATTTGAGCAATTCCCTACTTTGAAATCCGAGCAATTATTACTGAAAAAGATTGAAGTCAGCAACCTTGATGAGGTATTTGGGATTTATAGCAATGATCAAGTGTTTGAGTACTGCGGGATTATTCCAAAACATAATAAAGATACAGTTAAGAATATGATCGGTCATTTCGAACGTGATTTTACCAAAGGGGTAAGAGTGAAATGGGGGATTTTCCTCAAAAATAACCCTTACATATTGCTAGGTATCATTGAAGTTATGGATTTTAATCAAAAGGTGGATATGGTGACAATCGGTTACTTTTTGGCGGAACCTTATTGGGGAAAAGGGATTGCAGCTCAGGCCATTCAGTTAGTGGTGAAATATTTATTTGAGACTGCAGAAGTCAATCGAATTCAAGCTGAGGTTATGCCCTTTAATGAACGATCGAAGCGGGTACTTTTGAAAAATGGTTTTACGAAAGAAGGCACGTTAAGGCAGGCGCATGTATGGTCAGGTAAAGGGCTGGTGGATCTGGAAATCTACAGCATATTGGCACAGGAATATTTTGCAAGCATCGGTAAGCCAAGAGTGAGCAATAGGATGTAATCCTAGTGAAAGAAGGGGAAATCATGGGCACTATTGTAGTTATTGGCGGGGGAGAGTTAATCGAGCTTGAAACGCTGGAAATTGATCGTGAAGTTGTGCAGCTGACTCAAAAGGCTAAGCCGAAGGCGTTATTTATTCCAACAGCCAGTAGTGATGCGCCGGGGTATTGTGATACTTTTAGCAAAGTATATGGCGATATTCTCGGATGTGAAACAAGTCACTTATTGCTCGTGAGCCAAACCTACACTCAGGATGAGATTACAGATTTAATTACAGCTGCTGATTTGATTTATGTTGGTGGAGGCAATACCCGAAAGATGCTGGAGATTTGGAAAAATACAGGGGTAGATACGCTTTTGAAAGAAGCTTATTCCTCTGGAACCGTATTGGCCGGGCTTAGCGCAGGTTCTATCTGTTGGTTCGAATATGGGCATAGTGACTCTGAGGCGTTCGACGACCAGGGGGAATGGCAGTATATCAAGCTTGAAGCCATGGGGATTCTGCCGGGCATTCATTGTCCGCATTATAATGAGGATATTCGGGTTGAAGATTTTACACGCATGGTTAAAGGTGGAGGTCTGCCTGGAATCGCGGTGGATAACAATTGTGCGATCATCTATAAAGATAAGGAATATAAAGTGATGTCGACCAGAGAAGATGCTAAAGCCTACCGTGTGATTGACTCCGAGCAAGGTGTTGTCGTAACGGAAATAGAAGAACATCCAAGCTACAGACCTCTTTATGAACTGTATGGCGCGTTATGATTATTTTTGAAAAGCAAGAGATCAGACTAAGAACACTTGAGCTAAACGATGCCACATTACTTGTAAAATGGCTCTCAGATCCTGTTGTCCTGGAGTTCTATGAAGGTCGTGATCGCCCTCATGATTTGGAGCTGGTGAGGGAGCATTTTTACGACGAGCAAGCCGAAGTCACGCGGTGTATAGTGCAATACAAGGAGCGGGATATAGGTTATCTCCAGTTCTATCTTATAGATGATGAAGAATTAGAAGTGTACGGCTACGTGGGATTCAAAGGTCAAATCTTTGGGATGGACCAGTTTATTGGCGAGCCTGATTTATGGAATCAAGGAATTGGTTCACGGCTCATTAAAGAAACGGTTAAGTATCTTATCGAAATAAAACAAGCGGACAGAATTGTCATGGACCCGCAAGCCTGGAATAAGAGAGCCCTTAGAGTATATGAGAAGATTGGCTTTGTGAAGAAAAGATACCTTGAACAGCACGAGCAACATGAAGGAGAGCTAAGAGATTGTTGGTTGATTGAATACACGAAGCAGGCGAGACAATAAATATCTTTTTAACAATCGGATAAGGAAGGTGCACTTATTAAACTAATGTTTGTCTGCAGCCAGAATCGCTGGCGGAGTCTAACTGCGGAGAAGATCTTTCAAGGAATTGATGGCCATGAAGTGAGATCTGCAGGGACTGAAGATCATGCCAGAATTAAAATTTCTGAAGGGCATTTGGGTTGGGCGGATGTGATTTTTGTGATGGAGAAGAAACATGTTCGAAGAATTCAAGATAAATTTAGAGACTGTGTAATGAGCAAAAAAATAATTTGCCTGAACATAGGTGATGACTATAAGTATATGGATGAAGATTTGATCGGCCTTCTGGAATCCAGTGTATCCGAATATTTTCTGGAATGGAGCAACAAAAATGAGGATTAGAACAGAAACTGTGGCAGACTATAATGGAGTATTTCAAGTGAATGTTAAGGCTTTTGGTGATCGGGAAGATGAAGCGCAGTTGGTCGAAAACATTAGAAGTTCGCAGGGGTTTATCCCAGAGCTCTCGATTGTCGCGGAAAAAGATAATGAGATTGTAGGACATCTACTGTTAAGTAAGGCTGTAGTTCAAGATGGGGGGAAGTTATCTGATGTGATTGCGTTAGCCCCATTAGCTGTTCTGCCGAACGTTCAGAAGCAAGGAATCGGCAAGGCGCTGATCCAAGAAGGGTTAGAAAGATGTAGAACGCTCGGATATGAGCTTGTCTTTTTAATCGGGCATCCCGAATATTACCCGAGATTCGGATTTCAACCCGCAGGGCTGCATGGGCTGGAGTTGAAGCAATTTGAGGTACCGGAGAATGTCTTTATGGTCTGTGAGCTGAAGGAAGGCGTACTGCAGAGGATTAAGGGAGAGTTAAAATACCCGGAAACCTTTTTTTGAATTACTTATAATATTATTTTGTGAATCATGTTTGGCTGTGAACCAGTCGACATGATTTTTTTATTGGTAATTGACAAACATATAGAATGTAACTATACTAAAGATAGTTAATTTGTAACTATAGCAGTTACAGCGCGATTAGGAGGAATTTATAATGACGACTAAAACAATACTTCAACCAGACACTCAGATCGGTCTGGTGCAGATTAGAGTAAGCAATTTGGAGCGTTCGCTCACCTTTTATCAGAATGTTGTGGGGTTAAGCGTTTTGCGGCAGACTGGCCGTGAAGTGGAAATGACCGCTGACGGTCAGAATGTGTTATTGATTTTGCGGGAGATTGAAAATGCGCGGGTGATCCGTCCTAATTCTGTGTCGGGGTTGTATCATTTTGCTATTCTTGTTCCAGACCGTCCTAGCCTTGGATTGGTTGTTCGTAATTTGATCTCTTCGGGGATTGAAGTGGGGCAGGGGGATCATCTGGTCAGTGAAGCGTTGTATATTCAGGATCCTGATAATAATGGGATTGAAATCTATCGAGATCGACCTAAGAGTGAATGGAAATATGATGCGGAAGGGCATGTAATGATGTCTACTGATCCAGTGGATGTAGATGGACTATTGGCAGCTTCTGAAGGTTTATCATGGAACGGGCTGCCAGCGGGAACAGTGATTGGGCATGTTCACTTTCATGTGGGGAACTTAAATAAGGCGAAAGCCTTCTATGTCGATTTGCTTGGTTTTGAACTAACAGCTAATTATGGAAGTGCTGCTATGTTTATCTCTGCTGGTGGCTATCATCACCATATCGGGCTGAATGTTTGGGCCGGACAGGGCGCACCTGCGGCTCCAGCTGATACTGTGGGGATTGATTATTTTACCTTAATTCTTACGAATGAAGAGGAACGCAACGCTGTGGTGGAGCGAGTTCGGCAGGCTGGTTACGCAGTTACAGAAGTGAATGGAAATCCTACATTCCAAGATCCATGGAACATTGGAATCAGACTTGTTTTAGAGAGATAATTATATATCCATTTTCGTCCATTTATTTTATAATATTGGAAATAGATGGGCGGAAGGGTGAAGTTTGTTGGAAGCATTCAAAATGGCGTATATCATTCTTTGTCATAAGAATCCGGAGCAGATCAATATGCTAATCGATAGTTTAACTAACGAGTCCGTAGAGTTTTTCCTGCATGTCGATCAGAAAAGTAATATTGAAGCTGATATTATTCACCGTAACGATATTCATTTTGTGGAAAAGCCTATTGATGTGCAGTGGGGGCATTACAGCCAGATTGAATGCATTTTGAAGTGCTTTTTGCTGATCAAAGAACATGGGGATTTCAATTATATTCACATCCTAAGCGGTCAGGATCTGCCTCTTGCTTCAAATGAAGTGATTCTAGATTTCTTTAAGGTGAATGAAGGTAAGGAATTTGTGAAGTATTTGCAGCTACCTAATGCTGCGGAAACTTGGGGATGTTACGAGCGGGTCTCAGTTTATTATCCTAGATTCCTCATCTCAAGGACCCGGCGTATGACAGCGATCCGAATGAGGTACATTAAACTAATTATGAGCGTTCCGTTTCTGCAAAGAAGATTAAGCGCTCTGCCGAACGGTTTATATAAAGGCTCAAACTGGATGTCTATTACAGGTGGATGTATGGAGTACATCTTGGATTTTACAAAAAGCTCTCCGGAATACGTCAGATTTTTTAGGAACACTTTATGTGGAGACGAAATTTTTTTCCATACGATAATTTTGAATAGTATTTATAAGATGCATGTGCTGAATGAAATCAAGCGGTATACAGATTGGGAAACAGGACCGGATTATCCTAGAACGCTAACGATAGAAGACTATGATCGGATCACTCAACGGGGCACGGAATGCTTTTGGGGGAGAAAATTTGATCTCGATATCGATAGAACCATCGTTCAGGAGCTCCTTGATATAAATATTAAAGCCAAAACATCGTAAACTCAGGAGGACAATTATATGAAAATCGCAGTTGTTGGAGCAAGTGGAAAAGCTGGAAGCCGAATTACGCAGGAAGCGTTGGATAGAGGTCATGAAGTTACAGCGATTGTGCGGGATGCCTCTAAAGTAACAAATAGTAAAGCGAATGTCATTGAAAAGGATGTATTTGCACTTACCGCTGAAGATTTGCAGGGGTTCGACGTGGTTGTGAATGCTTTTGGTGCGCCGTTTGGACAAGAACATCTGCATGTGGATGCCGGGAATGTGCTTATTGAAGCGTTGAAGGCTTCGCCCAATACAAGATTGATTGTAGTTGGGGGTGCAGGAAGTCTTTATGTAGATGAAGCCAAAACGCTTAAAGTAGTGGATACGAATGACTTTCCTGACTTTATTAAGCCAACAGCGACGAATCAAGCCAAGAATCTGGAGATTCTGCAAGGAACAGATGAACTCTCTTGGACCTTTGTTAGTCCATCTGCTAATTTTGCCATCGGTACAAGAACAGGTTCTTATGTAAAAGGTAAGGATAATCTTCTGATGAACTCCAAAGGCGAAAGTTATGTCAGCTACGAAGATTATGCTGTTGCTATTGTCGATGAAATCGAACAGCCGCAGCATATTCGTGAACGGTTTACGGTGGGTTCAGAGTCTTAAGTGATAATGAAGAATAACGATCCTATATGACAAGAGAAGGCAGAGCCGGATTTTAGGCTCTGTCTTCTTTTGTATTATTACAGCTTTCCTTTTCCTTCTGCTAGTTCAGCAATACGTCTGTTTGCATCTCCGCGGTAGCGTCCGCCGTGATAACAAATGACCGTATCGATCTCATACTCAGAGAACTTGTTCAGAGAGGCCAAAGCCAGCTCCATGTCAGGTGTGGCGGAAGGAGCGGGACCCTGTAGCTCGCCATCCTGAACGGTCAAGGCATCGGCGGCAATAAGTGTACGGCTATCATGATGGTAAAGACTGAGATGCCCTGGGCTATGGCCTGGGGTATGGATCACCGTAATTCCACCGGCAAAAGGTAACTTTTCTCCATCCACAAGCGTTTGATCCACTTTTCCTTTAGGAGGGTGGGCTAATACAGAGAGGAAGGCACGCCGCCATTCCTCAGGTACATGAGCTGGGATCATAGCCGCTGCCGCCGCTAAAGCTTCAGGAGTGTGCTTAAGGAGCATTCGCTCTCCTTGAATATAAGGCTGCTCAATTTCATGAGCCAGAACAGTAAGCTCTAGATCATCATCAGCCAATAGGGCAGGGAGGCAACCAATATGGTCTAAATCCTGATGCGTGATAATAAGGGTACGGAGCTTCTCCCAAGGCACATCCGCTTCTTTTAGAGCCTCTTTGAAAGTAGAGAGTAGACCCGGGAATCCGGTATCGACGAGTACGGCGGCATGTTCATCCCAGAGTAGCGTGGGGTAAATCGTGTCTTTTCCACCCATAACCTGCGCTGTAATCTCGAGCATTTCTATTCCTTGAGCAATGTACATTATTATCCCTCCGTGATTGATAATAAGAGCGACGCCGTGAGGCTAATGCATATATTACTCAAAACTGAAAATAAAAACAATAGGTAAATATTTTATTATAACACAAATAAATATTTATGTCAATATATATCTGATGGAATTTTTGTGGAATTTGTAGGCGATTTTATTATTGAGAATCTTTTGCTAGATTTTGCCCTTGCCTAAAGCTTTGCGATATAATAATCAAATAAAAAAAGGGAGTTGATGTGGTTTGGAGACATTTCTAGTTGTACTCGTCCTACTTGGGCTTATCGCAATATCCAACATCATAAACCGATTCATTCCCTTCGTGCCGATACCCTTAATACAAATTGGGTTGGGTGTAGTGGTCGTACTATTGCCTTTGGGAATACATATGTCACTGGAGCCAGAGTTGTTTTTCGTGTTATTTATTGCTCCGCTTTTGTTCAATGACGGAAAGCGAACCCCAAGAAATGAGTTATGGAACCTGCGGGCTCCAATCTTAATGCTGGCACTAGGCTTGGTATTTGCTACAGTGCTTATCGCTGGTTATTCCATTAACTGGATGATTCCAACCATTCCACTCGCAGCTGCTTTTGCGCTGGCAGCGATTTTATCGCCGACAGATGCTGTGGCGGTAAGTGCAATCGCTGGGAGAGTACATCTTCCCAAGAGTATTCATCGTATTCTAGAGGGCGAATCATTGATGAATGATGCCTCTGGCCTTGTTGCGTTTAACTTCGCTATTGCAGCAGCTGTTACAGGCATATTTTCTTTGCCGAAAGCCTCCATTAGCTTTGTGATTATCGCTTTAGGCGGGCTAATTGTCGGAGCAATACTCGCGTTTCTTCTGATTCGGTTCAGCGTATTTATCCGCAGACTGGGGATGGAGGACATCACAGTGCATGTGCTGCTGCAAATCCTGACTCCTTTTATTGTGTATCTGATTAGTGAAGAAATAGGGGTATCCGGCATTTTAGCTGTGGTTGCAGCAGGGATAATTCATGCGGTCGAGAAGGACCGTGCGGTCTCACCACAGTATAAGCTACAGCTGGTATCCGCCAGCACATGGTCTGTGCTGCTCTACATCTTGAATGGCTTGGTCTTCCTTATTCTCGGATTGTCGATTCCAGATGTTATTGAAGTGATCTACCGGGATACAGCGGTGGACAATCTTATGGTGATTGGTTATGTATTAGCGATAACGTTGCTGCTTTTTGTGCTGCGTTTTATATGGGTATATGTATTTTCCCTGGCTGGCGCCGGCCTGCAAAAAATGGAAAAATCGTCTATTAAGTCCATGCTAATCCTGACCATTTCAGGGGTGCGAGGCGCGGTTACTTTAGCCGGTGCCTTTTCGATTCCTTTTGTGTTAGGGGATGGCTCGCCTTTTCCTGAACGTGATTTAATCATCTTTATCGCTGCGGGTGTGATTCTAATGTCGCTGCTGATCGCTAGTATCTTTTTACCAATTCTCGCAGGTAAAGAAGAGCCGGTTGCCGAACCAGGGGATACTGAGGTTGAGCAGGCGGCCAAATCTAAGGTTGTTGCTGCCGGGATAACGCTGCTTCAAAGTATGATGACGGAGGAGAGCAAGGATTCCGCACAGCCAGCTTTGAGTGAATTTAGAGAAAAGGTTTATAGTCTGAACCGCGAGGATCAAGCGAACGATCCGGCATTTGAGGAACTCCGTCGGCTTGGGGTTGAAGCAAGGATAGTGGGCTTGCATGCTGAACGCAAAGAGCTGACCCGATTGCTTACTAACAATGAGATTCCTGCCTCAGTGGCTCAGAAAATGGAAGAATTCTTGGATCATAGTGAAGTTTTCTTAGCCAGAAGTCTCAACTCTCAAATTAGATTATCCCTTACAGAGATTAGAAGGCTATTTGCGGGGATGTTCTCAGGACAAAACGAACGGGAAGCTAGCCAACAAATGCTGCAACAGGCTGAATGTGCAAGAAAAGCTAAGGTTTCTATGTCCCGCGCAGCAATAGCTGCTGTTAATGCAAGTATCAATGAGAACAACCGAAAAGCAGTAGAGAAGGTTGCATGCAGTTATGAGCAACTAATCTCACGCTTCGAGCAGGGTCAAGGCTGGACAAAGGATGGTCTCGTTGATGATCAAAAGCTTGAATTGAAACTGAAAGCTATTCAGGAGCAACGGGATAAGGTGCAGCAAATGTACCAGGATGGAACTATTAACCGCAAGCTAGCCGGTAAATTACGCAAGTTCGTCGATCATTTGGAAACATCCATTTGGGAGGATTAGCTGTGTTGAACAAATTGGGAGGATTAGCTGTGTTGAACAAAGTAATGGGAGAAAGCTTGTTATTCACTGAAATTCGCGAAGAGCATCTGTCGGATGTACTCGATATTTATAACTATTACGTGCTGAACACTACGGTTTCTTTTCATACCGAGCCTTTAAGTTTGGACGAAATGCGGCAATCAGTGATGAATGATGATCCGCGGTTCAAATCATACGTTATATTATCCTGGGACAATGTTATTCAGGGCTATGTTCTGATTGCTAGACATAAGAGTAAGCCGGCTTATGATAGCTCTGGGGAGATCAGTGTGTATTTGAAACCGGCTTGTGTGGGTAAAAGAATAGGACAGCATGCCTTACGCTTTATTGAAAAGAGAGCTGCCGAACTGGATTTCCATGTGTTAGTAGCTACCGTTTGCGCAGAGAATGAACGCAGTCGCCAGCTTTTCTCAAAGAATGGATATGAACAATGTGCCTACTTCAAGGAGATTGGCTGTAAATTTGGTCGAAGACTGGATATCGCCACCTATCAGAAAATCTTAGGGGGAATTTAAAGATGAAACTTGCGGAAGCATTAGTGAACCGAAGTGATCTTACCCGTAAAATCGCGCAGCTAAAGCAGCGGCTCGATCGGGTCGTTAAGGTGCAGGAGGGGGAAGATCCGGCAGAGCAGCCGGAGGCTCTTTTGCATGAGCTGGAAATAGCTGTTAACGAGCAGGCGATTTTGATTCGAGCGATTAATCGAACGAATTCATCTGTTGCCTTCAATGAGAATTGGAGTATTGCCGATGCCCTAGCCGAACGGGATAAAATGCTGCAGCTGCGGAAGCTGTTTAGCGATTTGCTTGAGCAAGCTTCGATCACTCAGGATCGGTATAGCCGCTCTGAGGTTCGTTTCCAGAGAACGGTGGATGTCGCTCAGATTCAGAAGCGGATCGATGAACTGTCTAAGTCTTATCGCGAGTTGGATTTTAAAATTCAGGAGAAAAACTGGACGGTAGCCTTAATCACACCGTAATAAGCTTTATCACAGCAGAAGGTAACTGATCTTCATAAAGGCGAGCGCAACCCGCCAACAGGGAAAGTTGGACAAATTGACAGATGCCGGGCCATATCTGACCAATCATAACTTAGCCCCGTACTGTAACAACTGTAAAGAGTACCTATTAATGTAACTACCAAGCGCTGATTTATGTAAGGAAGGTGAGGGTGGGGACGGGGATATTTTTGCTGTGGTTAGGCTTTTACATAACATGAACTGGTTCTATTAGGATAGGTATATTCGTCATACATAATGTGAAATAATGTCGAATAAAGTTGAAAAAAGATGAATGAAATTTGCATTATCGTCCTGTTTTGCCTATCTTATCGCTCGTTATCTTGTATAATTTACGAATACGCACGAGGACTTCCTAAACCGCTGGTCTATTCGTATGTTGATTGTACAGGATGAGAGAGTGATTCATTGGCCGAGAAGGTTTAGTGGCCCTTGTCTCTTCAAACATTCTACTATTCCTTTCATGAAAGAGAGAAGTGACAAGTGACCATGAAATCAATTGCCTGGGTAACCGACAGTACATGTACAATCGATCCTGAGTTCGCCAAGAACAACCATGTGTATATTGTTCCTTTACGTCTGATTATTAACAACGAGTGTTATAAAGAAAATATAGATATTACGATCGATGAGTTCTATGAGAAAATGCGTCAGCATGATCAAGTAGGGAGCTCACAGCCGCCAATCGGTGAGTTTATCGAGTTATACGAACGGTTGAAGGAAGAATATGATGAGATTATCGCGGTGCATCTTTCGACAGGGCTTAGCGGAACATACAATGCTTCCATGCAAGGTGCTGAAATAGCGGAAGCTAATGTTATTGGAATTGATTCCAAGGTTGGCGCTTATCCGATTCGGGAAATGATCACGCGAGGTATTCATTGGCACAAGATGGGCTTTACTGGTCTAGAGATTAAAGAAAAGATAGAGAATATCATTCAAAATATGTCCTTCTACTTAATTCCTGCAAGCTTGTCCCAGCTTCACCGTAGTGGGCGTGTTTCTGGTACACAGGTAATTCTTAGTCAATTACTGCGGATAAATTTGCTGCTGCGTTTTGACGAGGGCAAGGTCATTGTTGTGGAAAAAATCCGCACGATGAAGAAGACAAAGCAGGCGCTGTTAGATATCTTTAAACAGGATGCTGGACTTGTTAGCGATGTGTGCATCATGCATTCCAATAATTTAGAAATGGCGCTGAAGCTAGAAGAAGACATCAAAGAGATGGCGCCTGATTTACGTACGGAGATTATGACTTACATTCCTGCCGTGGCTGTTCATGCGGGTGAAGGTACCGTAGGACTTTCTTGGATTAAAAATAACCGGATCAATAGTATTTATTCGGAGGTCGAACCTGTAGCAGTACTTGTGTAGATAGGACAGTACAAAGAAATCGCTTCTTGGAAGAGGGATGTATGATCCTCATTATACCAAGAGACGATTTCTTTTTTTTGAATCTATGAAATGACGTTCTAAGAAGGTTATGCTTTGCTGGCACGACGGCGGAACATTTGTCCGATAACTTCACTCAGTACCAGTCCAGCCGCAATTGCACCAGAGAGCATTAATGCCCGAACAGCGATTTCTACAGCCAGATTATAGTTTTCTTCCACAAATCTACG
The DNA here is from genome assembly GCF_038002705.1 of Paenibacillus sp. FSL H7-0716. Lineage (NCBI taxonomy): Bacteria > Bacillati > Bacillota > Bacilli > Caryophanales > Paenibacillaceae > Paenibacillus > Paenibacillus sp. FSL H7-0716. The sequence continues at coordinate 80,956 of NZ_JBBODA010000005.1, forward strand.
CATAGCATCGTAAGCAAGGCCACCCGGAACAAGTGGGATAATGCCGCCTACACTAAAAATAATAACCGGCATTTTGAAGGATCGGGCAAACAACTGGCTGACGATGCCCACCACTACAGTAGCCGCAAACGTAGCAACAACAGGCCCACACTCTACATCAAGGATTACATACACCATCCAGCCTACCATTCCAGCAAAACCACACTGTAGTAGAGCGCGCTTAGGCGCATTAAATAAAATACAGAAGGTTGCCGCGGCGATAAAACTGGTTATAAGTTGCAAAATCATGAAGGGCTAACCTCTTTCACATGGAAAATTAAAATAGTGATAGTACAAGCCCAATGCCTGTACCGATCGCAAAAGCAGTTAGAAAGGCATCTGCTCCTTTGGATATGCCTGAGACCAGATGACCAGCCATCAGATCACGAACGGCATTAGTAATGAGTAGACCGGGTACTAGAGGCATCACGGAGCCGATGATGATTTTGTCCATTTCTTGACCTATGCCTAGCTTTACAGAATAGAAGGCTAGAAGTCCAATCAGGAAGGAAGCAGAGAACTCTGCAAAAAATCTAGTCTGCACAAGACGATGCAGGTAGATAACCGCAGCAAAACCTAACCCGGAAATCGGCAATGCGGGGAGAGCATCCCACAAGCTGCCTTTAAACATAACGGTGAAGCAAGCGCCGGTAAGCGCCGCTGCTATGATTTGCAGCCATACCGGATATGCATGCGCGGCATCATCGACCTCACCTAATCGTGTCCGAGCTTCCTCGGCTGTAATCTGACGATCATTCAGACGCCGCGAGATATCATTAACCTCCGAGACTTTCTGCAGATCTGTTGTCCGCTCGGCAATCCGATATAACTTAACAGGCTCCGTTCTATTGGTGGTGAACATAATAACGGTTGGCGTCACATAACTGTGTGCCCCTGGAAAACCGAGAGAAGCAGCCATACGTGTCATTGTATCTTCTACTCTGTAGGTTTCTGCACCGTTTTGCAGCATGATCTTGCCAGCAAGAAGACAGAGATCAACGATTTCATAATAGGTAGTGTTAGTGTTGCTCGTGCTTTCCAACTTCTCCGGTCCTCCCCTGGAATGTTACATATCTATGTGTATATACTTATGATTGTCGCTTCATTGTGTGAAAATAACAACCTCAATATAGCATTATAAACGATATGGGATATATTTTAATATAGTTTCAGAAATAAAATGTATAAAGATGCACTGTTTATTTATAGTGCCCGCCAATCTTTCCGGATCTGTCCTTAAGTTGTCCGGCATCTGTGAACGATGCGGCGCGTCCAATGATCGATTCCCCGTATTTATTCTTCAGCGCATCAGTGGCCCGTTCGAGCTCACGGTAGCGGGGGCGCGACTCAAATAAGGTTAGCTGATATTGGCTTTCGTCAGACAGATTGGACAGGCTTAAATGAATTCGGCGCACAGGCTGACCCTCCCAATGCTGTTTAAAAAGAGCGAGGGCGGCCTCGTATACCAGCTGGGTTGCATTCGTAGGATCGTTCATCGTAGTCTGTCTCGAGAAGCCGCTGGGGTCATCAAAGCTGGCGCCTTGGCAGCCCACAGACACGACTGCACCATGCACCTTCAGCTTGCGGCTGCGCCTGCACACCAGCTCTGAGAGCTCCAGAATGATGGTCTTGATCTCTTGCAGTGTATAGTAATCCCGTGGCAGTGTCATTTGGTGCCCGATGCTCTTGGGGGCAACTTCATAGGTAGCCGGACTTACAGGGCTATCGTCGATGCCGTTGGCAATTCGCCAATATAGCTCGGCATCGATATCGCATTTTTTATGGAATTTCTCCCGCATGCGCCATTTCAGCTCGCTTAGCGGCATCTGTGCCAAATGGCCAATCGTTGTGAGGCCCATGCTTTGGAAGTGCGCAGACATGCGGCGGCCTACCATAAACAACTCACTAATAGGCAGCGGCCAAAGTACATCGGGTAGCTCTTCCTGAGTGAGGGTAAATAGACCCTCCGGGTTCTTCTTGGCCCACAGGTCGCAAGCCATTTTGGCGGTAACCTTCGAATAACCTATACCGATACGTGCGCGCACACCTGTATTTCTGCGGATCAGGTCCTGAATGGTCGTAGCGATCTGTCTTGGGCTTCCGAATAAGCTGAGGCTGCCGGTGATATCAATAAACTGCTCATCGATGGAATAAGGTTCTACGAGGTCACTGAATTTGCGTAGAATGTCCGTGATTTGGGAGGAAACATCGATATATTGCTGCATATGTGGTCTGACGACGATTACTTCGGGGCATTTCGCGAGTGCTTCCTTCAAGGTCTCGGCGGTAGTAATGCCAAAAGATTTGGCTAACGGACAAGCGGCAAGCACAATCCCGCTTCGTCTAGCCGGATCTCCGGCGACAATAAGCGGTTTGTTGCTATATTGCGGATTAGAGGCCTTCTCCACGGAGGCGTAAAAGCTCTGACAATCGGATAACAAAATAACACGCTCTTTATTCATAGATTCACACTCTCCAGGTGAGGTAGAGATACGGTAGATGATTTTCTTATTATTATAATACGAACATATGATCGTGTATATTCATATTTTTTTCCATTTCTCTTCAGTCTCCAAGGTGCAGAGACCTGTGGCCACACCCCCAGCGATAATCGTGAGGATGGAGTGGAAGAAGGTTTCTTTGGAAATCAGGAGTCCTCCCGCGCCGATAATTATGAAATCTGTCAAAAAAATGATGAGTCCAAGATTAAGCGGGAGATACCTTTTGATATATTGAGCCAGCAGATCCGTTCCGCCTGTACTGGCTTTGAACCGCAGCATAAGGCCAAGACCCGTTCCCATTAAAAAACCGCCAATAATGGCGCTGGAAATGGAGCCGAACTCAAAATAATACAGAAAGTGGTACTGAAAGGGACCGAGAAGCTCAATCAGAAACGATGAGGTCAATAAACCTAATACACTATTGAAAAAGATATCGCGTTCCTTCAGCCAGGCTAACAGGAAAATCGGAAAGCTGCAGAGAAGGACAGCTATACCGATTTTGGCATCGGATAAATAATTGATGATGAGGGCTATTCCTATTATTCCCCCATCTAGGATTTTATATGGGACTAGAAAAAAATTAGTTGCTGCTGCAATAAGCAAGCTTCCGATCAGGATGATCGCGTATCTTAATAATGACTGCATATTTAACATCTCCACATTAAAGGCATGTCTTATAAATATGCTTGTCACTTCCAAAAAATTGCAGTGAAGCAAAAAAACTGATTTCGGGCCTAATCATGCGGACCCAGGAGACCCTATTAGGTAGGTTCAAGGCATTTTTTCGAGCTAACGGACCCAGTTGCAGCTATTCCCACAAATGTAGTCCGATTCCGAGCAAATTATGAGCAATAAGAGCTATACAGTCCGAAACTGCCGCAAAATGGACGGAAAATCACAAATAGGTGCAATAGGGTCCGCAACGTTCAATAGATTTAAGTAACTCCTACCCATACATCACACGCGAGATCCCACCCCAAAATAGGTGCAATCCGGTTCGTTGCGCTCAACAGACGTTAAGTTACTCTCACCAATACATTATGCGAGATCTCGCCCACAAATAGGTGCAGTGCGGTCCGTTAGCTCAACAGACATTAGAGCAACTCACCGCCCAGCCTCCATGCGGACCCAGGAGCCCCTATTAGGCAGATACAAGGTATTTTTTCGAGCTAACGGACCCAGTTGCAGCTATTCCCACAAATGTGGTCCGATTGCGAGCAAATTATGAGCAATAAGAGCTATACAGTCCGAAATTTCCGCAAAATAGGCCGAAAATCACAAATAGGTGCAATCCGGTCCGATACGATCAAGTTCTAGCAAAAGGTAGCAGGTTTCGAGACGTAGACAGCTAGGTTAAGCTATAGGTAACTAATTCCGCACGGTGTAGATAGGTAGATAGGTTAAGCCATAGGTAGCTATTTCCGCACGGTGTAGCTAGGTTGAGCCCCAGAAAGCTAGTTTAAACAATAGCTAGCACGTTTAGGAGCAAATTTGGCAGGCGGCGTTCTTTCGGCAACTGTTCGGACTCAGTTGCTCTTATTTCCATGATTCCGCTCGTTTTGTCACACTAACGGACTCAGTTGCAGCTATTGGCTCAAATGCGCTCCTTTTCTGCGCAAATCAAGGACAATAAGAGCTATACAGTCCGAAACTGCCGCAAAATGGGCCAAAAATCACAAATAGGTGCAATCCGGTCCGATACGATCAAGTTCTAGCAAAAGGTAGCAGGTTTCGAGACGTAGGCTGCTAGTTTGAGCAACAGGTAACTAATTTCTCGCACGGAGTAGCTTGGTTAAGCCATAGGTAGTTAATTTCGCACAGTGTAGCTAGGTTGAGCCCCAGAAAGCTAGTTTAAACAATGGCTAGCACGTTTAGGAGCAAATTTGGCAGGCGGCGTTCTTTTCAGCAACTGTTCGGACTCAGTTGTTCTTATTTCCATGATTCCGCTCGTTTTGTCACACTATCGGACTCAGTTGCAGCTATTCCCACAAATGTAGTCCGATTGCGGGCAAATTATGAGCAACAACGAAAACAGCACGCCTCCAATTATGAGACGTGCTGTTTTTGCCGTTATCGGGAATACCGCTTGCGGAAGCGAAGCGGAGAGATGCCGATCTGCTGAGTAAAGCGACGCGAGAAGTAGGCGGTGCTCTCGAAGCCGATACGTTCTGCGATCGCAGCTATAGGCATCTCTGTCTTAAGCAGAAGCAGCTTGGCCTGTTCCAAACGGTAATCCGTTAAATACTCCATCGGAGTCAGTCCATATACGCGTTTCATGCAGCGGGCAAGGTAGTTATAATGAAAATGCAGCGCATCCGCCAGAGAGGCATTGGAGAGAGGCTCCGCGTAATGATTGCGGATATAAGTCTCTGTCCTCTCGGCGATCTCTACCGCATGACTTTCTGAAGTATCATGCTGCGCTAGATCCATCATCCGCAGCATTTCTTCAAAAATCCTTTGCTGCTCCCAAACTGCACTGGAACGTCTTCCAGTGGACAGCTGTAAAAGCTTCTCAGCTTGTCCACTCCTTTTAAAGGGATCAGGAAGGGGACCAAACTGCGGGATGCGAATGGTATATGGATGAGTAAGAAACTGGCGGAAATGTGTCTCTCGGTTGATATACACAGGCTCGCCTTCAGAGCTTGACCAATCTGCGAGGGTATGAAAATGAATCCATATAAACGAAGTCAGCTCCTCGCAAGACTTAACGGAATAATGATAGCGGTCAGGCAGCAGAAGCAGCGTATGCCCAGCCGCAACCTCCCATTGATTATGCTCTTCACCGATAAATAGGCAACCTTGCTCTACAATAATCAGATCAAATAAGCCGATATGGCTTCTATTTGGATGCTGCTCTCCGGGTTGATAGACAGTGTGATTGCATTCCAGAAAATATGGAAAAGGCGGCGCTGCGAAATGTACATAGGAAGGACTCACTGTGTTCTACCTCTCTTTTTATCGTAGTCCGAGCTCAAATTGTCCTTGGAAATAGGAGTGTGAAATAGTACAAAAAAGGGGTTGCTTCTGATTATATTTTTTATCTATTGTACGCTCTATAATTGTAATTAGCGAGTATAAAATAAGGCTAAGGGGAAGATGATGATGAATAAAACGATCCAGGATCAGCAAGTTGTAAAAGATCAATCCGTTAGCATTAAAGATGATTTCTGGGGAAGTTATATAAAGCTGGTACAAGATGTTGTAATCCCATATCAATATGAGGCATTGCACGACAAAGCAGCGGGAGCTGAGCCCAGTCATGCCATTGCTAACTTTGAAATTGCTGCGGGCCGGAAGACCGGTGAATTTTACGGCTGGGTATTTCAAGACAGTGATGTAGCCAAGTGGCTGGAGGCCGTAGGTTATTCCTTAAGCATCAAACGTGATCCTGAGCTGGAGCGCCAAGCGGATGAAGTGATTGACCTCGTTGGAGAAGCGCAGCAGGAAGACGGGTACTTAAATACTTATTTTACGATAAAAGAACCCGGCAAACGCTGGACCAATCTGAACGATTGCCACGAGCTGTACTGTGCTGGGCATTTCATTGAGGCCGCCGTTTCTTATTACGAGGCTACAGGCAAAAGAAAACTGCTCGACATCATGTGCCGAATGGTTGATCATATCGATTCTGTGTTTGGTCCGGAAGAAGGCAAAATGCGGGGATATGATGGCCATCAGGAGATTGAGCTTGCGCTCGTTAAGCTGTATCGGCTCACAGGTGAGGAGCGGTATTTGAAGCTCAGCAGCTTTTTTATTAATGAGCGAGGTCAACAGCCGAATTTCTTAAAGCAACAATGGGATAGTCTGGGGAGTATCAATTTTTTCACAGGTCAGAAGGAGAATTTAGATTTAAAATATTACCAAAGTCATCTTCCGGTAAGAGAACAGGAAGTGGCTGTAGGACACGCTGTGCGTGCGGTTTATATGTATACTGCCATGGCTGATCTAGCCGCACTTACGGGAGATGATACCCTTCGCGAAGCATGCGAGAGACTGTGGAATAACATCACTACTAAGCAAATGTACATTACTGGCGGGATCGGATCTACGCATCGGGGTGAGGCTTTCACCTTCGATTATGATCTGCCTAACGATTCGGTGTACGCAGAGACTTGTGCATCTATTGGGTTGATCTTTTTTGCACAGCGGATGCTGAGAATATCGCCGGATGCACGTTATGCCGACGTCATGGAGCGGGCGCTTTATAACAATGTGTTGGGTTCAATGGCACAGGATGGTAAGCACTATTTTTATGTGAATCCACTGGAAGTATGGCCTAAGGCATGCAGCTGCAACCCAGATAAACATCATGTGAAGTCCGAGCGCCAAGGTTGGTTTGGCTGCGCTTGCTGTCCTCCGAATGTGGCGCGTCTGCTGACTTCGCTTAATCAATATATCTATACGATCCATGGCGATACGCTCTATACGAATTTGTATATTGGGAGTGAGCTGACAACAAAGCTGGGCGGAACAGATGTTGCGATTCAGCAAGAGAGTAACTATCCATGGGAAGGTACAGTCTCGTTGAAGATTAATCCTGCAGCGGAAGCCCAGTTTGGGATTGCCTTGCGGATTCCATCTTGGAGCCAAGGAATGGAGATCAGAGTCAACGGTGAAGCAATGGATACTGCTGAGAACATCGAGCAGGGATACCTCGTTATCCGGAGACTGTGGAGAGCAGGAGATGTAATCGAAGTGCATGACCCTATGGAGGCACATCGTATCTACGCACATCCAAGTTTGCGTGCAGATGCTCAAAAAATAACGATTCAGCGTGGACCTCTTGTGTATTGTCTTGAAAGTATCGATAATGGTGAGCCGTTAAGCTCGATTTCTTTAAAAGAAGGCAGTGAACTTACTGCGGCTTTTGAAGAGACATTACTCGGCGGCGCTGTTGTTGTCGAGGCAGAGGGGCTGCGTGTAGATAAAAAGGGCTGGAGTGGTGAGCTTTACAGCAGAGTCAAAGCACCAGTTCAAACTGTTAAGGTTAAGGCAGTTCCGTATTACTTATGGGGAAATCGTGGCAGTGGTGAAATGAAGGTATGGATTCCGGAAGCCAGCGTTTAAGTTATAGGTAGACATAGATCTCGGGAATGGCTGTAGTTTATCAACATTTACCGATGGGGACAGCTGTAATTTACAGTCTGTCCTTTTCTTTTTGCAAAAAGGAGAACACATGCGAAATGGCGAAATTAGAAGAAACATAGAAATATTCTTAAATCCTATAACAGTGGAGGCGGGCTATATTTATAATCATGCTCCAGAGGGTTATACTTGTCCCTTTTGTTTGTTGGTTTCGGGCAAGTTCTAATCATCCCTAATCAGCATATCGAGAACATTTACACATTGGAAGTTGAGATCTCAAACCGGATACATGAGCTGGAAATTGAAGTTGCTAGAGGACTTAAAGAAGTTTATAAATGTGATGGCGTTTCTTCTAGACAACATAATGAGCCGGATGGCAGCCAAGATGTATGGCATTATCATTTACATGTGTTTCCATGATATCATGGGGAATTATTAAGAGGATATTTGAGCAACAATAAGAATATTGGGGCTTATTAAGTTGAGAGAGGGAGAAGTATGAAGCCAAACTTTTTCGAAAAAGTTATAGAGTCAGAAGACGAGCTAAGGTCTTTATTTGGGTACCCAAGCGAATTAGTTAACAACAAAACCATAACTTTTATAGATCATCATTGCCGTGATTATATCTCAAAATCCCCAATGCTTTTTATGGCTACAAGCGGTTCGTCCGGTGCTTGTGATGTCTCTCCGCGCGGGGACGCAGAAGGTTTTGTTCACGTGTTGGATGATAAACATTTAGTGATCCCTGAACGCCCTGGGAATAGACGGTTTGATTCTTTGCGGAATATACTTGAGAACCCAAAAGTCGGATTGATATTCATCATCCCCGGACTTGAAGAAACATTAAGAATAAATGGGCACGCGAGTATAGTTAAGGATGAAGAAATATTGAAACCTATGGAGGCGCATGGTAAAGTCCCGGTCATTGGAATTGGCGTGGAAGTTGAAGAATGTTATATGCATTGTGCAAAAGCCTTTAAGCGGTCACATTTGTGGGATGACGATCATTGGCTTGCGAAAGAAGTATTGCCTAATCCATCAAAAATACTGGCGCAGCATGCCCGCAAACTTGGAGTTACTCCAGAGGATATCTCGAAATCACTAAAAGAAAGCTATGAAAAACGGCTATATTAACATTTTTGACTTAGAAATGGAATGGGATTTGCCCTTCATTGTATGCTATATTTGATCTGGATAAGGCAACTGATTATTTTACAGATAATATTGGAGGCATCACAATGAGTAAACGTTATCGAATGACAAGAGCAATGCAGAATGATGGAGATTCAGCAACAACCCTATCTTTAGAAGAGTGTAAGCAATATTTCGCATCCAAATCTGATTTCACTTATACATCAGTTTTTACAGTAACAGGTGCCACTACCATGTCCATTGAGGGAGATTTCTTTATGTGGAGCTATGGTGAAACAACAATCCCATTTAGACATTATCAGGGCGATATTTATGTTTCTGGGGCTAATGAAGCCGTGATTCCTAGAATGCTTGAGGTTGCGAGTGATTTAAGAGCAGATATTGTGGAAGGGTAAAAAAAGATGCCCCCTGAATCCTTCAGGGGGCATCTAATGTTAATTTTAGATCCGCTCAACCGTTCGTTTGAACGATTGAGCGGATTTTTTATATTAACCCAGTTCTACAACTACTTGGTGTACAGCGCCGTCTCCAACAGGAGTGATGATGTTACCTTCTACAGCTGCGCCATCCAAGGTAAGACTAGCTACACCTTTGGATACATGGTTCGGGTTCTTGATTTGAATCACATAAGTATCTCCACGGAAGACACGGGTGATTTCAAAGCTGTCCCACTCTGTAGGAATACAAGGGTCGATCTTCAGACCATTGAAGTCCGCTTGAATACCAAGGATAGATTGTGTAATCGCTACATAGTTCCAAGCAGCAGTACCAGTCAACCAGGAGTTTTTAGCTTCCCCGTGGCGAACGGCATCTTTACCTGCGATCATTTGCGAGTATACATAAGGTTCAGTACGGTGAATTTCGCTGATGTCCTCCAAGTAAGCAGGAGCAATTTTAGCGTAAATTTCAAACGCTCTGTCACCATGTCCAAGTACAGTTTCAGCGATCATGATCCAAGGGTTATTGTGGCAGAAAATACCAGCATTTTCTTTGTAGCCCGGAGGGTACGTAGAAATTTCACCCAGGTTCAGATAGTACTTGGAATATGGTGGCTGTTGCAATACGATACCATATTTAGTATCCAAATGCTCTTGCACGGAAGTCAGAGCTTTTTCAGCTTGACCATCTTCCAGACCGATACCGGCCATAACACAGATACCTTGTGGTTCGATGAAGATTTTACCTTCTTCGTTTTCTTTGGAACCGATCTTGTCGCCATAGTGGTCATAAGCGCGCAGGAACCAGTCACCATCGAAACCGTGAGTCAGTGTGATTTCACGCATGTTGTCAATCTTAGCTTCTGCATCCGTAGCTACATCATTAAGTCCGCGCATCCGGCAGATTTCTGCATAGTCCGGTCCAACGAAGACGAACAGACCCGCGATAAATACGGATTCCGCTACGCGGCCTTCGATGTTGGCAGTAGTTTGGAAAGATTCGCCCGGCTCTGTAGAGAAGCAGTTCAGGTTCAAGCAGTCATTCCAGTCTGCACGGCCGATCAGCGGCAAGCCGTGAGGTCCGAGATTGTTAGTTACATGCTCGAAGGAGCGTTTCAAGTGTTCAAACAGCGTAGCCGTGTTATCCGGATTGCTGTCAAAAGGAACCTGCTCATCAAGAATCGATGTGTCGCCAGTTTCTTTGATGTAAGCAGCTGTGCCAAGGATCAACCAAAGCGGGTCATCATTAAAGCCGGTACCGACTTCATTGTTACCTTTTTTGGTGAGCGGCTGGTATTGGTGATAGGCACTGCCGTCTTCAAATTGTGTAGCGGCGATATCGAGAATACGTTCTTTAGCACGTTCAGGAATTTGGTGTACAAATCCGAGCAAGTCTTGGTTAGAATCGCGGAAGCCCATACCACGGCCAATACCGGATTCAAAGTAAGAAGCGGAACGGGACATGTTGAAGGTAACCATACATTGATATGGATTCCAGATGTTAACCATACGGTTCAACTTATCGTCGCCACTTTGGATTTGATATTTGGACAACAGGTTATCCCAGTGTGCAGCCAGTGCAGCCAAAGCAGCATCCACTTGAGCGTCTGTAGCAAATTGCTCGATCATAGCCTCTGCTGGTTTTTTGTTGATTACATTCAAGGATTCCCATTTATCTTCTTCTGGGTTTTCAATGTAACCAAGGACAAAGATGAAGCTTTGCTCTTCGCCTGGCTCCAGAGTAATGTTCAGGGCGTGCGATCCGATAGGGGACCAGCCGCTGGCAACGGAGTTAGTTGGTTCACCTGCAGCAACAGCTTGCGGGCTTTCCAGACCATTGTACATCCCTACGAAAGCTTCGCGGTCAGTATCAAAGCCGGCGATTTCTTTGTTAACAGAGTAGAAAGCGTAGTGGTTTCTGCGCTCACGGTATTCTGTTTTGTGATAGATAACAGAACCCTTCACTTCAACCTCACCAGTGCTGAGATTGCGTTGGAAGTTAGTCATATCATCTTGTGCATTCCAAAGACAGAACTCTGCAAAAGAGAACAGTTTAACGGATTTCTTTGCAGAACCCGTGTTTTTCACTACAAGACGATGTACTTCAGCGTTATGACCCATAGGTACAAAAGCAAGCTGGTTTACAGAGATCCCGTTGCGTTCACCAGTAATGGAAGTGTAGCCAAGACCGTGACGGCATTCGTAGAAGTCCAGATCACGTTTTACTGGCATCCAGCCTGGAGTCCAGAAATCACCATCATCATAAAGATAGTAGTAACGGCCGCCAGCATCCATAGGGATATTGTTGTAACGGTAACGGGTCAATCTTCTGAGACGAGCGTCTCTATAGAAGGTATAGCCACCAGCAGTATTAGAAATAAGTCCGAAAAATTGTTCATTACCAAGGTAGTTAATCCAAGGGTAAGGTGTTTTTGGTGTGTTAATTACATACTCTTTACGAGTGTCGTCAAAGGTACCGAATTTCATGTGAGAAAGTCTCCTTTCGATTGTGAACGCGCGTTTATAAGTTTCAGGAAAAATTCCCTCGAGGGAAGGGATTCTTTCCGTTGTTTCTAAAAGATAGTATTAGGCAGTGATTTCGAGAACCGATGATAGCAGCTCCACAGAAAAATATGTATTCTTCAGTGAATGATGAATCTGTGCTACTTCTTCGGCGGTTGACAGGAATCTCTCTCCACTAAACGAGCTGGAAAGCTGATCGTGCTGAAAGTCGGCTGCTGTGAATCACACAGCTCGATTACTTTTTCCACTGCAGCCTTTGACATTTCGTAAATCGGCAAGCGCACAGAGGTGAGCTTAGGCTGAATACGGGATGCCAGCTGAATGTCATCGAAACCCGCAATGGAGATATCCTCAGGGACAATGATTCCATGTTCGGAGAACGCTTCCATCGCTGAAATAGCCATGTCATCGTTGGAAGAGAAAAAGGCAGTCGGCAAAGATTCACCAGAAGAAAGCAGCTTCTTGACCTCTTCATAAGCCGTCTCTTTCAGAAAATCACCCTTTAGAATAAACTTCTCATTCATAGGCAGACCATGTTTTTTCAGCGTGTCCTCATAGGCCGTGTAGCGTTCTCGACCAGAGTACGTATTCATTTGCCCACAGATGATACCGATCTCTTGATGGCCTAAGGAGATCAAATGTTCAATCACTTCTGTGGTGCCCTCGTAGTCTTTGGAATTCACAATGGCCAAATGATTGCGGTCAAGATGCTCCGACATAATCTCTGAGATATCATAATCAATCAGTACTAGCGGAGAATCGAGTCCCACCATTTCGCGGACGATATTAATATCCTTCTGAGTGCCGACAATTATACCACCGTCAATTCGTTTTTGCAGAAAAGCTTGTTTTACCTTCAGAAAGTCGTCCGGAGAGTATACCGTATGAATCAGAACGTAACATCCGCGGGCATTCGACGTGTCGACTACGGCATCGACGAAGGGTGCAAAGTAATTGTTCTGATAAATTCGGGTAGTGTTCTCTTTCTCGTTCATACTGATGGCGAACAATCCGATGGTATCGGTTTTCTTACCGGCCAGAGCCCGTGCAAAGCTGTTCGGTTCGTACTGATGTTGCTCAATCACCCGCAGCACTTTGGCCCGGGTTTCTTCAGGAACATTGGAATAGTTGTTGATCACGCGGGATACCGTACTTCGGGAAACCCCGGCCAACTTAGCAATATCTTCGCTGCGCATGTTTCCCCTCTTTTCATAAACGCGCGTTTATGAGTTTATTGTAAGCGAAAGTATCGTATAAATCAATTGTAAAAAAGAAATTTTGCGATCAAGTTAATAAAGGATGACATATTTTTAATAGAAGAAGAATCCTACCGAATCATGATAGAGCAGAATAACTAGAAATAGTTTGTATAAGTTTTTTGCGGAGAAAGTGCATTGAAAGCTATGAAAGTCATGCTACTATTGTGATAAAGGTTATTGAGAATGATAATCAATGACAATAAAGCATAGGAGTGAAGGGATCAATGGCAAGATGGGGTCAGAAGTTTTTATGGGCAGCGGTACTTATAATGGCAATAACCGCGCTGGCAGCATGCGGAACGAATAACAATACTGCCAAAGAAAACGTTGCTAAGACAGAGAATGCAGAGGAATCTACCTCCGCGAGCACTAGCGCACCAACTGAAGGAAATGGAAATGCCGCAGAAGAGGGTGCAACTCGGACGATTGCCGGGGAATTCGGGGATGTTGAAATTCCAGTTAAACCGCAACGGGTAGCCGGAATCTATGTTGAAGATTATTTGAAGGCATTGGGCATTACTCCGGTCGTGCAGTGGTATCATCCAAGCTGGGGCAAACAGGATTATTTAAATCTGGATGTGCCAGAATTCGATATCACGGGTAGCATGGAGGCATTATTGGAAAAAGATCCGGATTTGATTATTGTGGATGGAGGTGCGGATGCGGCGAAATATGAACAATATTCCAAGATAGCACCAACCTATCGTCTACCTGAGGCGGTGTTGCAAGACTCAAGACAAGTGCTTACGGCTATTGCTGATGCGCTCGGTATTCCGGAGAAGGCGGAATCTGTCCTTGCAGCGTATGATCAGAAAGTGGCAGAGGGGAAAGCTAAGCTGCAACAGGCCCTGGGTCAGGAAAAAGTAGCAGTGATCCGGCTCAACGTAGCGGATAAAACCTTTGCTCTATTCGGTGTTAAAAACCGTTTCACCGGTGTGATTTATTCTCAATTTGGCCTGACACCTGTGCCTATGGCGGCAGAAATGACTGAATATCAATCTATTATCTCCGAAGAGCTTATCCCTCAGCTCGAAGCGGATCATATCATTGTGTTCCCTGACAACGGGGGCTGGGATACTGAAGGGAATCAGGAAGCGACTCAAATCCTTGATGGCCCGTTGTGGAAGAGCCTGCCGGCGGTGAAGAACGGGAATGTTTATAGAATGGAACGTTCCCACTGGCAGACTGGTGCCATCACAGCCAATTCGATGAAGCTTGATGACTTGCTGAAAGCTATGGTGAAATAAAACGGCAGTCGTCGTAAGGAATAGCATAAAGAAGGTCTATCAGCATAGTTGATAGACCTTCTTTTTTATTCTAAACTATAGTAAAGTGAATGAAAATGGTTCTCAATTGGAGGGCGTTAGAATGGCAGAAGATTTACAAGACAGCAATAAAAAGAGGCTATTCTATAGCTTGATTAACATAGAAGCCCAATCCTTATCGGTGAACGGACAGACCTTAGTGTTTCAAAATCATACCCTGATCATTGTATCGGAAGGACAGGGATGGTTAGAAGCCGAGGAGAAGCGTTTTCCACTGGAAAAAGGTGTCGGGTTCTTGTTCGAACCGGGGTTAATAAGCAAAATCAATGCCGAGGAGCGAGGACTTAGCTTTTATAGGCTTACTTTTGAAGTCATAGAAACGGGGGGAAGCAGGCAGAGTGGAATGGAAAAGGGGACTAAAGAAGGAATTCTCCGGTCCGGTCCGCTAAGCTGCAGACCTTTTTCACAATGTGCATTACTGCTGGAGGCTATCTATCATAGTCGCAGAAGTACGGAAGAGATTGAATGGTTCGCAGGCCATACCCGCTTTCAAGAGTTACTGCTGCTGATCATGCGGGCAAATTCCTCTGTCATCCAGATGAAAGGAGCCCATGAGGCGGTACAGCGTTCCATCCGCTATATGCAAGAACACTACAATCACGCCATAACCGTCGATCAATTAGCTGAAGTGGCAGGCATTACACGTACACGCTACACACAGATTTTTAAAGAAGTGACAGGGCGGATTCCCTTAGAGCATTTGAACGGACTTCGTATTGAAAGGGCGCAGCAGCAGTTGCTGCTTACGAATGACCGTATGCATGATATCGCGTTATCCGTAGGGTATAGCAATGAGTATTATTTTAACCGGCGTTTCAAAAGATCGGTGGGCGTTACGCCCGGCCAATACAGAAGCTTCCATCAGGAAGGGCTTCGGGTGTTCGCTCCTTTTCTGGAAGACTATCTGCTGGCTCTGGATATTACACCGGTGGCGCAATATTCTCACGCTCAGTGGGGGAAGCAGGAGTATCTGTCCCTCCTCGATGTGCCTGCGGTTGATATTTCGACTGGCGATTGGCAGGAGCTCTCCCAGTACATGCCCGAACTGATCCTGCTGGATGATGGCTTTCAGCGTTGGCACCTGGATGAGTGCAGCCAAATTGCTCCGTTGTTCAAGCTGCCTTGTCATCAAGAGGATTGGCGGGCCACGTTATTTTCCGCAGCAGCCGTCTTTGGCAGAACAGATCGTGTCCAGGAAGTGATCGGAAATTATGAGCATCGGGCGCAGCAAGCCAGACGAGTGCTAAACCGTTCTGTCCAAGGGCAGACTGTAGCATGCCTTAGAATATCTTCCTACGGAATCAATCTCTATGGATGCGGGCAATTGGGTTATACAGGTAGCGTACTCCATCATGATTTAGGTTTGCAGCCCCATGAATTGGTTCCGAAGTTGACTCGTGGACAGAAGCGGGTGAGCCTAACAAGAGAAGAGCTTGCAAGCCTCACTGCAGATCATTTGTTCATTACCTTTGATCGACAGGAAGGAGAAGGACGGGAGCTGCTGGATACACCGCTTTGGCGCAATCTGCCCGCTGTTCGTAATCGCTGTGTGTATGAGGTGGATTTTATGGCCTGGATGAATTATGGGGTATTGTCGCATCAGCGCAAGATTGAAGATGTGCTAAGAGCGTTAGGGTAAGTCAGAAACTAGTCCAGATAAAAAAGAGGATAATAAGTGCCACTATACTGCTGATGCGAGTCATTAATAAATAGGCATCACTGGGCTCTACATCCCCTTTCATCATCCAGCCATAGCGCATGTACCATCCCAAATGAGGAAAGAAGATATTAAGCAATGCTAACAGTACAAAGAGGAATATAAAAAAGCCCATGATTTATCACTCCTTTATCTAATGTATACGCCAGACTATACGGAGCGTTCCCCAAATAACAAGTGAGCTACCATATATTTATTTAAGCATACGCACGCGGTATGAGTCAGTGCAAGGCAGGTCAGAGGAGATTTAAGTTTGAGAAATAGAGAAGGAATACCCTAGCCACCTTGACAGGTGGCTAGGGTATTTTTGCGGCACTATTCAAGGCTGTGTTATCGAACGTGAATGTTTAGAGGCGTGCTTGTTGTGTTTACATAACAAAGAGTTCGGAAAATATAAAAATGTATTTCTAAAAATAAAGGAGGAATTGATCGATGTCTAACCAATATACGATGCAAGATCCTACCACTCAGTACACTAAGGCTGGACCGGAATTTCAGCAGCAACAAGAGGAGCCGGGCCTGCAAAAGAAAATGAATCCAGTACCTGATACAGGAGAAGATACTTATAAAGGAACTGGGCGCCTGACCGGACGTAAAGCTTTAGTTACGGGAGCGGATAGCGGTATAGGCCGTGCTGTTGCTATTGCTTTTGCTCGCGAGGGGGCAGATATTGTTCTATCATATATGCCCGAGGAAGAGGAAGATGCAAAGCAGGTGGTCAAGCTAGTGCAGGAAGCAGGTCGTACTGCAATCGCCATTCCAGGCGATCTGAAGGAGGAGGCCTACTGCGAACAACTCGTTGATACTGCGGTTAAGGAGCTAGGTGGAATTGATATTTTAGCCAATATCGCGGGCAAACAGCAATTCGTTCCAGACATCGCTGATCTCACTACGAAGCATTTTGACGACACATTTAAGACGAACGTGTATGCCATGTTCTGGCTGTGCAAAGCTGCGGTGAAGCATATGCAACCGGGCAGCACCATTATTAACACTTCTTCTATTCAAGCTTATAATCCCTCGCCGATCCTTTTGGACTACGCGACCACCAAGGCTGCTATTAATACATTCAGTAAGTCTCTCGCTCAGCAAGTAGCTGATAAGGGAATTCGTGTCAATGTAGTAGCACCTGGTCCCGTATGGACACCTCTTCAAGTTGTGGGTGGGCAACCGGAGGAAGTCCTGAAAGAGTTCGGGTCGAGCACACCACTAGGTCGTCCGGGACAGCCTGCGGAGATGGCTCCGGCATATGTATTCCTGGCTAGCCAAGAATCTAGCTATATCAGTGGCGAAACACTGAATGCGAACGGCGGAACACCAACTCCATAAACTGCTCAGCGGAATGTTGATATTGTAAATACGGCGAAGCATCCAAAAGTACCCTGCTAATTTTAGTGTGGGGTGCTTTTGTTTTTATATATAGAAAGGAGTATTATAGAATTCGATACTTTTTCTCCCATTATTTTCATGAAATATGATCTATACTGATCAAGATTGTCGAATACATAGTTTTCCTGCGATTACCCAAGAAATAATTTGAACGGCTCCAAGTTTTAGGGGAGACCACAGAAACAATTAGGAGATGTATGATGCGAAAAAAGAAACTAGCAATCCTCACCATTTGCTGTGTCTTATTCATGGCGTGTTTTCAATCGGGATCTGTCCTTGCGGATAAAGGTAACGGAACAGTAGTAGATAGTGGAACCAAGGAAAGGCTGATGGAGAAGTATGATCTTGTAGAGCCTGAACCCGCAAATCCAGCAGCGCATGGGAATCAATACGATTTTGGAATTAGTAACCCTATTTCTTTATTGGTCAGCATCAGTAGGCTGTATTTGTATCCATATGTTTTTGCAGCAGAGGAAATAATTAATCATTTGATCGGGCAAAGCGAAATTAGTTATTAGTTACTTGTATGTCTTTCAAAATATAATCCCAGCTATCATAATCGTTCATATCTTCAGGAACTTCTAACACACAAATATCACTTATGTTCCAATTTAATTCTTGTACCGAGGTTGATTCACGAACGGGAATAAGAATAAGAATAATAAATTCGTTCGGTTTTAATAAAGCAGACAAAATTGACTGTAGCTCTACAGCCTGTTCATATGAGGCAAACCATCTAATGAATAAAGTTTTTTTACTGTGGATTAACTTGTCCCAAAATCTATTAATTCGCAATTCCAGCTTCGCTTTATACGAAGGAAAGGTTGTAGACCAGTGTTTACCTTGATGGATTGGAAAATCATGAACTGAGATAATGTTATATAAAGTATCCTGAATAAAATAGGATTTCACTAATGCATTTTTGTTCCCATTAGGATAAACTGGTAATCCATCCTCCAGAAAAAAATGTGTTTCATCAAGGATTTGCAGATTTATTAATTCCATGAAATTTTGAAATCTATTCTTATAAAGTCTATTTACATCAGCTAATGAATAAGAAACCATCCAGTCGAGCGGCATGGAGAATTTCCTCAAGCTATTTCTTTGCAGATTTATAGCAGGAGCACAAGACATCCCTAAGCTTACTATTAAATCATAGCTTTTTTTCACAGCTTGTAATTTCATGGACTCACCCATTTTCAATCAGATTCAGTTTCTAATAAATTATATACACCATTTTCTAGGATTGATTGGACTTTAAGTGCAATGAGATGCACAGGAAAAAGAGAGCAGCAATTTTCACTGCCCCCTAAACCTATTAGTTACGTTGTAACAAAATATATCCGCTAATGCTTGAAGTTTTTTTACGAAATACTACTTTAAAACCAACATCGTTGTCTAATAAGCAAGCCAAAGCGGTGTTAAGCAATCCATTGGGTCTCAAGCTAGGTCTGCAAGGCACAGCATTTCCAATAACACGGGCGGCAATAATCCTACGTGCTGATCCAGCAACCAAAGGATTTCTGCTCCAACTGATCAATACTAAATCAGGCTGACGAGTAGCCATGGAAGATCTACCCCTTTCTATTAAGTTTCTTTATATAAAATGCACCATAGATTTTAATGTGCTAAACCATAGCGGAGTAAGGAATACATAGGATCGAGTAGGGAGAGGGGCGAATAATATGGACAAGGTGTTACATAAAATAGCTAATTTGATTAGCGGTGAGGCTAATAGATTCATCATTGGGATTTCGGGTCATGGTGCATCTGGAAAAACAACGTTTGCTCATAATCTTTTAAAGCTTTTGCAGCGGGATGATGTGAATTATATTAATACAGACCCCTATATTGTTGAATCTAGTCTTAGAAAATACACTTCTATCGACTATGAATATAAGAATGCACATTACCACGATAAAGTGACAGCTTGTCATCCTGCTGCTCATCATATATCTGCTTTAGAGAGAGATATTCATATGTTGAGGGATGGGTTGGATTTTTACACCATTGGCACGGACTATACAAAAAGTATGTTCATATCTTCACAAAACAAGATAAATATTGTAGAAGGCATGAGCGTTGCTTTTACTGACCCAAATTTGTATGATCTGAAAATCTACTTATATACGGATGGAGAAACCGAGTTGGTGAGAAGGAGTATACGTGATGTTTCTGAAAGAGGAACGGATATAAATTATTTAAGAAAATCCCATGAACAGCGTAGGATGCAATATGAGTTGTTTATGCATTCTTATCATCATAAATTTGATATCGTTTTAAAAAATTCCAATGAAGAGTATGTTCTTGAAAAGGGAACGTTGTAAAGTCAGCTTCATTCTCGTGAAGTAAAAACAGTGAGCAGCGAATCATCCAATATATTGTGCTGGTCCAATCGGATAGCAATAAAAAGACGGAAGCCGCTTTACTGGCTTCCGTCTTTTTGGAACTGTGGAGATGAACAGACACTATTTATTTATCGCTGAGTCACCTATTGGAGTGAATGTATTCTCCACAGTAATGTTAGAGAACTTAGCGTAGTTCAGTTGCTCAATCTTATTGGCAACATCGTTGCTGTCAACGGCAAATCCGACATATACCGAACCATCCATAACTATAGTTCGCTCGCCAATTAGATTCCAGTCTTTTCCATCCGTTGATCCGTAAGCATAGAAAACATCTCCCTTACGGCCAAGCTTGAGCCAATATCCTTGCTCCACACCATTAATTTTAAATGGAATATCTGAAACAAGTTGAATGCCAGCTTTTTCAGCAGCAGATACGCTGTCTAAAGTTTCAGTTAATTCATCAAATCCTCCGCCCTTAATGCTTCTGCCCGTCAGATAAGATGACCAGCTGGTCTCTTTGGACAACTTCACATAGGAGATACCAAGGGCCGCGGCGGCGCTGTCTTTATTCAAGTTATCGCGGATCATTAGCCCGGTGAAGGCATGGTTGTCAACGGTCCCGATTTCTTCGAGCTTCGCGGTAAATTCCATATCTCCGTTCAGTTCTTTATACACGAAGTGGAAGTTATCTTTGGTTGCATTGTTTGCTTCTGATTGTTCTGTGCCACCTTCACTTTTACCAAGCTTTCCGTTGCCTTTAACGGTAAGTACATCATTTGTCATACTTCCGGAACCCTTAATGCTCGGATCACCGATATCTGCTGTAGTCCAACCCTTTTCAGCCAGGGAAGAGGTAGCAGCATTGATATGGATGTTAGTGGCTGTGGTCTGCGTCTCATTTCCTTGGGTATCGGTCACTCTTGCAGAAATATAGTAGGAAGCATCCGTTAAATTCTTGAGGGTATATGTGTATGTGTTGCCTTTTTTGACTGCTTCCCCAAGATATTTAGATCCATTATATACAGCAACTTTTTTTATTTTGTTTCCGGATTTAGGGGAAGCATTAATTTTAACTTCGACCTCTTTCCCGGTAAGAAATTGTGCATTGTTTTCTGGCGCTAAAAGCTTAGCATCAGGGTTTTCGGCGACGTGTTTCATATCAACTAGACCGTTAATATAAAGCTCAAGCCAGGTGTAACCATTTTTAGTAACCGTTTTGTATGCATCCTTGATGCCCCAGATTTTATTTTTCTTTTCCCACTTGTCGTCTATTCCGTTTTTATTAGTGTCAAATTGCTTATCATATTGTGCCTCGATGACGCCAAAGTCTGAAATGTAACCCCCGACTTCATGTTCAGTGTTGATATATCTTCCCGAGTTCTGCTCGACTTCTGCCACAATTCTTGCATCGATAGCATCGCGACGCGGATAGGTAGCTCCCGCTTGTTGCAGAATGCTTTTTAATAGTGATTCATTCGCTTGCTTTACGCCGGACTTAACATAATTATCAAATGCTTTATTGGTAATACCATGGTTAACTCCAGTACTGTCCGCGGAAAGATATGGTGTGGCTGCAAGGGTCGTCTTTTGTTCACCACTCTGTACACCGGAGAATTTCACATAATCTGAAGAATCATTCAGTAAGCCTGTGAGCTTGCCGTTAATTCTGTTTCCAGCGATGTAGAAACCGCCCAGCTTGGTAGCTTCACCGGCATCAATGACTCTGTTAGTTACATTATCTCTTGTACCTGGACCGGCAATTTCGATATTGTTCATAAAGTTAGTAAAAGTAAAACCTCCGCCATAAGTGCCGTTAAAGCCCCAATTGTAAATTACATTGTTCGAGAACTGAACAACCGCCACATGATCAGCATCTGCAGCACCTGCGTAACCGCCGCCTAGTCTTGGGTTTCGCGAGGTATGGTTCGCATACAGATTGTGATGGAATGTTGTTTTGTCTCCGCCTGAAATACCACCGTAGCCATGTCTTCCTTTGGAATGCCCGGATAGAGTCAGACTTTCGGAAATAATGGACCACTGGATCGTGCCATTTTCGCCTCTATATAAAGATAGAGTTTCATCTGTGTTCCAACTGAAGGAACAATGGTCAATGAGGAAGTAGTTGTTGTCTCTCCCCCAAAGCGCATCCATTGAATCGCTGCCATTATACACATTAGTGGCACCCGGACGGAAAGAGGTGTACCGAATAATGATATTCTCTGAATTGCTGATATTGGTATCCCAACCTGCAATGGTAATTCCGTTGCCTGGAGCGGTTTGCCCAGCGATGGTTAGGTTTTTAATATTATTGAGACTTAACGTGCTCTTCAGTTCAATCGTTCCGGAAACATGAAAAACAATGGTACGACCCTCTTTAGGCGTAGATAAAATCCCATAGCGAAGGGACCCTGCAATCGGGTTGTCTTTTACAGCGTAATCTTCAAGGGTAGTTACGATGTATACATCGCCCCCTCGACCACCGCTTGTATAGGCGCCGCCACCTTCCGCGCCAGGAAAAGCAAGAATAGAGGCACCCGCAAAACTTTTGTCTCCGTCTGCCTGCCCTGAAGCTGCGAGTGTGTGACCTCCTAAAAATGAAAACGCTACCGAAAAACTCAATAAGACACCTATAACCTTACCTGATTTTTTACTCTTCCATTTCATCTTTTTGACGTATAACATGGATACAGTTTTATCGCTGAATGCTGTTCCTGTTATACTTCCTCCTCTCAGTGAAATGATACTGGTCTGCGACAAGCAGCTTACTGGTAATACTTTAAAACTTTTAGGGCGTATTTACCTGCCAAAAAAATCTTTTTTTGTGCCAACTATTGCTCTTTGGTTCTTGCGCAAACGAACAAATTCATATTATGTTCTTAGTATTACAGCAGCTATAGTGCTTGGCATTCCATGACGATAGGGAGAAAAACATGAATATTAAATATCAGCATCGTGACCAGGCGTTTCACTCCTTTATTTCTACCAATAACACTTATCCTCTTCATCTACACAAAAATGTAGAGATAACAATGGTTTTGTCCGGCAAAATCAATATCAACATCAATGGAAAAGAGTATGATTTGTCTGAAGGAGACATAGCGATTATTTTTTCCAATCAACCTCACAGCTACAAAACCCTAGAGAAAAGCCAGATCCTGCTGTTCTTTTTTGACGCCACTTTTCCAGGGGATTTTGCGGGGGATTTGCTTAATCATGTTCCGGATAACCCTATAGTTTCGAAACAAAAGGTGCTTCAAGATCTGCTGGCAACCTTGTATAAACTATATAAAGAACAATGTGATGTTCGTCTGCTCAAGGCTTATACCTCTGTAGTATTAGGGCACGCGCTGCCGTTACTGCTAATGAAAAAAGTAGACTACAAAAAAGAAATGGATCTCGTCCCCAAAATCCTAGCTTACATCGACATGCATTTTTTAGATCACATAAATTTGGAGACGCTTTCAAGAGAGCTTGGCATTAGTAAATTTATCATTTCCCGAATCTTTTCGGAGCAGTTTCATATTTCATTTCGTGATTACATCAATGGCCAACGGGTAGCCTTTGCTCATATGCTGCTGTTATCCACTACCCATCCGGTCACGGATATCGCGTTTGATTCCGGATTTAACAGTTTGCGTTCTTTCTATCGTGTTTTTAAAAATGAATACGGGATCACCCCCAATGAATTTCGCCGAAAAGTATCGAAGGAGTGTGTAGAATGAAAATGATGAAGATGGCTTATATTCTATTTGATGGGATGACCACGTTAGATTTTGTTGGTTTTTACGATGCGGTTACCCGGATGGGAGTTCTAAAGGCTATAGAAAATGTATCGTGGGATTTTTGTTCCAACAAGGAAGAAGTCACGGATGATCGAGGATTGACGTTGAAAATAAACCAGGTTTCCCCTGATCTGTCAGCCTATGATTTGATATTTATCCCTGGAGGGTTATCCACTCGACAACTTAGATTCGATACTGATTTTATAACATGGATTCAGACTGCTCGAGAGGTTGAATACAAGGTGTCAGTGTGTACAGGGGCTTTGATTTTGGGAGCTGCCGGTTTCTTAAATCAGAAGAAGGCGACCACCAATCCTTCTGCATATGAACTATTGGCAACTTATTGTTCCGAAGTAGTTAAGGAACGGCTCGTAAGGGATGGAAATGTTTTTACTGGGGGAGGAGTAGCAGCTTCGATTGATCTGGGTTTATATTTCATAGAATCGCTTACTAATGAAAATGTAGTTCGAGAAGTTCAAGAGAAGATGGATTACCCATATTACAAGACAATTAACCCTTCCAAAGGGGGACCATACCTATAAAAGATGGGAATTAATGATATAATATCCAAAGTGAAATAATTAAGGTGATGAATAGAGGCGTAAGTATGTTGGACACAAACTGCCAGTTTTTCCTTTTCTATTTATTTCGATAAAAAGTCAAAAAAAAAAGCATAAACTTGAAGTACTAGATGATAGTGTAGTAATCGGTGAAACAAATATTATGTGTGATTCCTTGAAAAAAATTGTGATTCATAATCCTATTTCAATATTTTTTCATATGATTCCGGCTCATAAAAAGAAAAAAATAATTACGATACAGGTAAATAAGGATGAAGCAAAAGATCAAAAAACAATATTAGAAAAGCCACTTAGTCCCAGAAGAGATGTTGAAGATATGAGGTGTCACGATGAAGGTAGGAAAATCGATTAGAAAAAAGGTATACGGATTTATTTTGCAAGACAATGAAGTTGGAGAAAAGACCTTATTAGTTTATCTTAATGTACCTGAAGTACCCTTTAGATTAGTAGGTGGAAATGTCGATGCCGGGGAAACAGAAGAAAAAGCGTTATTCAGGGAAATTCAAGAAGAAAGTGGACTTAAACAATTTAAATTAGTAAAGAAAATAGGCACACAATATTATTATAAGGATTTTATAGATGCGAATGTCGAAAGACATGACTACCTTCTAATTCCAGAAACGAGATTACCTGAAAAGTGGAGCTTCACTGGAGAAGGAGAAGGTGAAGACTGTGGGACTATTTTTAACTACCAATGGATAAATCAAGATGAAATATACTTATTAGATAAAGAGTTTAGAGAATACATGACGGAAGATTACATGCAAGAATTATTCAGCAAGGTAAAAAGGTAATCCATCTAAACCAAGTGCGAAATGATAATTTTAAAAAATCGGCTGTAAGTATAAAAAGCATAAAAATGGTGGGATTATTTTGCGTGCAGTTAAGCCTATAATGTTATGGTTTGTTTCGACGGTTTTATTCACCCTGGCAGCCTTTGGATTGGAGCTTTGGGAAGGAAATAAAATAAGTACAACAGAATATTACGGTTTTCAAAACATTGGGTTTGCTTTTATTTTTCTGATGTTCCTTTTTTCAGTTCTTCTTTACCCGGTTATACTGCTTCCTTTATCATGGGTTATTCGAAAGATAGCTAATCCTTTAATAAGCCGCATAATGATATTCTTATTGAGTGGTATTGCGGGATATGGTTTCTTTTACGAGTTGTACGATGAACGCTTTATACGGGAATACCATTTGAATAGTAGTACAGCTGTTGTTTTTTTCGGTATTGCTGGTTTCATTTATGTTCTGGTGGATTACTATTTTGAGCGGCAAGCCATTAAAGCCGAACAAAATCCCTGCTAACCGAGGCGGCCAGCAGGGACTTTATTTTTCAATCTAAGTATTAGGTAATTTGTCAACCTCCTCAGTAAAGGCTTCCAAGTACTGGGTGAATATTCCTGTATCTATTTTGGTGGTTGCATCATTTGCAATAGGAGGCGTATCTTGGATTTGTTTGTACATACGATCCATCTCACCCGTGAGCTTAGTCCAGATGCTTTTAACTGAATCATATTTTGCATCAAGGTTGCTGATATAACTATCGTATTCCATTTTTTGAATCATAGCTTTTCCTAATTGCTCGATTGTAAAATCTATATCTATTGTTTCACCCGTAGAGCCAGTTCCTGAACCTGCATACCAGCTGATATCAACAAATCCATCATTCCAAATATCTGAAACGACAAAATTACTGATTTCTTTAAGTGTCTCTTCAGGAGACTGTTCAGTTGTACCTGCATTACCTGAATCTGAAGCATTAATTACAGGTTCCTTAAAGAGTTTCCTCACTTCGCTAAATGCATCCTTATCCTTGTCATTAGACGAATACCCCCAACCAACTTTGTCATCCTTAATAAAAATGATAAGTTCGCTATTGGAGGAAGACTTCTCACCTTGGATAAGCACGAGTTTATCTTTTCCGCCATCTTTGTCCGTATAATCAGCTGTTTCAATTACTGTAGGGTTCTTAAGTTTATTATTCTCGGGTGTCTCAGTAGATTCAGCCATTTGGAAAATGGGTTGTACATCTGGAAGTATATTTTCGGATACGAATTTCTTTTTCGCTTCGATATCTGAACCATTGAGGAAAATCTCCACATAGTTGAGAGCCAGTTTCTCGGAAGCTGTAAGTTTCTTATTTGGCTCAGGAGTGGGCTCTGAAGGGCTGGCAGTTGCTTCGGACGATGTAACTCCTGTAGACGCTGTATTCTTTTCCTCTGAATTTGTTGTGGAACTGCCACATCCTGAAAGGATTACAATAGTTGCCACGATACATAAAAAAGCTTTTTTGTTCAATTTTATATCCCCCTAAATCTGCTAATAATTGCTATTTAATTCTACCAGATATAGGAATAGTAATCTATGAATTATAATTTATGGCAGAACCAATATATTAGATTAGCGTGCGGCCAGGATCAAGTGATAGTGTCTTGGACTATGCTGGGGATGTGCGGAGCTTTAATATTTAATGGAGCGGCATTGTATTTGAAAACGAAAGATAAAATGGCTGTGCTATCCTCGATTGTTGGGATTGTATTGTTAATAGTCTCGCTTACTCAGTTTCCTTTTTGAAAATTAAAACAACCTCGTCAACCTTAATGGGTCGGCGGGGTGTTTTTACGTTTTCTACTTTATACTTATTTCTTTTTCTTCTTTGTGGGTCCGATCTGGCGTCTTACCTTATCGTTCTCATCTACCTCAATAATATAAATCTCCTTCACTGTACCGGAGAGTGTAAACCATTCACGCATAGCTTCAGCCTCAGTCATCGGTCCTAATATTCGTTTCCCCCTATAACATATAAAAAACACTCATACTCCTTAGTTTGTTTGCGGAAATGCAATAAATGCTTATAGAACAAATTATAAACTTGGGCGATGACTTTGTATGTAATAATTCATGCCTGGCGGGATATTTTTACATTGATTAACGAACGTACGTTTGGTTATAATACAAACAAACGTTCTTATCCTTGGAAGGTGAGTAATTATGCAAATAAGTATGGGTCAAACCATTGAAATAGTGTACCAAGATAAATCAGGTAAGATATCTCAACGTAAAATTGAAGTGAAAGGGATTCGTGGAGGATATATTCGCGCAACTTGCTTATCAACCGGAGCTCCACGCGTATTTCTGGAGGCTAATATTCTTGCTTGGCAGCCTGTGCAAAAAAAGCGTTATGCTTAGTGACACCGCCCGAAAGCTACTAATGATCATGCGACACTCTGCTGTGCATCATGCTCATATGCCAACTTTACAGGAGTTAGAGATCAAGAGTGGACGGACACCAGATAAGATCATTAGTGGGCTTAGGGAATTAGTTAACGAAAAATATATAGAATGGACCCCACACACTCCACCAGAGAGCGCCCGAATTATTGAAGGCTGGGAAAGGATTGACCCTAGGTTTAAAAAGAGAAAGCCAGAGCCACAAGAGCTCCAGTGGGGGATAGATGGTAGTAAAACGAACTACTGGACGGATTATTAGGAGGCAGCTTCATGATGAAAAAATTAGAGAACGTATGGGAGTGTAGCAGAATGATATTGCCCGAACATAAAAACCGGATTTTAGATGACAATAATGAGCAGGAACGTCGTGAAAAACCCACTTTAGATCTACAGGAGATAGAGCGTTTTGAAATATTGTTATATCGTTCGATGGAAGAGCACAGCCCGATTACACTCACTCTGTTTGATCCCATGGAGAATATATTAAAACGAGGTATCGTGATGAAACTGGATAAACAACAGGGAATTAAACTCCGCTGGTCTGAGGAGGAGTGGGATTGGTTCAAGATGGGGGATGTTATTGCAATAACTACATAATTCACTTCATAAAAAACAGGTTAGGAGCAATCTCCTAACCTGCGCTGTACTTCTCTGATATTAATGTTCTGCTCCGTGGAATAAGACCACTGGTGAGGTACTTGGCAGTGCTGGCGCAATGCTGACGATAGTGAGGACCAACAATAAAGAGACGGCAAATTTTTTCATAGAGACTCAACCCTTTCTTTGAAATTTATTATTTTCTCTTCAAAATCTTTAATCTGAGTAGCATTAGCACATGAACGTAATGATTCGAAGTATACTACTGCTTGTTTAAAGATTTTATCAGAGTTTGTGACCTCTGCAGAATCTAATAATTTCATGCTATATTTGATAGCTGTATTATAATCTTGAATTTTCGTTTTATATCTGATCATATTAATAAAAAAAGTTTCTTGGTAGGAATTTATTATAATTTCATCCGCAGGGGTATCCTCAAATTTTGAAATACTATTAGAGAAAAGTTCTAAATGAGATTCAATGTTTAAATTGAAATTAGTAGCTGTCTTTAACAAAGTTATCAGTCCCGGTAGAACTTCTTTAGAGTTGGATAAAAGGAAAGAAACATAACGATCTATGAATTGAATATTTCCAGAAAGCACTTCTACTTCTAAAAGATTTGGTTCTGATATGTACTTATAATAGGCTACCTCATTTAATCCTTCAGCATCTAATCCCTTGAACCAACTCAAATCGCTATAAGCTTTAATGTAAGTTCGAGCTTTATCATAATTTTCGATTTCTTTGTGGGCTAGTCCCAGCATAAGCAAGCTGTATCCATAATAATAAATTAAAGGTCGTTGGTGTTTTAGTTCCAGTTCATTATTGTGTGTGTAATTATTATAAATTTGAGTTATTCGGTTGTAAAAAGTATCTGCTAGTTTTAGAAGATTGGGCCAGCTTTCAAAAGAATATATCATTTTAAGAACTTTTACGGCTGGATCAAGATCTAGAAGATTTATATCTAAATCTAAATCGATATTTCCATCCAACGGCCTCACCTGCCTTTATTTTACATAATATACCTGTATTATACAATGCAATCAATAGATGGTCAATTAAGTGCTCCATATAAAAAATAGATGATTAATAGGGACCAATAGAGTAAATCTATCCATTATTGCGTCATGATGTGTGCTTGGGAAAGCATTGGCCTGATGGCACTGACTCATACTGCGTATGGCTAGGTTTATTAAGGGAAGTGAGGCGATCGGGGTAAATCTACTGTCTAGCGAATATTTTGCCAGTAAGGGAGAGCACGTGACCCAAGCGTTCGCGCTTCCGTTTTCCGGGTTATTTTCGTCGAGGCTTTGAAGTAACGGAAAGGGAACGCTGGGCTGGTGAGGTATGGTAGTAGTGGAATTACCGCTCTAGATGACCACATAAAAAGTCATATAGATTATGTAATGCCTCAAGAATAGCAGCAGCTACGACATAAATTAAAAGGTTGCTATTGATTAAATCATTTACCGTATTATGTTTTGTGAGTACAAACTGGAAGAATGTGTACATCGCAATTGTTGCATATGCCGCAACCTTGGAAATATTAAATAACTTATCAAAGATCATTAACAGTGCGTCCACCTCCTTAAGGAATAGATATTATCAATAAATACCTAATTTGAAAATCTGTATACAAAAGCCCAGAGCTGCCGGCAGAAGGCGGTTAGGCTCGATCCGGAATCGGCTGTGCCAAGAGTTTATCTGGCTATCTTTTCGGTAAAGAGGTGTTAATTTACTGGTTTCAAAAAAAGAGGCTAGAAAAGTCTGTCTAGCCCTCTACGTTTGGAAGATGTGACAACAGTTGCTCTACTTAATACACAATACGCATTTAGTTGAGCAACGTGAACTAAATAAAAAGCCTACACCATAAAAATGTAGGCCCATCCATTAAAAGTTACTCTGTTACTAATTTTGAGAAAATGCATAAATCAATAAACTTTCCTTTGGACTTTTCGCACTTTCTCATTGTTCCTTCGAATGTATAGTTTAACTTTTGCAAAACTCTTATGGAATTATTGTTTTCGGGTTCGACTTTTGCTTCTATCCTGTTGAAATTTAAAGTGTTGAACGCATAATTCATCAGAGATTGAATGGCCTCAGGAGCATATCCCTTGCCCCAATAATCTTTACTAATATCGTATCCAATCTCTGCTTTAGCGTTTGAAGAATCTATAGAATTATAACCGCAGGAACCAATTATGCGATTTGATTCTAACTCGATTATGGAATAACGAATAGCTTTGCTTTCCAAAGACAGGTTATTAAGAATTTTAATCATTTCTACTGCTTGGCTTTCATCAGTGAAACTATTGATATTCATAAACTTTGTAACCTCAGGATCAGACCAAATGTTAAACAAACTAGCAGAGTCAGATAATTTCATTTTTCTTAATTTTAGTCTTTTGGTTTGTATTTCTGTAATCAATATATTACCTCCATTATCTATTTGTTTTGGGGTTAAGATATCGATATCTGCGCATAGTTCAGTCCCTTCAATATTTAATTCAACACTATTATAACGTAAGAGTTTTTTTATGTCACAGTACGAAGATACAGATCATTAAAGGAGTAGGAGTATCTCTCCAAAGGTTATGAAGAAGTAGCAGCCTATTGCGCATCAGGGAAGAGAAGGTCGTCGTTTTGATAACGAAATGATGTTTTTATCCTTATCATCACCATGGTCCGCATTTTCTTCTATCTCTTTTTTCTCATCGTGAAACTCAACAGGAGATTGGGCCGTGATGTAGTCAAATGGAGTGTAATTATTATTTGGTAATTTTCTTGTAAGGAGTACCTTTACAATGATGATTCCTAATGAGAGATAGAAAATCGCGCCTACTCCAGCCAACATGAATAGTATTAATCTCATTGTTAACACCGCCTTTGTTTGATTTTATAATCAAATGTTAATATTTACAAGAATCAGGCTGCTGAGTACTATTCATTCGACTGAGATTAGCACAATAGTCATACCTACATATGAAATGATTTGACAGTTATAAATATTAATTACTTTAAAGCATCACAGAAAGGTTGTTTTACAGACACCATACTCATATGGATATCCGATCTCATCTTTAAATGTAACCTCTGCACCATATCGACAGATACTGCTCTTAGAGACAGAACCTTTAATGTTGTATATTTCATCTACTGTGCTTCTTGGTAATAAGATAGGTTTTTAGATATATCAGTTTCTAACGGTAAGACCAATTTTTATGTAGTTACTACATTGAATAATAATGGAAAGTTAAGTTTCAAACGAAGCATCAGCTACCCCTCAGAAGGCAGATCAACCTGAACCAGAACCATCTGATGTTCGCGCAATACTCACAATTACATTAATAACTGGTCTTGAAAAAGTCAGTGTGGCGGCGGTGCCCCGACTGCTGTATTTCTGTAACGTTTCCGCTTAATTGGCTTTGTCAGAAGCTTCATAGATTAGGCAACGAAGGGTCTGATCGGGATAGCGGAACTCCGCGATATAGCTACTTCCATCTTCCAACAACAGTTTAACATCCACCATTCCGCGTTTGTTGTTAAACTCGGTGTCGGTTAGATAAGCTTTGACAATGGTTCTTGTTTCTCCCTGCTTGTCCGTGATGACCTGCACGGCTTTATTAATCCAACTGGCATCCTTCTGGATGGTGCCGGCTGCGTCGTCGTCGATGGGAGTTCTCTTCAGTGCCAAATTAATGGCTGTCGTATCCTCTACGGCACCGGTTGTTGCATTAATCAACACATCATATTCCCAGAATACCTCGCCTGATCCGAGCAGGGTAAGATTCTTGTAAGGAGCAAAATGAACTGTCCAGGTTGGACGTTTGTTTAGTCCCAGCTCAATCAGCATTCCCGATGTTTTTAGCTTGGACACGTCGGCATCGAACAGCTTGCGCACACTGTCAGAGGCCAGTGCCTCAGCTTCAACCTGGCTGATTTTCTGAGGCTGAAGCTGAGGCACAGTCGGATTTCGTTTGGACACGAAGTAATTCACCCGGTAGTACCAGTCAATCAGCTGTAACAGTTCCTCATCAGTCATACTCCTCTCCGGGTAGGTGTACGTATTGGTTTCTAAATCTAGATACATATCTGCTTGTCCAGCCTTTAACGGCAGCTGCTGCTTGGGGCGGAGGCCGTCATACACATACTTATCGTCCAACACTTGTCTGCGGTTGATTTCGGATTCGGTTTGTTCCCGACCTGAAATATGGGGATCTTCTGCCTTGTCTATAAAGTTATAGATTTGCTGGATTTGCGCCGCTGTCATCTGTTGATACAGGTCTTGTTGTATGGTGGATACCGGCGCCGGCGCCTCCACCTTTAGCACGGGTATCGTGCTTTCGCTCAAAGCCAGCCGGTTACTGCCCTGAATTGACGAACTGTTCTTGGCGAAAACTACGGAATTCATCAGGCTAGGGACGATCAGAGCACTGGCTGCAAGCACACCAGCTGAAAACAGGATAACAACTAATGTAGCGAACCGCTTTTTCTTGTTCAATCGGATTACCTCCATTGGGATCTAAGATGATGAATCTTTATACATCTTAACACCAAGTTATTATAGAATTAGGAGGATAGTTGTTATGGAGTTGTAAAAAGATCGGATACTTCCCCTTCACCAAGGACAGTCAGGAGTTAATCTCAATTTTGTCCACGTTCTTCTTCAAGAGCCACAGCAACAATGCAAGAAGTGTCTTACAATAAAGATGTGCCAGAAGCGGGAAGTGTTTACTTAGTGTCGTATTTACAATTAAGAAGGACTTTAAAGCAGAAAAACGATTGGTTGCGAAGAAATAGATAGTTCGGAGAACAAGGAGTTTTTGTACTGATGAACAATAAAGATTTTCAATACAGAGAGACATACTTTATTGTGGGGAATCCAGCAACTCTATGGATACTCATACTTGGATTGGTTTCGTTTGGAACAAGATCCAATAGGTCATCTTATGGATTATGGTGGGATTGTAGAGGGGGATACACCGGATCTATTAAACTAGCTGGATCTCATTTTGTTTGGGAGTGATTTGAATTTAGAGCATGCATTAAATAACCTACGATATCACACTTCTTTAATCCGTTTGATCGCCCAAGAAGGAAAAGAAAATAAACCACTCTTAGTTCTTATTGTGAAGTAACCTGAAGAGTCGCTCTCCTGACAAAAACCAACATATGTCTCTCCACTGACTAAATGTATTTGTAGTTGTAATTCTGTTTCAATTGCGTGAAAAATCAGTGCGAGATTCATATTAAAGCCCCCTTGCATAAGATGATTATATTCATAAAATACCCACTTCATTGTTGATGAACGCAAAATAGTTGACAATTGACAATGTTGTAATGTTTTAAGCGTGATTTTGGCATAAGCATGTCTATAACAAATCTCCCGTCAATCACTTAAGGTTGACGGGGGATTTGTTATATTGATGAAAACTAAAGATCCTTACCAGGGTTATAGAGCAGGATATATACTTTCAAATGAATTATATTAAGTTTATACAGTAAACTTTAATTCCTTTAGAATGATACTCAGGTGATTCCTAACGGATTTGTTTAATGGTTGTAAAGGCAAGGGAAGACTAGGACTTTTAATTAAGCCAATGATTTCAGCAGCTGCTGAAATCACTCGAAGGCTACCGTAGCTCTTGAATAACTTCCAGATCGGTTCTAGTAATGTTGAAAGGTGTTGTGCTTCTGCTAAATGGCCACTTTGAGTCATTCTTGTGATATCTAGACATAACCTCGGAAATAAACCACCTAGCACTGAGTACCATAAGTCACAACCTGCCTCAAGCCTAGATATGCGGATGGATTCCCGCTTATTCCAAACGTAACATGGAGTGGAATAACAGCTCTGAGTTTTTCTACACGTAACTTGGCTTTATCAGATTCTGACGGTATGCCGGGAATCTTAATGGAACAAACATTAGGTGACCTAGCAATTTTGCTGGGCAGCTCATCACTGAAATGGAAATGTGAAGTGCCGGGATTATCATAAACACAAAGTGGAATGGAGAGTGAACTTGTCACCTGTTCCTTTTTGTGCATCTTCCGCTAATCGAAGTCCTTCTGAAGTTCGAATCGCACTTATGCTTGTCATCACGGGAATCCCTTCAGCAGAACTAGCAGCAAGCTCAAGGACACGCAAACGCTCCCCTCTACTAAGATACGCATAGTTTCCAGTTGATCCCAGTACACCAATTGAGTCTACTCCTGCCTTTACCATTTCTTTAATAAAAAAAGGGACCAATTTTAGAGGCTAGGTGTTGTTAAAAATTATGAATTGCCACGTTTGTCCCGTAGTGATTTAGATTCAGAACAAACATAAAATAACCTGTCAAGCTTATGCCTGAAGGGTCTATTAGTGCTTATACGATA
The DNA here is from genome assembly GCF_038002705.1 of Paenibacillus sp. FSL H7-0716. Classification (NCBI taxonomy): domain Bacteria; kingdom Bacillati; phylum Bacillota; class Bacilli; order Caryophanales; family Paenibacillaceae; genus Paenibacillus; species Paenibacillus sp. FSL H7-0716. The sequence goes on from NZ_JBBODA010000005.1 coordinate 115,303, forward strand.
AACTCCGTAAACACTGGACTCCGGAGCATGCCGGATTTAGACCAGTTCCTCATTCGCACCTTTGCTCTTAACCGTGGTTCTAAATGAACTAACTCCTTATCCTCACCTTTAATTAGTTGCGGTGCTACAACTCTGAATGCCTGTTTATGAATTGGTGAAGCGCCGAGTTCAATAATCCCAGCTGGACGTAGTTTTCTGGATGTACTGGATGGAACAGCAGCCAGCCAACCAAATTCTTGTTTGCGATATTCGGTTATGAAAACATCAGCATAGGTCCAATTGATGGCCTTTTGCCATGCGTGAGAACGGCGGCCAGTCTCATATACGCTATTTTTACGTTTACCCACTAGCCTTCCTTACCGCGAGTTTCGATCTGCTCAAACAATGCCTCTCCAGCACCTTTAACGTGAGGCGCTACTCCAAAGCTATCAGACGGTAGAGTTAACCCCGCCAGTATCTCCTTATGGCTCATCAGGGGCAATCCATGCAGATCCTGATCTTTGTACATTAAGATATCAAAGATGGCGTAATACGCTGGGAGTGTCCCAGTGAGTTGAGTTATTTTATCAGCTCGTCTCGCTTGAAAACGACTCATAACAGATTCGAAATCTGATACTCCGGTTGTAGGATCAACACAAGCTACTTCACCGTCTAAAACAACATCGTCCGCAAATGGGAGATGTAATTAGTTTCCGGACTCTTGAGAATAAATAAGACGATGCCCATCTATCTTTGGTTCATATATGTAATCGCTGTGACTGAATGGTCCGGTAGCAGTTTGTAATAACATAAGTGTAGGTGTTATAAACGTACAAAACCTCCTCCATCCAATTATAGCTCTTGGCTACTAAGGATAGAGGAGGTAAGAGTTGGGAGGCTATTTTATTAGCTGTTAGGCAAATAGTTTGGGTTACTTAATATTTGATCCACAATATAAAGAAGGTCATCGTCATTGACGTACTCATCACCAGCTTGCTGAGCATTGTATTTTACCGGGTCAACATCCGCCGCCAAATACTTGAAATATCTGGCGTCAATCGCTAGATCAACCAAGGTGAATTCTCCTGATTTGTTGACATCTGTTGCTTCAATTATGATGCTGTCCTCTAAACAGTTTTCTTTCTCAAGATCATATTCCTGCTCCGTATCAGCAATCCTAGCTTTTGTGGAATCGACTACTGCTGTTCCTATGGCTTTCGCCTTGAACTTCAACTTCAGAATAACTGTGTCTTTATTAATCCCGTAGTCTTCACCTTTGCTGGCTACGATAAAGCGTAGAGTACCGTTTAAGTCGGTTGGTGTGTTGTATACTTTATAGCCAGCAACCTCTTCAAATCCAAGATACTGTAGGTGTTGATTGTCATACTTTATTTCAAAGTCTTCGGCATAAATATCTTTTACATTTTTAAGTGTAATTCCTGCTGTGAACTCTTGACCTACTCCTACCTTTTCTTTTTCGATCGTCACATCAAGTGTAGGATTCAGGACAGGTGTTGGTGTCTTTTTTACAAAAACTTTTAAATCATATAAAAAGCCTGGGCTTCCTTCTGTACCAGTTCGTGCAAGAGTTATTTTTTTAACTCCTTTTAAGTTTAAAGTTGTGTAACCTCCACTTCCTCCAGCGACAGTAGTATTACTCATTCCATTGTCATAATTGAAAATTATTGCAACACCTGCCCCATAAATTCCACCTACTGAGTAAGATGAATAACCCGAAATATCGATAGGATTCTCAAAGGAAATAGTATAATGATTGTACATTTGGGTGCCTGTGGTATTATTATTGTCGGTAAAACTAAGATTTTCAATAGTGCTATTTGCAATTACAAATGGTTTTCCTGATAGATAATCGTATACGTCCTCCGGCACACTTTCTGCATGAATCTTACTTATAGGCAAAAGTAAAGTTAATAGAAACGTAAGAAAGAAAAGTTTTTTCATTATACACCCCTTGGATAATTTTTATCGACAGGAAAATATCTTTAGTTCTTAATTTCCTGTAGATTTTATTAGTTCAATATATGTTGGAACTGCGACGAATCAAATGTTTCGGATTCCATAAATCAAATGAGCATTTTATGTACTAAGTTTATAAAACAATACTTCTCCTTTCTTCTTAGATGAGAACCCAATAACAATACAAGCTCGATAAGATTATTACAATAAATGGGTTTCGTTCAAACATTTTTTTGTATATATGGTATAAATATATTAAATTCACCATTTATACATAATCATTCCAATTGCGAAAAAGCTCGTGTTTGTTAAGCAATAGTTTGTTCGGTATGATGCGTACATACTTTATGATAGTTTCACGCTTTGTTATAAGGCAGAAATTCATTTGGAGTAATACTTCCAAAGAAGAGTTAAAGACAATTCTTTAGAGGATTAATATCTACTTGGATTAACCTTGCAGGCGTAGCTGAGCAGTCGAGATAGTGTCTATAGGTTGTTCTGATATATGGGAAGCGAATATTGGTACTGCCAGTAACATACTTAAATTTTGTGAAAATAAAAAAATCCACGTCAACCTGAAGTGATTGGCGGGGATTTTTTCTATTTATTCGCTTGTAATATACTCACTAACTTCAAAGGTAAGTATCTTATCGAATACAACATAGTCTTTACGTTTGCTGAACGGACCTTTATTGTTTGAATGCTTATCAATAGCATATGATCCTGCACCTCTGCCTGCATCGCGAGCATCGTACCAGTTCAAATATGCATTCACTTCAGCAATCGGCAGGTCATATTCTTTTTCTGTTCCATTCACCAGTGTAATAGTAAGAATCGCTCGATCGCCTGTTGGTTGTTCTGGAGTTGCTGAAGGTTTTGGCGTCACTGTTGGTGTTGGTGTAACAGTTGGGCTAGGGGTACTTGTAGGTACTGGAGTAGCCGTTGGTGTTGCTGTAGGTGTTGGAGTAGCGGTTGGTTCAACTGTTGCAGTTGGTTGCGGCGTTGACGTAACTTCTGATGAAAACAGATCAAATTCTTTAACATACTTGTTATTACCATCATATGAAACCATCATAATATATTCAACATCTGTAATTGGTTTAGGCGTTTTAATTTTGCTACCTTGTAACATTAAACCTCGGCTAACAGAAATGCCATCATCAAAAAAGACCCAAGTATTGGACCCGAATTTTTTGTACTGTAGAACAACATACAGATCGCCATAAAAACTGTAACTATCGATCGTTGTCGGAGTATCAAATTTATAATATACACGACGATCAGGTGTGCTACTATGTCCTACTTGTGCCACGGTGCTTAGGTCGCCGTCTGTGGCTTCTGTAACTTTAACGGTTCCCATCGAACCGAGGGAACCATAAGTTAACGGCTTACCGTTAAGTAATCCACCTTCTTCGGCTGAAACTCCAGTAATCGGTATAATAGTGAAGATAAGCAAAAACATCAAAATAATTTTAATCTTTTTCATACAAAGCTCTCCCTTATAAATTATGTATTTTTTCCAATATCTTATGAAGTTTACCCATAATAAAGGATTATGTCTAAACATTAATACCTATATATGTAATAAAATGATTCGGATTCACAGATTTATTTACTTTAAATTCCAGATAATGAATGTGTTATGTCTTGATTATAGAACATTAGTTTGGTTACACAAACGTTCTTATTTTTTGGGGGCTATCAACGTGCATATGCGGATTGGTAAACCGTTGAAATTGTTTACTAAGATAAAGTTGGCAAAATTACTCAGCGCAAAATTGAAGTTAAAGGTATAAAGGACGGAAAGATTCGTGCAACATGCTTAAATACAGGAGCACCAAGATTGTTTCTAATGGTAAATATATTAGCTTGGCAGCCAAGTGATAAAGGAGCAATTGCATGAAGCCATTAACGGATAAAGAGAAAGAAATGCTCAGATCATTAATTAAGATGATCAAAATAATTCACTATCAACCAACTACGTGAACTTGCTAGGGAGGTAGGGTTGTCATCTACAGTGGTAATACATGCGCACATGGAGCGCTTGAAGAGTAAGGGGTAAATACAGAGAGGTAACATGCCACGAGCATTGAGAGTTATTAAGGGAGTCGACGAAGACAATGAAATCACAACAGCGTAAGAAACTTGAAGGTAATGGTCTTTGGGAGGGAAGTCGGATGTTAATGCCTGAACATAAAAATAGGATTCTGGACGATCCGCTAAATGAAGGGTGCGATCAAAGCCTTATTTAGATTCCCAAGAATTAGCTGAAATCTCACAGGTATTAGCTCAATCTTTAGAGGATTGTAGTCTCATCACAATTACATTGTTTGGGGAATATGAGGACAGATCCATCCATGGGATAATCATGAGAGTAGATCAGCACCTTAGACAGATTAAGTTTCGTTATGGCGAGGATTGGGATTGGATTAAAATAGAGGACATTATTGGAGCAAGTTCGTAATAAAACTTTGATGTACCGTTTATATGAAGATGTAAGGAGTTTGTGAGATGAGTGATGGTAAGAATTTAGTTACTATTAATATAGATAAATCGGAGAATCTGCCGAGAAAAAATAGAGAAATTACTTGATGAAATAGATAATGAGTACGTATTTTGGGATACAACAGAGCTTGAAAAACGAACTTTTATGAGTTGGAATTCAATTCAAGATACATTTTTCTTTGATGATAGATTTCCAAAATATAAAATCGGTGGGAAATGGTATGATCCGGTTAAAGAGACAAGTGCTTTTTTTGGAAAAGTGGCTAAGTGAACAAAAGCAAATAATTGTTGATTGGGAGAAGTTTGAAGAAGAGGTGCGATGAAACATATGAATAAGCACCATCAGTTAATGGTGGGGCTTATATGCTGGTCATTGGTGATAATTCTGGTTGCTAAAATGTTAAGAGTGCAGCTTTCATTTTTTCTCTTCAACTAATAGATTTACCATAATACTGACTGTACACTTTTTGAAGTTGGCTTCTCCAGATAACATTTATTAAAGTAACTGAGAGGGCTGCCTGAGTTGTGAAAAAGATAGCCCATTTTTTTATGAGAAGAAAAATTTCGTCCTCAATCCGTCCCCAAGAGCAAGATTCACAAATTTATAGAGCGGCATCGATGATCGAAAAAAAGAAAAAGCCTTATATAATAAGGCTTTTTCAGTATAGGACGGATGGGGTTCGAACCCATGACCCCTACCCTGTCAAGATAGTGCTCTCCCGCTGAGCTACCGTCCTGCGACGAAATTTATAATACCATATGAGAGAGTAGGATGGCAATTCTTTTTTATAATCTATATAGATGTAGAGTTGTATTTAAGCTTAATTTTTTCCGATTTAGTATTTAATAGCTAGAAAGGGGATGACCCTTCATCCCCCTGCACCGAGTCAGATAAAAAACGGGAGTAGAAATAGACTGCTTATTCCGAAAAAAGGGATACGGCGTGGATAGAAGCGGCGTCTTGGGTAAAAGCCGGGCTGGAACCCGAATTGTCTATAGTTCGACTGCTCAGCAGGCATTCCATTCATACGATCGACCATTTCGTTGCTGGGAACCGCAAGGGTGATATAGTTCTGGTCCACGTGAGCGATGAAGCCGTCAAAGGATTGACCATCAGTCGTTACTATACCTACATATTTATTCATGCAATTCCAAGCGACCTGTTGATGAAAATTTGTATTTGATTCCATGGATATCCTCCTCGAATGTTTCAATCCTGATAACAGTCTATGGTCCTTAGCCTACAACGTTCACGGCGTTTGCCTATATGTAGGAAGGTTAATTTTCAGGGATAATCACTGAGGAGGATCTGTCCTTTAATCAATACATATACTTGTGCTGTACTATCTAATCAGTAGTATTCTTGGAGTTATTGGAATGACCTTCAATGGAGTAGATTACTTCTTTTTTGCCAGTAAGCGGGGAGTCATTTATAAAATATAATTTGTCACCGCTGCGCTTTACGAATTTCAAAGTATCTCCTTTAAAAGGAACATCGTTATTTTCCGCGTATTCCTGATCCTTTGCTGTAAGCAACTCCTTGTACAAAAGGGTCTGCTCGCCTGTTTGGCGGTCGATTAAGGTAAGCAATCCATTCTGATTTCCACGAAGCAGTATGATTTCTTTATCAATGCCTTCTACATAGTAAGCATCTTCCTCGCCACCCAGGTTTACAAGATCAAGAGTATCTATTACATTGCCCGTGCCGTCTTGGATAAAACGTAAGGTATTATCATCATGTAAGATGAGGTTGCCATCATAAGGTTTGAAATCCGCATCTCCTCTGAACTGGTAAGCGAATGTGGCCTTGCGTAGTAACGCACCATTTTTGAATATGAGTGTGATTTCGCGTGTATTAATATGAGGCTCTCCATAGGAATCAATAATCTCAATGACTAGCAGACCCCCCGCCGTTTTCTCGATCTTCATTCCTGCCCAGTCAAAGTTTGTTTGGAGTGAAGTGAGTTTTATCACCGTATCCTTGCCTTGTGAGACATATAAATCACCACTAGCTTTGACCAGCGTATAGGTACGCCCTCCAAAGGATTCTGTGAAAACATTGTAGGTCTTCAGATCATCTGCTAAAAGTGTGTTCGTTGTGGAGTCCAGACGGAGATGGCTGCCTTCGAAAGCCTTAACGATAAAACGGGCCGGCACATATATCCTATCTTCTTTGGATTTAAAAGGTATTCCTCCTAGATCTACCGCTTTCCCGTCAAGCACGCCAGTTTGACTCCCGATTCGAACAGCAAAACTTTTAGTCCAGCCTTTGAACAGAGCACGTTTGCCGGATTTATCCCATTCCATTTTTAAGCCAGCTTGCTCAGCGATCCCCCGAACATCTACGTAGATTACCCCATTTTTGAGCAGCGCAGGTCCGCCTATGTATCCACCAGGAATGCCAAATTGGTAGTATACTTGCGAAGGATTAGCAGAGGAAGCTTGGGCGAGCACAGAGGACTCCGATACAGTTAATGAAGAGCTTGCTGACATGGTGGCAGGGAGTAAAAGTGTTGAGAGCATTAAGACGGATAACCAAGCTTTGGAGTGAAAAGAGAGCATATGAACCAATCCTTTCTTTATTTGGCAGTAAAATTTATCCAAGATAGTTGGTTTGACGCTGAAACGTTTCTAAAAGTTGCGTCGTATACTTTCCGAAGGGCTCACTGTAGAAATATCCTTAATGCTTCTATGATAAGATAGATGGAACTGTACAGTAGTTTCTTAAAATTGAAAGATAAAGGAGCTTATGATCTTGCCGCAAATGCAAAATGAGCAGAAAAAGAATACTTCTACTCCGCTGAAATGGTTGGGGGGCGGAGCCGCCATGCTCCTGTTAAAAGGAAAGGCGATTTTGTCTCTGCTGAAAATAGGTAAAATTGCCGGGCCGTTAATTTCCATGATGGTTTCGATAGGGGCATATGCTTTGATTTATCCGTGGGGGTTTGCTATAGGTATCGTCCTGCTTTTGCTTGTTCATGAATTGGGCCATGTTATAGCCGCTAAGCGGATCGGGTTACCCGTCAGCGCTCCGTTATTTATTCCTTTTTTAGGCGCCTTAATTACTATGAAAAAACATCCGCTGGATGCGAAGACAGAAGCGTATGTTGCTTTTGGCGGACCGATTCTGGGTACTATTGGGGCTACTGCTGTGTTTGGAGCGGCATATTATATGGATAGTCCGCTTCTTTATTCCCTGGCTTATATAGGCTTATTGCTTAATTTGATTAACCTGCTGCCCATCCATCCGCTAGACGGCGGACGTATTGCTACCGCAGTTACGCGCTGGCTGTGGCTTGTGGGTCTGGTGGGTGGCTTAGCTATAATCGTTTACTTGCGTTCGATTTTGTTTTTTATCATCTGGGCAATGTTTGCTTACGATCTGTATAATAAATATGTGAAAAGACGTAACAACAACCGGCCGCAGTCTGTGACTAAGGGATTCTTAATTCCCGTGGAGCCCTTGCGAGAGGCGGGTTACATGATTCCAGGAGCTGAGCATCGCCGGGATTTACCTTTTACTACCTACAGTGATCTAGAGAGACAGCAGTATGTTGTGGTGAGATGGGATCAGCTGAATTATTATGGCAAAGCTACACTGCCACAGCAATGTATTATTGAAAAGGTAAGAATTTCGCAGCTGGAGCAAGTAACGTTAGAGAATGGTCTTCATTTAAAAATGCAATGTGACATAAGCTGTACCGTGCACGATAATGATAAGTATTACGATGTGCCAGCCAGAACACGCTGGAAATATGGAACAGCTTATTTTGTTTTAGCAGGCTTTTTGGTTGGGATGATGTATTTAGTCCATTTGGTTGGAAACGTCAATCTCTAAGAGGGCAACTGGAATGAATAGCTCCTATTGTTTATAAAGCTCCTGAATCGTCAAAGCTGTAGTGAGTATAACTGCAGCTGCGATGAAAGGAGCTTTTTTATGTCTAAAATTGTGAAATGGGAAGTCGGCGTTTGCCTAGTGTTACTACTGGGTGTAGTGGGGTGTTCTACGGCGAAACCCGCAAAAGTTATCGAGATCAATGAGATGACCAATCTGGATGGCAAATCTAAAAGTCAGTATCCTCCGTTGTCACCTGTGATGCAAGACGTATATAACCGTTCAATCCCTGAAGAAGTATATTCTGTGGATTAGTCTACTGAGAGGTTACGGATTCCATGTGTAGGCTTTTCTTTCTTGTCATTATTTTATATAATAGACAACTATCGTTGGCTACATAGAGAGAGGAGTTTGCAACTAACATGGCGGCAGAAATCTTACGGGTAACTACAGAGGAACAGCTTCAGATGGGGCTGGATATCCGCACTAAAGTATTTGTTGAGGAACAAAAGGTACCGGCCGAGGAAGAAATTGATGAATACGATGCCATCAGTCCGAATGCGCACCATATTCTGATTATAGATGAAGGGATACCTGTAGCAACAGGTAGATTGATCTATTACAAAGCAGGTACGGCTAAAATGCAGCGCATCGCCGTATTGAAAGACTATCGGGTCAAAGGATACGGACGTGTCTTGTTGCTGGCGATGGAAGAGCTTGCTCGGGAGCTTGGACTGGAAGCTTCGATTCTAGATGCTCAGTGTCAGGCAGAGAATTTCTATAAAAAGCTTGGCTATGAAGTTATTTCTACAGAGCCATTTTATGATGCAGGTATATTACATGTACGGATGCAAAAAATGCTTTAAGATGGTGCACATAATTATTGGATTCTTTACGCAAGCTAGGATGTGCCGAATGATGGCAAATCCAAGTGCAAGGGGCGAGCTAAAGTGCCAAATAACGAACGTGAATCTTTCGTAGCTGTTCAAAAAAATGGAGATGGCGATTTAACAAGCTTCCAGACCTCTACAGGACGTGTGCTGGCGTATGACCAAGCCCTACAAGAAGTACAGGCCGGAAATATTGCCGGAGTGAACGCTTTTAAAGGTAAGGATGGAGAAACTTATATTCGCGGAGATGCGGATGGAGATCCAACTAACAATCTGGATAATTTGCCGACATTTTCATAGTTCAACACGAAAAGCCGTACATACGTCAACAGACGTTTATGTACGGCTTTTTTATATGCAAAGATCAGAGTTTATAGTTCACATGCTGCTCTAAAAATTCCATCTCTCCTGTAAGTCCGACGAAATCTGGTTGTTCATCGCTATAATGCATGAGCTTGATCCGCTCACGAACATCTTTAGGCAGAGACATCAGCTCTTCCAGTGTGGTGTGAACAACGCCTGTTCCACCTAGTTGGCAGTCATGCAGGATGATCCGGATCCCGCGCTCCCGCACAAGGCTAATCAGTAGATCCGGCTGAAAGGTCATGTCCGCACTATAAAAAATCTCGTTATTTATTAGAAGGGAATAACTGTTTTTGCCGGGAATATGCGGTGTTTGTATGATCTCTAATGAAAGAGTAGGAGAGAGCTTGTAGGTATTTCCAGGCTGCATGGGCTTAACATCGAAGATATCAGATAAGGAAGATACAGCATCTTCTTGGTATAAACCTCCCTTTAACGTATTGTTCCACAAGGGCTCTATAAGTGTCTCCGGAAGAAGTAAGATCATTTTTTTACCGTGCACATGCTTTAAGGTTAGCGCAAGCTCTTCCAGCCCTCCAACATGATCCGCATGAATATGTGTAATGAGCGTTGCATTTACGTCACTGAAGGATTTTTCAAGTCTATGCATGGCAAGCGGGGCTGTTATCCCGCAATCAATCAGCAGGGTGTAATTTTCATCTAGCAGCAAGCCATTGTTGTTAAAATATTTTTTCGCAAAAGCATTGCCTGTTCCTAGCATTTGTAGGCTTAGACTCATAAGAAAGAACCCTCCTGAAATCGGTTATAGCTAATGTTTCTACTTCGAATAAGACCATAATATCATTTTTCGCAAGATCAATGAAATATTTACCTGAAATCAGCGCAACTTGCTGAAACAAAGTAAGTATATATTAACAGCATGAATTATCTGGAGGGTCTCAAATGAATAGATGGAAAAAAATCACTTTGTGCGTGTTTGCTTTTTCCTTAATGGGTGGCTCATTATTATTCGCCGATTCCGTTAATCAGAAAATTAGAGTATGGAGCAACGGAAAAGAAATTGTAGACGGCGGTTATCTAATTGATGGAAAAACGTACATTCCTGCTAGAGAAACAGGCGGGGTTGTTACTTGGGACGGTTCTGGGAAAGTTACGATCCTTAAACCTAATGTCCATATTGTACTTTTTAAAGGGGATACGGTTTTTGGCAATGTCAACGTAGGCAAGCTGAAAATTAAGATATTAACTCAGGTAGATAGTCTGACCGAAGAGATTTCAGCTGTGAAAGTGGCCATGACAGATCCGTCTGGAAACGTTAAGGATATTCAGTCACAGGTGCTTGAAGGCTCGCAGAAGGATAATTTCTGGTTTCCAACCTCGGAGTTTACTTATGATTTTAAAGAAGCGGGCAAATATCGGGTAGGCTTCTATATTAAGCCCTCCAAAAATGCCGATTACGTACTTGTGTCGGAGAAGGTAATAACAGCGTTAAATTAGGTGTTCTAAATTGACCTGAACTAATCTAACGTGGTACGATACCAGATGTAGGATAATACAATTCAAAGTGAGGTATTACAATGAGCGATCACAAACATGAGCATGGTGAAGCATGCGGTTGCGGGCATGATCACGACCATGAGCACGAGGAGTTTGTGCTGACCTTGACGAACGAGCAGGGCGAAGATGTGGAAATGGTGCTTGTAGAAACGTTCGACATAGGCGAGAAATTATATGCTCTGTTGTTAGAGCGCGAGAATCCAGAAGCAGACGGCATTATTCTGCGTATGGAAGAAGAAGACGAAGAAATGGTATTGTATAATATCGAAGATGAAGAAGAATGGAAAGCTGTTGAAGAAGCTTACAACAATCTGCTTGCTCAGCAAGAATAGATTCTAGCGACTAAACTTAAGCTGTTCTATGTGAATGGGACAGTTGATGCTTATATACAGAAACCCGATACTTATTATGGTATCGGGTTTTTGTATAAATGATTTAAGTTTTTAAGGAAAAAGATAGATCTTAGGATATAGGATCGGCTTCAACAATCACCTTAACATTAGTGATGCTGCGGTCTTCAGGACCTTTAACCGGCAGGCCGATTTCGACGTGGTCGATAATGTAGTCGATATTATCCTGAGTAATGACTTCGCCAGGGAGGAGAATCGGTATCCCTGGTGGATATACATAGATAAACTCTGCAATGATGTACCCGGCAGATTCGCGGAACGGAACTAACTGAGTGTCAGCATAAAAAGCATCTCTTGGAATCAAAGCAAGCTGCGGGATTTCTGGAACCTGAACCTTCAGTTCATAGATTTCACCCTTGCTATAATGGATAGCGGACAACACCCGCAAAGCAGCTAATAATTTATCTACTGATTCTTGAGTATCACCTGGGGTAATAAGGCAAAGAATATTATACATGTCACTCAGTTCAACTTCGATGTTGTATTTCTCACGCAGCCAGTTTTCGGTTTCGTAACCAGTGATCCCTAAATGGCGAACGTGAATGTTAAGTTTGGTTGGATCTAGATCGAAAGTTGCTTCTGTTCCAAGGATTTCTTTACCAAAGCTGTACAAGCCTTCGATAGTGTTAATGGTCTCACGTGCGTAGTTGGATAATTGGATGGTTCTTTCCGCCATTTCATGTCCGTTCAGCGCGAGATTGCGTCTAGATGTATCGAGAGACGCTAATAAAATATATGAGGTTGATGTTGTAGTCAGCATGCTCATAATGGTCTGCACCCGTTGTGGGTTAATCAGCCCAGTCTTCGCATTTAGATTCAGTACCGAGCTTTGCGTCATGGAACCACCAAGCTTATGCACACTAGTGGCAGCTATGTCCGCACCGGCCTGCATGGCCGATACCGGCAGATCCTCATGAAAATGAATCAGTACTCCATGTGCCTCGTCCACCAGAACGGGTACCCCGTAACGGTGAGCCAGGTCGACAATCGAACGCAGGTCGGCACATACGCCGAAGTACGTTGGATTGATTACTAGAACTCCTTTAGCGTCTGGATGACGCTTTAACGCTCGTTCCAGCGCACTGGTGGTTATGCCGTGATCTATCCCGAGATTCTCATCCTGTACAGGCGAGACGAACACAGGCTTGGCTCCGGAGAAGATAATGGCCGACATTACGGATTTATGAATGTTACGCGGCACAATTATTTTTTCACCCGGTGAGCAGACAGAGAGGATCATCGTCATGATGGCATTGCTCGTGCCCTGTACGCTAAAATACGTATAGTCGGCGCCGAAAGCCTTCGCAGCCAGCTTTTGAGCCTCCTGGATTACGCCAGTTGGCTGATGTAGATCATCAAGCGGTGCGATGTTGATTAGATCTATGGATAGAGCGTTATCGCCGATAAACTCACGGAATTCGGCATCGGTTCCTAGCCCCTTCTTATGCCCGGGAATATGAAATTGAACTGGATTGCCGGCGGCATGCTTTTTTAGAGCTGTGAAGAGGGGAGTACGGTGTTGATTCATTTAATGCTGTCACAACCTTTCGCGAATAGTTAATTTTTAAGGCAAGCATCAGTATAACAAAACAATCTTCAGAATACTAGGATTTGGATGTGATAGAATGTCCACGAAAGCTGAACAACGGATGAATATTAGTTTAGCATCACCATTTATTGTGGAGATGTGGGTAATTATTTTTTTAGTTGAATTTGTTAAAGGTTCGCTGCTTGTCGCCTTATTGCCAGTGTATATGGAGAATATACTGGGGCTGTCGGTGACAGTAGTGGGATTCGCTTTTGCCCTACAGTATTTGGGGGACAATGTCTTCCGCAGCCCTTCAGGCTGGGTTATGGAGCGCATAGGGTTCCGCTGGACGATGACAGGTGCATTGTTGCTGATTCTAGTAGCCATTGGTTTGATAATCTATGCCAAAACGGCCGTTGCGTTATCCATCGCCTGTCTCATTCTTGGGATCGGAACATCTCCGCTTTGGCCATGTGTGATGACCGGGATTACCGAGCTGGCCGGATCAACCAAAAGCGGCAGCAGTGGTGCGGCCATGGGCGCTGTTGAGATGGCTTCTCTCGCAGGAACAGGAATCGGTCCAATTGTTGTGAATTTTTTAATGGATCAGGGTGGACAAAGCTATCACGTAGCTTTTCTAGTCTTGTTAGGTTGTGCTGCCGCTGTAGTTGTAGTAGCCCTTTTCTTACCTAAACGAATCTCTTCTAGCGGGTCTCATGCTGTCGTGAGGGACATGCATGGACTTGGCGGAGCAATGGAGCGAAAAAAGCTTAGTCCGTTAGAAAGTATAAAAAGAACGCTGCATCAGGTGAGAACTACCCTGAAAGTCAGCAGATGGCTGTACCCGGCGTTGTTCCTACAGGCCTTCGCCATTGGCTTGATGACACCTGTAGTTACCTTGTTTGCACGTACAGAGCTGCATGTTAGTCCCAATCAATTCAGTTTGCTCCTCATTGCAGGGGGAGGGATTACAGTTCTTGCACTTATTCCCGCAGGTAAGCTGGTGGACCGTATAGGGACAACGGTGTTTCTGAATATAGGTTTTTTGTTAGCTGCCTTTTCGCTGGCCTTTTTCTCTCAGGTTCGCTGGCTGCCACTTGCCTTTATCGCGGTGGCATTGGTCGGTATAAGCTACGCGCTTATCCTCCCGGCATGGAATGCCTTTCTGGCTAAGCAAGTTCCTAAGGGGGAACGAGGGACGGTCTGGGGGCTGTTCCTGACACTTCAAGGCTCAGGAATGGTAGCGGGGCCAGTATTGTCAGGAAGATTGTGGGATCATGTAGGACATGGTGTCCCATTCCTGGCAAGTGCCATTGTAATGCTGCTGCTCTTCGGGTTGCATCTGCTTATCGTGCATAGAACGAAACAGAAATTTAAGACTAGCTGAGGAAAATAAAAAGCCGCTGATGACCGGAGAATGATCCGGTATATCAACGGCTTTTTTAGAAAATTAGAAGGACATACGATATAACGGAATTAAGTTTCGAAGGTCTTCTGTATGACACAGTGCAGCTGAAGGACTAGAGTGTCTATGCTCCAAAAGGGCTAAAAGGCATTAAAATTCTCGATCAGCGTTTGGAGAAAGGCTGTTGCGGGTAAAAATAGTCAATAAACCAAGTTACCGCTACATAAACTGAAGTATAAAATAAGATTAAGACGAACGCAAAAAGGAAGTTAACTCAAGAAGAGGTCCGGCAGCCATGATTACTCTGGAATTGAACTAATGAAGGTTGGCTTTACAGATGTGAAGCTGTTAGGGGGGAGTGCCGTGAACAAAAACGACGAGGTGGAATATTGTAACCTGGAACTGCGGTTCGACAGACAGCATATCCAGGACCTGATCAAGGATTTGATTCAAGAAGGTTATTCCCTATATTGGAGCGAGAATGAACAGGTCTTTGTGATTTCGGTCCGTACGGGTCGTAAGTTAGTGAAATTGCGGTTTCAAAGGATTAAAGACGGCTATAAGCTTGTGGGCGATTATATGATCCGTGATGCTCGCTTGTCAGAGTGGATGGAGAAATTAATTGGGGATATGCGCGGGCATGCTATCGTTAAACGTTTCCGGGATCGGCAGATTATTATAGAAAATATTTTGTTTGGCGAAGTGATTCGCCTAGTTGAAATTTCTGGTTATCAGCAGCGCGTGTTATATCAGAAGGGACCTATGCTCACAGATGAGGAGCTGACAAGACTCTTTTATTCTATTGAAGGGGAAGAACGGGTTCGCCAGCGGAGAATTGAAGTGGATGAACAGTTGGATCGGTTAAATGATGCACTAAAAGCTGGAGATACGGTTCGTGCGGACAAATGTCGAGCTGAGCTTGCCTTTTTGACCAAGGAATTGTTTATGTTAGAATGGTAAGCAAGTGCCGCAAATGTTCTTTCAAGGCACCCCGTTCATCGGGGTGTCTTATATTTGTATTGGAACTTGCAGACAGGGGTTCACTTCTGACGTTAAAAACGTTAAAATAGTCATTGTGATCATTTCTTAGACTGAATTTGTCAATGAAATTGATCTCTATTCGCAGGGCAGGCTTTGCTGTCTCTGATAAAGGGTGGTATTCTTATACTGCGAGAAATGGATTTCACAAAAATATAGGGTGCAAAGGGTGGAGGACCAGATGGCAAAACAACAAATCGGCGTTATTGGCTTGGCGGTAATGGGCAAGAATTTGGCTCTAAATATCGAAAGCAAAGGTTTTTCCGTATCCGTATTCAACCGCTCCCCGGAGAAGACACATGATCTTCTTGCTGAAGCGGAAGGTAAAAACCTCGTAGGCACATTTTCCGTTGAGGAATTTGTAGCCTCGCTGGAAACACCGCGCAAAATTCTGATCATGGTTCAAGCTGGTAAAGCTACTGATGCTACCATCGAGCAACTGCTGCCGCATCTTGATCAAGGCGACATCATTATCGACGGAGGGAATGCTTACTTCCCTGATACAGTTCGTCGTAGTAAAGAGCTGGAAGAAAAAGGTTTCCGCTTTATCGGTACTGGAGTTTCCGGTGGTGAAGAAGGTGCTCTTAAAGGTCCTTCGATTATGCCAGGTGGTCAAGAAAGTGCGTATAAACTTGTAGAGCCTATCCTAACGGCAATCTCAGCCAAAGTGGACGGAGAGCCTTGCTGTACATATATCGGACCTGACGGTGCAGGACACTATGTTAAAATGGTGCACAACGGTATCGAATATGGTGATATGCAATTGATCTGTGAAGCTTATCAGTTGTTGAAAGATGTTCTAGGTCTGGATGCAAAAGAACTTCACAATATTTTCAAAGAATGGAACAGCGGCGAGCTCGACAGCTACCTGATCGAGATCACTACTGATATCTTTGCTCAATATGACGAAGAAACCGGCAAACCTATGGTTGACGTTATTCTTGATTCCGCTGGCCAAAAAGGTACTGGTAAATGGACAAGCCAAAGCTCACTAGATCTTGGTGTACCTCTGTCCATGATTACCGAATCCGTATTCTCCCGCTTCCTGTCTGCTATGAAGGATGAGCGCGTAGAAGCAAGCAAAGTGCTTAACGGACCAGAAGCAACAACATTTGAAGGCGACAAAGCCGAATTCATCGAGAACGTGCGTAAAGCATTGTTCGCGAGCAAAATCGTATCCTACGCGCAAGGTTTCGCTCAACTTCGCGTAGCTTCCGACGAATATGGTTGGGATCTGAAATATGGCGAGCTGGCTAAAATCTGGCGCGGCGGCTGCATTATCCGTTCCCGTTTCCTACAAAACATCACAGATGCGTATGAGAACAATGCAGAGCTTAAGAATCTGCTTCTTGATCCTTTCTTCAAGAATGTTATGGACAATTACCAATCCGCATGGCGTAAAGTCATTGCTTCTGCGGTAACTTTGGGTGTTCCAGTCCCTGGATTCTCCAGCGCATTGGCTTACTATGACAGCTACCGTACAGAACGTTTGCCTGCTAACTTGCTTCAGGCTCAACGTGATTACTTTGGCGCTCACACCTTCAAACGTGTGGACAAAGAAGGCGTCTTCCACCACAACTGGATGGCAGCAGAATAATCTAATTGACTGAATGACAAGCGGCCCGGACGGCTTCACCAGAAATGGGGAGCCTTTCGGGTCTTTTTTTACTGGAAGAAGCGGATTGTCTAATGTTTTGCCCCTGTGTTATGATATGACAAATATCGCGGTTGGAGGATAGTCATGGCTGGGGATACTGAAGAACTAAAAACGATGAGTCAGGAAGATAAGAACAAAAACATTATTTTAGTAGGGATGATGGCAACTGGTAAGTCAACCGTTGGTGCTATTTTGGCCGAGGAGCTGGGCTATGAGCTGGTTGATTTGGATCATGTCATTATTGAGACTGAAGGCAGAAGCATTGCAGAAATCTTCGCAGAAGATGGCGAGGAGTACTTTAGAAGCATAGAAACTGCGGTTCTAAAGCAAATGCTAGAGTCTGAGAATAAATTAATATCCACTGGTGGAGGCGCGGTATTGGCGCCGGGGAATACAGCCTTAATGCTGAGTAAAGGGCATGTGGTTGCGCTAACGGCAACTGAGGAAGAGATTATTGCACGTGTTAGCGGGGATGAGAATCGTCCGCTGCTCGCCGGCAATGCAGAAGAACGGGTCAGACGAATCATGGAAGATCGCCAGGATGCCTACCTATTCGCGCATTACACGGTCGATACAACGGGACTGACTGCGGCAGAAGTGTCGCATCATATTTTAATGCATTACCGCGGTTGAGCTTTTAAGAGAGTGTCTCATTCCATTCAATCATACCGCCGCTAAGGTTCGCAGCGTTATAACCAAATTGCTGTAGATATTCGCAGACACGTTGGCTGCGGGCACCAGAGCGGCAAATGAAGATCACTTTGGCGTCGCTTGGAATATCCTCTGTACGGTGCGGAATTTCTCCCATAGGGATATGTTGTGCACCGGGAATCATCCCAAAGGCCACCTCTTCGTCTTCGCGAACATCGATGAGTACAAGGTCTTCACCTGTCTCTATACACTGCCGTAATTCTTGCGGTGTGATTTGTGGAACATTATGCATGGGTTTGACCTCTTTTCATCAGAAGAATGGTTTAATGATAACACAAGAACAGAATATCCTGTCAAACGAGCATTACATACCAACTACATCTACTAAGGAGAGTTTATATTATGGACGTTATTGTTAGGCCAACGCCATCTCTGCAAGGAGAATTTGGAGCCCTCTCTTCCAAAAACTATACGACACGTTATCTGCTGGTTGCGGCATTATCTGAAGGAGTAAGTACGATTTATCATCCTGCACATAGTGAGGATAGCGACGCGATCCGCCGCTGCATAGCAGATTTGGGTGCTGTGCTTACAGAAGATGAGGAAAAGATTGTGATTCAAGGCTTCGGACGTCACCCAAAAGACGTTAAAGAACTTAATGTAGGAAATGCCGGAGCGGTGCTGCGTTTTCTTATGGCTGTGGCCGCGTTAAGTCCTGAGGTTACTTTTGTAAATACGTATCCAGACTCATTGGGCAAACGTCCGCATGACGACTTGATTGTGTCGTTGGAACAGCTAGGTGTTCAGGTGGAGCATAATGAAGGGAAACTGCCGATCACGATCCGTGGGGGTAAACCGGTTGGAGGCAGAATTACTGTCTCTGGTGCAGTAAGCTCCCAGTTCTTAAGTGCTCTACTGTTTCTGACACCATTGCTTGAAGAAGATAGTGAAATTATTGTCCTCGATGATTTGAAATCGAAGGTTGTCGTGGGCCAGACCTTGGAAGTGTTGGAGCAGGCAGGTATTGTGGTGCACGCTGCGGATGATTACATGTCCTTTAAAGTTCCGGGTCGTCAAGCTTATGCAGCTAAATCATATACTGTTCAAGGTGACTATCCAGGCTCTGCGGCAATCCTTGCGGCGGCTGCCGTTACAAAGTCGGATGTGAAAATTCACCGTCTTGCAGAACAAAGTAAACAAGGTGAAAGAGCCATTGTTGATGTGCTGCGGATGATGGAAGTTCCTCTTACACATGAAGAGGGTACAGTACATGTCCAAGGGAACGGTATCCTAAAAGCTGTTGAATTCGATGGAGATGCTGCAACCGATGCGGTACTGGCCATGGTGGCCGCTGCAGTATTTGCAGAAGGTACCTCTCGATTCTACAATGTTGAGAATTTGCGCTATAAGGAATGTGATCGTATTACCGATTACTTGGCAGAGTTAACCCGTGCCGGAGCCAAGGTAGAAGAACGCCGCGATGAGATTATTGTTCACGGCATGCCCGAAGGTGTCGAAGGCGGAGTCACCATTAATGCACATTATGATCACCGCGTAATTATGGCACTATCCGTAGTCGGCTTGCGTGCACGTCAACCTCTTTTGATTAAGGATGCACATCATGTGGCAAAATCTTATCCGCAATATTTTGATCACTTGCGTGCGCTTGGTGCGAATGTGGAGTGGGTACAATAGGATTAAGGGAGCTAGCGTATCTAGCTTCAGTTAAACAAGGATCATTAAGTGTAACTATGGAAAGGGGCACTACTTATGAGCTTTGAGAATCCAAGTCGGGAGCAGATCGGAGATATTCTTGCTTCCGCAGGTAACATTGCTGTTGTCGGCTTATCAGACAAAACAGATCGTACCTCTTATATGGTCGCGGGCGCCATGCAAAGCCGGGGATATCGGATCATTCCCGTTAACCCAACGGTGGATGGTGAGATCCTGGGAGAAAAGTGTTATCACACTTTAGCAGAAATTCCGGAGCCAGTGGACATCGTCAATGTATTCCGTCGAAGCGAACACTGCGCAAAGGTCGCGCAGGAGGCAGCTGACATTGGCGCACGTGTGCTGTGGCTCCAGCAGGGTATAGTTAGCGCGGAAGCCGCTGAAATCGCCGCTGAGCACGGTATGATCGCCATTATGGACCGCTGCATCAAGGTCGAAGAAGCGATCACCATGCATGGGCGTAGCCGGCAGTAGGTTCGGTTATATAACTGTTAAACTGAACACCGAATTAAGTGTGTGGTGATTTACAGTTATCGTTGACCAACGGACGTAACAAAGAACGGACGAAGAAAGAACTAGCTGGTGAAGAAAGAACTAGCTGGCGAAGAACGGACTAGCTGATGAAGAACGGACTAGCTGGCGAAGAATGAGCAAACTGGCGAGAACGAACTAACTGATGAAGAACGAACTAGCTGGTGAAGAACAAACTAGCTGGCGAAGAACGGACTAACTGGTGAAGAACGAACTAACTGGTGAAGAACGAACTAACTGGCGAAGAATGAACTAGCTGGCGAAGAATGAGCAAACTGGCGAGAACGAGCAAAAGTGGAATAAACTAACTAGGTTTAAATTACTTAGATGATGAAGTTTAGCCAAAATAAGTGGTATTGTGTAACGCATGGTGCGATTTCTAATGCAAATCGCCTGTTGAGCTAGTTATAATGAGATTAGACGAAGAACGTCCTTTAACCGCTTTTTGCGGTGAAGGACGTTTTTTTATTTTGTAGGGAGGCTATAGGTAATGGAGTTTGAAGAAGCACATGGTTTGTTCATGGACCAGCATATGAAATCAAGAACAGGTGAAAGAAGAGGGAGGTTGGTTAGAGGACATAATTTTGCGGAGAAGCTGTTTTTGCAGAATGTATGGTGGCCTATGTTTGAGTCCCTAGACGATTTGCATCCAGAATACGAAGTATATGACTGGAATCGCAAATCACAATTTTTGGACTTTGCTTATCTTCCACAGACGGGCAGCAGCTTTGGGATCGAGTGTGATGGATATCAAAGCCATGTGAAAGATATGGACCGCGAGAAATTCAACTATTCAGTAAATCGGGACACTTTTTTGACTGGGATGGGCTGGAGAATGATTCATTTTTCTTTTGATGATATCCAGCAACGTCCCGAGGTCTGCCGGATGCTGTTACAACTGGTGCTGGCGCCTTACTTGGCGCGTAAATCTGCTAGCGTAGCTATTTTATCTGAGGAGAAAGAGGTTCTGCGTTTCGCTTGGCGTCTCGGTAAACCGGTTCGTCCAAAGGATGTGGCCACGAATTTCTGCATTAATTTCCGTACGGCGCGTCGATTGCTGCAATCATTAAGTGAGAAGGGGTTGCTGAAGCCGGTTAATCAGGGAGAAAGAATTCGGTATTATGAGGTGAAGGCTCTCAGACCAGATCAAATGTGGTAAGAGGATCTTTAGAGGCTGCGCAAGGGAATAATTGCACTTTATACAACTAAAACGCTAAAATAGCCATCTAAATGCGAAATAGTTGCACTTTGTACACTTAAAACGCATTAAAGATTAGATTAGGTGGAAAATCATTAAAAATAGTTGTATGAAGTGCAGTTAAAAAGGTGCTCAGAGTTACGTCGATAGGAATAGTTGCACAAAGTACACTTAAACTCAGGTGGAATTTCTAACTGTGAGTTTAGGGTGTTAGAGCTAGTTAGTGGGGGAGAAAAGTTCGATGTTATGAAGCGGATGCTATGAGATCAGATCAGTTCAGACCAAACCAGACCAGACCAGACCAAATCCAATCAAATCCAATCAAATCAATTCAGGTATGCGAGGGACATCTATACGGTAGCTGCGCAAGGGAATAATTGCACTTTATACAGCTAAATCGCTGAAATAACCATCTAAATGCGAAATAGTTGCACTTTGTACACTTAAAACGCATCAGAGATTAGCTGAAGTGAAAAATCACTAAAAATAGTTGTATGAAGTGCAGTTAAAAAGGTGCTCAGAGTAACGCCGATATAAATAGTTGCACAAAGTACACTTAAACTCGATTCTGACTCTGTAGTATCGATAGCCTCACTTAAAAACCAGCCGTTTTATGGATTCTAATGAATAAATGTTTAGTGGAATGTGAGAATATTTGTTTTAAAAATGTAACGTGAAGATCTCATGAGTTTCTTTTGACAAAAATCCCCGCAGCGCTTACCATTCAATATAGAAAGAAAGGAGAGGGTAGCCTTGAATTGGCTCGGATCATTGCAGCAATTGGGCAGAGCCATAATGCTTCCTACCATGGTACTGCCGGCGGCAGCCATTTTGCTGAGTTTGGGCAGCTTACCTTGGTCTGCATGGGGACTTTCTTCGGTGTCTGAAGTGGCTACTTACGCGGGGCAGGCAATATTTTATTATATGCCTTATTTGTTCGCTGTAGGTGTAGCATGGGGGTTATCCAATCAAGCCGGAACAGCGGGTCTTGCAGCGCTGGCTGGGATGTTCACTTACGACCGAATTGTCACCCAAATGGGAGACGGGCTTGTACAACCTGCAACACTAATCGGAATTTTGCTGGGTATCGTTGCCGGTGTCGCGCAAAACCGGTTTAAAAATATTAAGCTTCCAGAGGCGATCCAGTTTTTTGGAGGGTCGCGTTTTGTTTTGCTGTTCATGGGCTTATTTTCTGCCGGGTTCGCGTGGGTAATGTTAGGAATATCTCCGCTGCTGCAGATTGGGCTGGATAATCTTTTTCAGGGAATATTGCAGACGGGCGGGTTTGGTGTTTTTATCTATGGGGTCCTATATAGGGTTCTGACCGCTTTTGGACTACATCATATTCTTAATAATGTGTTTTGGTTTCAATTTGGGAATTTTACGACTCCTGATGGCAGTGCAGTGGTTCAGGGGGATTTGCCGCGTTTTTTTGCAGGCGATCCTACGGCGGGGATTTTTATGGCGGGGTTGTTTCCGATTATGATGTTTGCGCTGCCTGCCATTGCTTTTGCAATTATTCAGGAAGCGCGCGAGGATTTGAAGCCCAAGATTAAAAAGACTTTTGTGCGTGCGGCGTTGGTTTGTTTTCTGACCGGGGTTTCGGAGCAGATCGAATTTGCATTTTTATTTGCTTCTCCGTATTTGTTCGCGGTACATACTGTAATGTCTGGTCTCGCAATGGTACTGACCTACATGCTGGGAATCCATCACGGGTTCTCCTATTCGGCTGGAGCCATCGATTTCTTCTTGAACATGCATTTGTCACAGAGGGCTTGGCTGCTGATTCCGATTGGTATCGGCTACGGGATTGTATACTATAATTTATTCCGCTGGGCGATTCGCCGTTTTCAGATCCCGACACCGGGGCGTGAAGAAGGTTCAGAGCTTGGGGATTGGGCCGGCAATATCCCTTATCAGGCACCGCTAATCTTAGAGGCGCTAGGAGGCAAGGAAAATATTGTACAAGTGCAGTCCTGTATCACCCGTCTGCGGCTTACCGTTCATAATGACCGATATATAGATACTGGAGCGCTTAAAGGTTTGGGTTCCGCAGGGATTATCAAGCTGGGCGGCGGAAATGTCCAGGTAGTATTTGGCACGTATTCAGAACTGATCCGCGAGGAGATTAATAAGCTTATGCTTCGTGATTTACCGCAGGTACTGTTCAGTTCGCCAATGCAGGGTAGAATGATGCCCATTGA
Source organism: Paenibacillus sp. FSL H7-0716 (assembly GCF_038002705.1). NCBI lineage: Bacteria > Bacillati > Bacillota > Bacilli > Caryophanales > Paenibacillaceae > Paenibacillus > Paenibacillus sp. FSL H7-0716. Next base: position 138,723 of record NZ_JBBODA010000005.1, read on the forward strand.
GGAAGTGCCTGATCACATTTTTGCAGCTAAGCTAGTGGGGGATGGTGTTGCATTTTTGCCGGAAAAAGGGGAACTCACTTCACCTGTATTCGGGAAAGTTATGCACGTCTATCCTACAATGCATGCCGTGGGTATTTCGACGCCGGAAGGGCTTGAAGTACTCATGCATATAGGGATCGACACTTCACAGCTCAAGGGACCCTTTGAGGCGGTTGTAAAAGAAGGCGACAGCGTGGAGCCGGGTCAATTGCTTGTTAAATTCGACCTCGCTTATTTGCGTGAACATGCGGCCTCATTGGCTACACCGATGGTGATCACGAATCCTGATCGAGTCAAATCATGGAGCTATGCTCCATTTAAAAATGTTAAAAAGGGGCAATCATCAGTAATGTCCGTAGTCTTACACGAAAGTAACGTTGGAGGGATTGAAGGATGATACAAGGCATAGGCGCAGCAGCAGGTGTAGCTATCGGGAAGGCCTTTGTCTTGCCGAACTGGGAATGGAGCTTACCGGATACACAAGTGAACCCAGTGGATCTAGCTAAGGAGTTTGAGCGTTTATACGAAGGTATCCGTACCTCTAAGGACGAGATTGAATTCATCAAAAAAGAGTTCAGAGAAGTGGTGGGTCCGGAGGAATCGAGTATTTTTGATGCTCATCTGGCGATCTTAGATGATCCTGTGTTCATGAGTGAAATCCGCGGGATCATTGAGCGCCAGTACAAGGCGGCAGAAGTAGCTGTGAAAGAAGCGATTGATCATTTTGTAGCGATGTTTGATCTGCTAGACGATGAGTACATGAAGGAGCGGGCGGTGGATATCAAGGATGTCGGAAACCGTCTTTTAAAACATCTTTTAGGCGCTCCAGAGGTTACGTTACCATCGGATACACAGCCATATATTCTTGTTGCGAAGGAGTTGTCTCCTTCCCAGCTAGCTCACTTGAATCCAACTTATGTTCTAGGTATTGTCACCATGATGGGCGGTAAAACTTCACATTCCTCCATTATGGCTCGTGCACTAGGCATTCCGCTTGTAGCAGGCTTGGAGAATAATCTGTCTAATCCTATTCAGACCGGGGACATGCTTGTGATCGACGGCGATACCGGATCTGTACAAATCCATCCAGATGAACTTACGATAAATGAATACGTAGCGATTCGGGATAAACAGCATAAAAAGAAAGAGCAGCTGGAACTGCTTGCCACTGTGGAGGCTGTCACCAAGGATGGTGTGAACCTGCGACTTGCCGGCAATATCAGTTCAGTTAAAGAACTCAACATAGCACTTAAGTATGGAGCTGAAGGTGTAGGCTTGTTCCGTACGGAGTTTCTTTATATGGACCGCAGATCTTTTCCAACTGAGGATGAACAATTTGAAGTGTATAAACAGGTTGTCGAGAAGGTGGGCAATAACACTGTAGTGATTCGTACGCTGGATATTGGCGGGGACAAGCAGTTGGATTATATCCAGCTGCCGGAAGAACAGAATCCTTTCCTTGGTTATCGGGCGATTCGCATCAGCTTGGACCGATTAGATATGTTCAAAACCCAGCTAAGTGCCATTTTGCGGGCAAGTGCATACGGGAATGTAAAGTTAATGTTTCCAATGATTTCTTCCGTAGAGGAAGTGCAGGCGGCAAAAGTTGTTTTAGAAGAAGTGAAAGCTGAGCTGGAGCAACGAGATATACCGTTTAACCGGAATCTTCCTGTGGGTATTATGATTGAAGTTCCGGCGGCGGTTATGATTGCTGATTTACTGGCTGAGGAAGTTGACTTTTTCAGTATTGGCACTAATGATTTGGTTCAATATGTGTTAGCGGTAGACCGTATGAATGAACAAATTGCTCATATGTATCATCCGTACCATCCAGCGGTTCTGCGAATGATCCGTATGACGGTAGAAGCGGCACGTAATGCCAAGATTGATATCAGTGTATGTGGTGAAATGGCGGCGGATGAGCGTTCTTTGCCTCTTTGGCTGGAGCTTGGAATTAGAGAGCTCAGCATGTCGCCGCAGGCGCTGCTGAAGGTTAAACACCGCACACTGAACACTCTGGCCAAGGATGCCAAAAGAATCGCCAAAGCGTGTTTCCATCATCGTACAAGCTCAGAGACGGAAGAAATGTTAACTGCGTTTGCACAAAAAAGTGGTCTTACACTTGGATCAAGCGGGGAACTACAGGAGAAAGCCTCATCCTAAAGTTACTGTAACTTTTATTCAATTCATATCAAGGGTTCGGCATTCTTGCCGAGCCTTTTTCTATATTTCTGCCATACTTATAAAAAAACAAAACCGTTTGCCCTGCGGTGCAGTCAATACATAGAGAGAGTTACACAGAACTGATTTAGGAATAAAGGCAAGGGGGGAGGCAGGCCGATAATGGATCACATTATTAATGACGAAATGGAAATGGCCGCTACGGATGAAGAGCTGTTTTATGAGCAAGTGGCTGGACAGAAAAGAAAACTTTATAGCATTGCCTACAGCTATTTGCGAAATGAAGCGGATTCGCTGGAGGTTTTGCAGGAGGCAACCTGCCGCGCATGGATTAAACGAAAAAGCTTAAAAGACGCAGAGCGATTCGCTCCTTGGTTAACACGTATTTTGATTAATTGCTGTAATGATGAGCTGAAGCGCCGAAAGAGGAATACAGTCCCAGAAGCTGCTCGAAGTGATGAGGGGATCATGGAGATGAAAAGTGACCGCAGACTGGACATGGAACAAGCGCTGGATGGAGTGAAACCCAAATATCGCCAAGTGCTGGTGCTCAAATATTACAAGGATATGACCCTTGCTGAGATTGCAGAGGTGCTGGATAAACCAGAGGGTACAGTGAAGACATGGCTGAATAAAGGATTAAAACAACTGCGTGACAAAATGAAGCGGAAGGGGGAGCTGTTTTATGGCTGAATCTGAAGAAAAACTGCTTAAGGATTATTTTCAGAAAATCGATGCGGAGGCAGAAGAAATTCTGGATGTAAAACTGGACACCGCGATCCGCAAGGGGATGCAGCAAGGGAACCGTACACGTTTGTCTTTTAGAAAAAGGTACGCTGTTGTTGTATTGGTGGTCTTGACATTCGCCTTACTTATAATTGTGCCTTGGGCAAATCAGATGATAAATCCCGTACGTGCGCAATTACCTCCAAAAAGCTGGGGTCAGCTTGAAGTGTTTAGACCCGTTATTACTAATAATCTGACGATTAAATCAGCACTTGATGCGGGGATGATGAAGCAGGTAAATATCTCTTCTCCTGAGGTGGACGGGATAACATGGACTGTTAATGGAATCCTTGCAGACCGAAGAGGCATTGCTGTGCTATATACAATCCAGAACAATACGGATCAGAAGATGCGGCTTTTTGGCTTGTCTTTGAAAAAGACACCAGAGGATAAATACCACCTTAGTGGATACAGCGGGTTTAGCACTTCTAATGCACAAGAGGTTGGGTTCCCTGGGACGACTCGTATGTATGAGCAAATCGTCTGGGATAAATATCAGGATGAGATACCAGAAGAGTTGAATATCACATTATCGCTTTTTCCAGATGCTCTTGGTCAAGTTTTTAATAACAAGGATATAAAAGAAATGGATGTCAAAATTCCACTGGAAGCTGATAACAATTATTTTCAAGGAGAGCTCGTTGATCTGAAGGATAGTCTGTCTATCGGCGGACAGAAAATTATAATGGACCAGGTTTATATTGGACCTACGGGTATTTATATGCGGGAAACCTTTGGCAGAGAGAATACAATGAGGATTTTTAGTTTGCTTTCACCTAAGCTTGTCCTCGGAAAAGGGGATCATCAAGAGGAACTAATGTGGGCAAGTGGTTCGAATATTTACCACAATGACAATATGAGACCTGATGATCCAGTCAAACTTGAAGTTGAGGGAATCTCTGCTCTAGATCAATCGGAGGTCGAACTTGTGATTAATACGGAAACACAACAGATTTTAAAGGCACCGGATAACTATCTCACGATTTCTAAACGGACCGCGGACGAGGAGAAGGGGATTATAGTATTGGATTTAATGATTCCTAAAAAAGTTGAGGAGTTGCATGAAGCAACTGGTTTTGGGATAGACGATAATTTTGTGGATAGCGCTGGAAGCGGACATTGGCTTGTCCATGATTCTGAGGGTTATTCTAGATATAGAGAATACCGTGAGGACGCTAAGGGAACTACAATAACTTATTTTCTTAACGTAGGCAAAGAAAAGCTGCCTCAACCTTTGACTTTTAGGTTTACAAATTATCCCAATATGATCATGGAGGCGGATTCTGTGCGGATCAGATAACCATCTGGATTTTAAAGCCTCAAATCAAAAGCCCTGTTCCTCAAATTGTGAGAAACAGGGCTTGTTTGATTTTAAACTAAATTCCTACTGTTTATTCCCCAGCGAGTGCATCGCAAAAGGCTTTACCGTATGGCGGAAGATCTGGCGGGCGGCGAGCGGAAATGATATGTCCATCCGTAACTACAGCCTCATCCTTCCAGATGGCTCCGGCATTCTCCATGTCATCACGGATGCCTAGCGTAGAGGTGACGGTTACACCTTCCAGAATTTTAGCAGAAATTAATACCCAGCCTGCATGGCAGATCTGCCCAATCGGTTTTTTCGCTGCATTAAAATCCTGTACGAGCTTTAGAACGGCACTGTATCTACGGATTTTATCAGGAGCCCAGCCGCCTGGAACCAAAATCCCATCATAATCTGCGGCATTAAGCTCGTCCCAGGAGTAATCTGCTTTAGCAGGTACGCCATATTTACCGATGTATGTCTTATCTTTTTCCAGACCTGCCAAGTGAACCTCGGCACCTTCTTCTCTCACCCGATACACGGGATACCAGAGCTCCAAATCTTCAAATTCATCGTCTACGAGTGCTATGACCTTTTTACCGGCTAGTCTCATTTAGTTAAGCTCCTTTCTATTCCCATGATTCTTTCATTATTCTATCAAATTTAAAATATGAAGTCATCTTTAGGGATGTAAAATATAGACAAATTGCCAATTTAATCATTATATGCAATAAAGGAGGGTTTTAATCGAGTGGAGTCGAATATAGAAGTTGAAAAGTCAAACTTTGTACTTTATTAATTTTGTGCAAGAGGTGTAGAAGATGTATAAAGATAATTTGATGGAGAAGTTGTGCAGTTGTGGTGGCCTCATGAACTTACATATGCATTCTTTGATTTTTAATACGAAGATGAAGATTACGCATGTTCCTGTCTATACCTGCCCAGAATGCGCTAGTTATGAACCTTTGCAGTTTATTAAAGCAGATCTAGGCAAAGTAGTAAAAGAACTCAGTGGAGATGATCCGGGAAAAGATTTTTTGTTTACGGAGAGAAATGAATTGGCCAGTGTATTAAAAGAATCCTTGTCAGAAACTATAATAGGGGGAATATCAGAACTAGAGACGATAATCCGAGAGAGGATTCAGAGCCGGGTCGATATGCTTCTCGATATTTATCGTTTAGCTGAGAAGCTGTCAGACCAGCATTGGATGGAAGAAACTAGTCGAAGATTGTCTCAATTAACCTTCCAAATGACTGAAAATGAAGATTATAAAAAAATTGTGTGAAAATAATGAAAATTTTTCACGGAATGTTGGATTTTTCACTCACTTTTTGTTACGATAGATAGAAGTTACATTATTGATGCTCTTGGACAGGTTAACCAGCACTGGTCACAATTTTAATCCAGGGTGACGTTTTCAGCCTTGAAAGAAATTTTGAAAGGAAAATGAAGCGTTATCATTGCACAAATGTACAAAGTGTCGTATCATATTTTTAATTAGTCGAACGATAAAATTTATCGCAATGGAGAGAGTAATTTGACGGTAACCATTTACGATGTAGCTCGAGAAGCAGGCGTATCTATGGCTACGGTATCACGGGTTGTGAATAATAACCCTAACGTGAAACCGCAGACCCGGAAGAAAGTTTTTGAAGCGATTGAACGTTTGGGATATCGTCCCAATGCCGTGGCAAGAGGTCTTGCCAGTAAGAAAACGACAACCGTTGGGGTTGTCATCCCTGATATTTCAAACTCGATTTTTGCAGAAATTGCACGCGGGATTGAAGATATCGCGAACATGTATCATTACAATATCATATTGTGTAACGCGGATAAGCGTAAAGAGAAAGAAATTCGTGTCATTAATACCCTTTTGGAGAAACAGGTCGATGGTCTGCTCTTCATGGGGGGTACAGTAACTGACGAACATATTCAAGCTTTCCAGACTTCTGCAGTTCCGATTGTTCTATGTGCTACACGGGATGAGAAGGGAACTTATCCTTCCGTTGACATCGATCATGAAACCGCTGCTTTTGATGCTGTGAACACATTGATTCGTCACGGTCATCGTGAGATTGCTATGATCAGTGGCACACTGCAGGATCCTGCAAATGGATATGCACGTTTCCATGGTTACAAGAAAGCACTGGAACAGGCAGGAATCGAGTACCAAGAGGATTTGGTACGCATCGGTAACTACCGCTATGAATCTGGTGTAGAAGCAATGAAGTATTTCCTTGGACTCAAGAAGAAACCAACCGCTATTTTTGCGGCAACGGATGAAATGGCTATTGGCGCCATTCACAGTATTCAAGATGAAGGTCTGAAGGTACCGGATGATTTCTCCATTATTAGTGTGGATAACATTCGTATGGCTTCGATGGTTCGTCCTTTGCTGACAACTGTAGCTCAGCCTATGTACGATTTAGGCGCGGTTGCGATGAGACTTTTGACCAAGCTTATGAAGAAAGAAACCGTTGAGAATCCGCGGGTTATCCTGCCTCATGAAACGATTCTCCGCTTGTCGGTTAATCATCTGAATAAGTAATTTAAGAACTGAACAGTTATTCCGTAAAAAGCTCCTTATGGAGCTTTTTATGTTTTTATTTGCTAAATAAATCATCAAGGGAGGTATTTACTGTGAGTGAAATCATCGGATTAATCGGAGCGATGGATGAAGAAATCAAGCTGCTTCTAGAGGGTATGGAGGACAAGCGGACAAAAGTTAAAGCAGGAATACAATATTACATAGGAAACATATTAGGCAAATCCGTAGTGCTCTGTAAATCTGGCGTAGGTAAAGTAAATGCAGCAGTTACGACTCAGATTCTAATTGATAATTTTGGCGTATCCCGTGTGCTGTTTACGGGGGTTGCTGGAGCAGTACATCCCGAATTGAATATTGGAGATATTGTTATATCATCTACATGTGTACAACATGACATCGATGCTACGAGGCTTGGGTTCGCAAAAGGCGAAATTCCTTATCAGGAGACTTCCGTCTTCCAGGCAGACCCTGCGCTAGTACAGCTTGCTGAGAAGGCATGCAATGAGCTAGGTCAAAAGTACTTGATTGGCAAGGTGTTATCTGGTGATCAATTCATTTCTAGTGCGGAGATTGTAGCTGAATTAAGAGAGCAAATGGATGGAGCTTGTGTGGAAATGGAAGGGGCGGCGGTTGCCCAAGTTTGTCATATGAACGCCACGCCCTTTGTCATCATTCGCTCCATGTCAGATAAGTCTGATGGATCAGCTGAGGTGAATTTCAGGGAATTTACAGTACAATCTTCACAACGCTCGCATTCCATATTAGAATTTATGCTGCAGCATATTTAATGCTCAATACATGAAGCGTTGTCTAAAACGTACTCTGTCAAAGGTCTCCTGGGAGGACATGGGCACCTCTTGTCCAATACGAACCATTAGGCAGTTAGCGGGATGTGAACAAATTTCTGGATCATCCGTAGCATACCAAACCATATTAACCGTCTTCATCAGCCGTTCCATCATTTGGCGATAGGCCCATACGTCCAGCCCACTGCCTTTTAAATCCCAGTGCCAGTAATACTCTGTTGTAAAAACAATACAATTCTCCAATTGCTCCCGCTCAAAAGCAGTAGAAATCAGCAGCCGGCCTAGTCCGGCCCCTCTATAATCATTACTCACCTCTATCGCTCCAAGCTCAATAAGATCCTCCATCCCACCCTGTGACCATAACTCCATTTCATCTGGATAATGGAAGGTCACATAGCCTACTATAACGTCATTCTCTACTGCGGTAATTATACGGCCTTCTGGCAAGCTGGCGATCTCTACGAGCGCCTCTTGCTGCTCTAATGGCCTGCGGAAAGCATCTAGGTCTTGATGCATATGCAGGGCTTCAAGGTCCTCGGGAGATCGGGGTCCGCTCACAGTTATCGTTCTACCCATATAGGAGAGAGTATGGGAAATAGGGATTTTGCGATGCTCCATGACAGTGCTCCTTTCAGATCAAAAAAATGGTATGTAAACGCTTGCTATGGTATACTGATTCAGACATAAAAAATTCACATTCATTGCATTGACATCATTATTTAAAACATGAGTCTTACCCTTAAAGCTTAAATCAAACGAGTGAGGGAGGCAAGAGTGATGGGTCAAGTCCATAGCGAAATTTTGCCGGGTCGTGTGCAGAGCTCCAATATGTCTGATTATGCGGAGGCAGTAGCCAATTTTGAGTGGGAGGATGTTGAACGTAATTTCTCATGGTATGAAACCGGCAAGGTTAATATGGCTTATGAAGCCGTTGATCGCCATGTTGATGAAGGGCGGGGAGCGGCAACGGCCCTACTCTACAGTGACACTGTACGGGAAGAATCCTATACATTTGCCGATCTGCAGGAGCGGTCGAACCGGTTCGGAAATGTATTGCGTAAATATGGCATCGGTAAAGGAGATAGGGTATTTATTTTTATGCCTCGCCAACCGGAACTGTATTTCAGTCTGCTAGGTATTCTCAAAATCGGAGCCATAGCAGGACCCTTATTCGAAGCCTTTATGGAAACAGCAGTTAAAGATCGTTTGGAGGATAGTGGGGCTGTTGCGCTGGTAACTACGCCAGAATTGCTGCATCGGGTCAAGCGAGAAGAGCTTCCTGAGCTGCGTCATATTTTTCTAGTAGGTGGAGCAACTGATATTGAGCAAGGAAACTTAGGGTTCGCAGAAGAGATGGCTAACGTTTCTGCTGATCTTAATTTAGAATGGCTTGATTTGGACGATGGCCTTATTATGCACTATACATCTGGTTCTACAGGCAAGCCCAAGGGCGTTTATCACGTGCATAGAGCAATGATTCAACATTATTATACAGGTAGAGTAGTGCTAGATCTACGTCAAGACGATATATACTGGTGTACGGCAGATCCTGGCTGGGTGACCGGAACTTCATATGGGATATTTGCCCCTTGGTTAAATGGGGTGACCAATGTAGTCAGAGGCGGCCGCTTTAGTCCTCAGGATTGGTATAAGACAATCGAACGGAATAAGGTATCTGTTTGGTACAGCGCACCTACAGCTTTTCGTATGTTGATGGGTGCAGGGGAGCACTCTTTACAGGGGATTGATTTAAGCAGTTTGCGCCATGTTCTATCGGTTGGTGAACCGTTAAATCCGGAAGTGGTGCGGTGGGGAGATAAATTTTACAATCAGCGTATTCATGATACTTGGTGGATGACTGAAACAGGGGCACAATTGATTTGTAATTATCCGTCAATGGATATCAAACCAGGCTCGATGGGGCGTCCGTTACCGGGGATTGAAGCAGCGATTCTGGATGATCGTGGAAATGTTCTCCCGCCTTTTTCTATGGGGAATCTTGCGATAAAAACTCCGTGGCCATCCATGATGAAAACGATCTGGAACAATCAGACAAAGTATGAGGAATATTTCCGGATTCCTGGCTGGTACATTTCTGGCGACTCAGCTTATATGGATGACGAAGGATACTTCTGGTTTCAGGGACGAATTGATGATGTTATCAACTCTTCTGGTGAGCGTATTGGTCCATTTGAAGTGGAGAGCAAATTAGTGGAGCATCCGGCAGTGGCAGAAGCGGGTGTAATCGGCAAACCGGATCTTGTGCGGGGGGAGATTATTAAGGCTTTTATTTCGCTTAGAGAAGGTTATACTCCAACTGCTGCCTTGAAAGAGGAGATCGCCGCTTTTGTCAAAGCGGGTCTGTCTGCACATGCTGCCCCGCGGGAAATCGAGTTTAAGGATAAACTTCCGAAGACACGATCAGGTAAAATCATGCGGCGTGTACTGAAGGCATGGGAGCTGCATCTACCGACAGGAGATCTATCCACGATTGAGGATTAGAATGAATTGTGAAAAAACACCGTTCCCGGATGAATTCATGGGAACGGTGTTTTGCTGTGTGAAATTATTTAATGAACTTCGGGTTAACGTGTCCCTGTATTATTACCTGCTGTGGGATTATTACTGCCTCCAGTACTGTTACCTCCGCCGGCTGGTGTTTCCGTCGGTAGTAGCGGGAGAATGTTACCTGGATCCTCAATAATGTCTCCTGGTGTCGTCTCAGGCTCTGTAGGCGGCTCTGTACCAGGTTGTTGATCAGGTGTAGGAGTTGCTTCTGGTGTTGGGGTAATCCCTCCAGCAACGCTGCCAGAAGCCGTCTCATTACCTGCCACGTCTACGGCGGTTACATAGAAGGTAGCATTAGCACTTGCAGGTGTACCCGGCGTAAATACCTTGTTCTCATCTGCCATGAGTATAGATTGCTTCTGGAAAGAACCTCCGTTTAATGAACGATATAAGCGGTATCCCACAACATCTGCCGAGCTGCTAGCGGAGAAGCTGATGACCGCTTTACCAGTGCTATAAGAGACGTTAACATTTCCAGGAGCAGCAGGGGAAGCCCCATCGTCCACACGTGGATCAACTTCTGTTGGGAAATCCGTCTTGGCATCGGCTGGCATATAATACTCCAGTGATTTATGATCCTTCATCTTAGGGAAGGCAGCCAGGAGTTCTTTGACTAGTTCCTGTATCGGCTTCTCACGTTTAACGACGATTTTTTCCTTTAGGAACTCCTCTGGAGTACCTTCCAATGGGATATAATTGACGCCTTTGTAAGTAATATACTTGGCTTTGGAAATCCCGTCGTCGCTCTCTTTTGGCACATATTTTGTATTAAATATATCCGTTGTGAATTTATCAGTCAGGGATGTTGGCAGTTTGCCGCTATATGCGGAAACTGTCTTTTTGATAATTCCCTCAGGTTGTGCAAATTTGTCTGTGACGAATAGTTCCGGCTGCTTATCAATGACAGCATTCAACACTTTTGCCCATAATGTTTGGGCTTGACGTTTTTGTGTGTCTCCCGTAAGGGTGTTGATTTGCTCTTTGTAGCCGACCCACATTCCAAGTGTGACATCAGGAGTATAGCCCATAAACCATACGTCTCCATAATTCTGGGTAGATCCAGTTTTACCGACAATCGGAATTTCTTTTGAGTGTTTGTATTCTCTTTTTACTGTGCTGGCTGTACCCTCTGTAATTACAGTTCGCAGCATATCTGTCATTAGGTAAGCTGTTTGCTTAGAGAATACTTGCTCTGGATTAACCTTGTGCTGATAGATAATTTTGCCCTCTGAATTGACGATTTTCTCAATCATGTAGGCATCATTAAAGGCCCCTTGGTTACCGATAGCGGAATAAGCATTGGTTAACTCTTCTACGGATACACCGTATTTGAGACCGCCTATAACCCCAGTCTGCGCGCTGTAATCATCATCTGTGAGGGTGGTGATCCCCAGCTTTTTAGTAAAGGCCCAAGATTTCTCTATTCCGACCTTTTCATTAAACAGCTTAAGCGCAGGCAAGTTGAGCGATTTGTTAAGTGCGTAACGGGCAGTGACCAGACCTTGATAGCGATTATTAGCATTCTTAGGAATGTGGAATCCTTTTCCGCCGTCCTTTAGAATAATTGGCGCGTCATCCACAATCCCGGCAGGCTGAATCAGCCCTGCATCTAAGGCTGGTAAATAAGCTGAAATTGGCTTCATAGTCGATCCGGGCTGACGGATCATTTGGGTAGCATAATTCATCTGCTCAATATTGAAGTCGCGACCCTCAATCATGCCGAGAATGGCTCCGCTTTTGTTATCGATTAACATGCCAGCCGTCTGTTCCATGCCTTTGGTTTTGCTGTCTTTAGTAAAATTATTGCTGTCTTCTGAGACACTATGCATTGCATTGTAAACTTTTTTATCAATGGTTGTGTAGACTCGATAACCGCCGGTCATGAGCTGCTGTCTTGCTTCCTCAAGTAACACGGCATTGTCAGTAGTGCTATTGGCATCCGTTGTGCCATTTTTCTCTTCATTCAATGATAGAAGGATCTCGGATGCTTTACGCTCAGTCTCCATCATCAGGTATGGATAGGTAGCATAGGCTTTTTTGGTGTGCGGCGCCAGAGAACTCTTGATATCAAATTGAAGGGCTTCATCATATTGAGAGGTAGTGATCTTATTCTCCTCAAGCATACGACGAAGTACAAGATGTTGACGGTCCATAGCTCTGTTGAAAGCTTTTTCGTTGAATTCACCTATGCCATTAAATGCAGAATAAGTGGAAGGGAGCTGCGGAAGACCAGCCAAATACGCTGCTTGAGCGACATTTAATTTGTCCAGATCGTCTAGACCGAATATCCCCTTGGCTGCTGCTTTAATTCCGAATACATTGTAGCCATTCGAACCGTTGCCGAAAGGAACCTTATTCAGATAAGCCGTTAATATTTCTTGCTTGGTCAAGAAGCGTTCCAATCTAAGAGAAAGTAGAATTTCTTTTACTTTGCGATCTTCTGTCCGATCCAGATTCAGGAATACACGTCTTGCGAGCTGCTGGGTGAGTGTACTGCCTCCGGTCTGAACGGATTCATTGAGAAGCTTTTGTTTGACGGCACGCAAGGTGCCTTTGAAATCCACGCCATTATGCTCATTAAAATTATTGTCCTCTATAGCGAGAACTGCATCGATAATAAGCTGGGGGATATCGTTGAATTCAATGAGCCTTCGGTCTTCTTCTGTCCGAAGCTGGCCGATCGGTGCGCCGTCTCGGAAATAAGCGAATCCGGTGATCGCATTTTGACTGACCTGCTGCTGAATCATTTCTTCGGAGCGAACAGGTTCATCCTTCACAATGGAAGCGACATAGCCTGCTACAGCACCACCGGCAAATAGAACGCCTATTATTCCAAGAATAAACATCCACTTAACTACAGAACCGAACCTGCTTAGGGCGGATCTGCGGGGTGAAGGCTTCTTAGCGTTTTTTTTCTTGTTCTCTTGAGCCATCGACGATAATTCCTCCTTTTAACGGAATTATTATAGCATAAATTGGCGTTTTTGAATGCGCTTCTACCTGATTCTCATGGTCTTAAGATTCGACTTTTGTGCAAAAATTATAAATAAAGTAATTTAGGGGATGATTTGCGGAAGCGAAACCTTTTACCAACGGCATGGAATTTAGGATATTGACATAACAAAAAGCCCCCGGATTAATCCGGAGGCTTCGGTCATACCCGCTAAAAGCGAGATATTAACGGTTGTAGAACTCGACGATTTGTTTCTCATCGATATCCTGGGAAAGCTCGGAACGTTCTGGCAAACGAATATATTTACCTTCGAAAGATCCTTCAGCATATTCCAGGTAAGCTGGAAGGTGGTTACGGTTAGCAAGAGCTTCTTTAATGGAAGCCATGCCTTGGCTCTTCTCACGAAGACCGATAACGTCGCCCAAGCTTACACGGTAAGAAGCGATGTCGACTTTTTTGCCGTTTACAGTTACGTGTCCGTGGGATACCAACTGACGTGCTCCAGCACGGGAGTTAGCAAATCCAAGACGGTAAACTAGGTTGTCCAAGCGGCTTTCAAGCAAGAACATGAAGTTTTCGCCCGCAAGACCTGGAAGTTTTTGTGCTTTAGCGAAGAGAGTACGGAATTGTTTCTCTCCCAAGCCGTACATGTGACGCAGTTTTTGTTTTTCCAAAAGCTGCATTCCGTAGTTACTTACTTTTCTGCGTTGGTTAGCGCCGTGTTGTCCTGGTGGGAAAGGGCGTTTCAGGTCTTTGCCTGTACCGCTAAGGGAAATGCCCAGACGGCGGCTGAGTTTGAATTTAGGTCCGGTGTAACGTGCCATGTTATAGTAGACTCCTTTATATTTGAAATTTCAGGTTAGGGCTCTATTTGCGCCGCATTTCGTATCCGTGATTAGCATTATTGGCTTCCACACTACCAGGGAAGTTCAGCCGCTGCCCTGGCAGTAACGAAATGCGTGAGGGTGACACAACGTTACGCCCAAGTAAGACTTGTTACAGTCTTGTTCAACAATAAATATTATATGAAAGTAGTATATAAAGTCAAGCGCATATTAAAAGAGTTTTTGTCATTCTTTGTCGTTAGTTCTTTGGTCCTAAAAAAAATCCCGGAAATAAGGAAAATATAATGCAATACACAAAGAAAGGGAGTAAAATATAGTTAATTAGATGTTAATTGGGAAGGTTTTTTTTCTTAATTGAGAAGCAAAGGGGATCTTCGTTATGTCAGAACAGAAAGCATACGCTTCTCAAGACAGTCGTATGCTGATACAGGACAAATTGCACGCTAGTAGAGATTCCGAAGATCCCACCGCCTGGCTTAGGGAAACGGAAATAGTGTCCCATGACTTCCCATATTTGGCCAATCTGATTGCAGACAGCTTCGAGGAATGGATCAATGGGCTAAAGGCTCTACCATTTGCTAAATCATGGGATTGGTGTGTGCTGAATTTTGAAGGCAGATATTTTGCTAATATTGCCGATCAGCAAGAACGATGGAGGCACCAATGGGAGCAAGCGGCTGCAGCTAGTTTACTCTCTAGCGCAACCTCATCTGTTCAACTTACGGTGCAGGGTCAGGATATGAGCTTTTTTACTATACCGCTCATCACACGCGTTGACAAAGAAATTTTTGCCTTCCTGGGATGCGCTATGCCGACACAACAATATTTAATGGGTGGACGAGATACTGCTGAGGCTATATCTTTGCAGTTCCGGACCATTTTCTATCATAAGTTTGAACATATTTTTGTAACTGATCTTGCGAGTGTTCATCTACATGCTGAACGTGAGAGTAATCGCCGCTCCTTGTTATTTCAGATCGTTCAGCGGATGCATGACAATATTGATGTGAACGCCGTGCTTACGGAGGTTATTGATAGCATCTCTGCAATGTACCCTGGTGCCAGGCTTGAGCTGTTTATGTCGCAAGATCACCGCAGCACTCATCCGCAGGTCAAACCTTTACCGTTTCAGATGTCCAGTGATGATGTCTGCGCTAGAGCATTCAAAGACGGCCGTGTTGCTTTGAACACCAATACTGAAGATCAACACATTGTAGAAATTGGTCTTCCGCTAGGCGGGAAGCAAGGGGTTTATGGCGTATTCCACATGGTGATGGATAACTCGATCTTTATGGATGTAGATTTACGGTTTCTCTCGATGGTGGCGGATACCGCAGGTACTGCTTTTGAGAATGCCAAGCTGTATGAACGCTCCAATCAGCTCATTCGTGAGCTGCGTATGAGTAACGAACTTACACAACGGCTGAATCAAAGCTTGCGCTTAGGAGATATTTTTCAATTTGCGTTTGAAGAGCTGTTGGAGATGTTTGGCGCAGACTACTGCTGTATTTTACATATGAACGAAGAAAAGGGCGGGCTAGAGGTTATTGCTTGCAATCATTCCTCCTTGCAAAATGAAATTTTAGAAGTAGGACAAGGTTTAGGCGGGAAGGTCTATACTACTGGGGAATCATTAATCATGTCTAACTACATAGATAATCCTAATACTACTTCTCGTTTAATGAATGCTACCGGGTCGCAGTCGCTGATTGCCACACCTTTAAGTGTAGGTGGTGAAGTGCGTGGTGCCATCATGTTGGCGCATCGTGATGCCCATTATTTCTCTTATGACAATTACAGATTGCTTCAAGCGATGGCGGGACATATTGGACTAGCTGTGGGGAACGCAAGGCTGCATGCCGAAGTTAGACGTTTAGCGAACAGAGATAGCCTAACTGGACTTTATGCTCGTCATTATCTGGACGAAGAAATAAAGGAACGGCAGTCTACAGATTTTTGCGGTTGCTTAATTGTTGTGGATATCGATCAGTTCAAGATGGTGAATGATACCTATGGTCATCAAAAGGGTGACAAGATCTTAAAAGAGGTCAGTGAAATTGTGAAGTCCTCCATCCGTCAAGGGGATATTGCTGCGAGGTGGGGTGGAGAAGAGCTGTCGGTTTATTTACCTTTAATGGGAGTAGAGCAGGCAGTAAATGTAGCTGAGCGTATTCGCAAGCGGGTGATGAACGAGACCGAACCGAATGTAACAGTGTCCTGCGGTATAGCAGAATGGAGCTGGATGGACGAACGTGTAAGCGTCGAATCCCTGTTCTATCGAGCAGATATGGCACTGTATAAAGCTAAGAACAATGGACGTAACCAAGTGATCGTTGACACTAAAGAGAATGGCAGCGGTGTGAAGGGATTGCCTCATAAGTAAAAAAGATAGCAGAGCAGCGGTTCTCCCGTTATTGGAGAGTCGCTGCTTTTTGTTTTGGCAGATGGGCTGGCTGCTTCGATTGTGTATCAAACATGCCGCTGCGATGCATTCGGACCCAGATGACGCTATTGGCATGATTTTAGCTTTTTCAGCAAGGTTTCGGACTCCGGAGACGCTATTGCTTAGTAAGAGGGGCATATCGGAGGCTTTTCGGTCCAATAGCTGCGCTGGAGTCCGTTGGTATGGGAAATATCGGGAATTGCTGCGTTAAGGGTCAGTTGTGTCCGAAAGCTTCAACGGCGCGGTAACTGGCAGCGGTAACTTCGTGAGTCTGAAGGTGATAATGTACTGACATTCGAAAGCAAGCGACGAACGCGCATAAGCTAGAGCCTAGAGCAATGTATGGAAACCGATAGCAGCAACGTATTTGCATCTGTATAAGGCGCGCAGGAAGGGAGAACCCTATAGTGGGCTGTAAAGTAAAATACTCCAAGAAAGGCCTGATGACCGTGAGAAAGTCATTATTACTGAAGGGGTTAGTTCTTATGATCTTCACCTTGTCCTGCGTGTTCAACAGCGGTTGCAGCGTTATTAGAGACAAACCAGCCAAGGAAGATCTAAGTTTGGTGTTAGCGGGTATAACGGGCAGCGACGGGGTTACTTTTAAAGGGTCAACCATGCTTACAAAAGGTGGAAAGACCGTTCCGGAATCCATGATATTTTACGAAGGCACAGTACAGGACCATAAGAAGGTCAATCTGTATACACTGCTTCCTGATAAATCCTCATCCACTAAAAAAGCAGCAAATAGCGCTAAAGATTTAAAAAGCAGCATTACTTCTATGAAAGCTTTTCATAGTCAGCTAGAGAAAAAAGAGGGGGAATGGGTAGCGTTGACCACTGAAGGTTCCTCTGAGGACGGAAATCCGCTTGCTTTGCTTAATCCGTTGAAACAGCTGGAGGAGCTGCAATCTATGGAGGCTAATGTGACTGAAGATGCGGGTGCAGGCAGAGGGACAAATGTGCTGCGGATCGAGCTGACGCCTGCTGAGGCCAGAAAGCAGCTGACTGCTGAATTGGAAAAAGAGATGCTAGACCTTCGACCTGAAACACCAGATTCTGCTGGAAAAATAACAAAGAGCGATCAGGCGGTTACACAAGCTTTGGTGGAGCTATGGGAGAAGAAAAATAATGAATTACAGCAAAAGCTGAAACAAGCTAATGTTGAGACTGTCTACCATTTAACCGTTGATACAAAACATAATCTGCCTAGAAAGCTCACCTTAAATCGTAAGGTTACCTACTCGGAAGCAGGGAATAAATCTGATAATGAAACTTATGTATCGCAGGTGAATTTTTCAGGCTTTCGTTGATTTTCACATTATCCTACAGGTCTTGCGCTCCATACAGGGCGTGCTACAATAGAAAAGCTTGCTTATTTTTTAGACAGAGGAAGGAAGAATACACAATGAAAGATCCCAGAATTCAAAAGCTGGCAGCTAACCTAGTCGGTTATTCCGTAAATGTCCAGCCAGGCGAGAACGTGCTCGTCGAAATGATTGGCAATGAAAGAGATTTAATCAAAGCTGTTGTAGAGGAAATCGGTAAGGCCGGCGGTCATGCTTTTGTACAATTAACAGATCGTACAGTCCTGCGCAGCATGCTTAAATACGCAACTCGTGAGAGTCTTCAGACATGGGCTGAAATTGACTTGAACCGGATGAAGCAAATGGATTGTTATATCGGGATTCGTGCAGGTGAGAATGTGAACGATCTGTCCGATGTTCCTGAAGAAAATATGAAATTGTATAACTCGTTGTACTCTCATCCAGTGCATAGCGAACAACGTGTGAAGCATACGAAGTGGGTAGTACTGCGTTATCCGAATGCGAGCATGGCTCAGCTTGCGAATATTAGCACTGAAGCGTTTGAGGACTTTTATTTCGAAGTGTGCAATTTGGATTACGCCAAGATGGACAAGGCTCAGGATGCTTTAGCTGATCTCATGCGCAGAACGGATAAGGTACATATTTTGAGTGCTGGAACAGATCTTAAGTTCTCGATTAAAGGAATCGGTGCAGAGAAATGCTCCGGGCAAAAAAATATTCCGGATGGCGAGGTTTACAGCGCCCCGGTTCGCGATTCTGTAAATGGAACGATCAGCTATAATGCACCGTCAGTATATAATGGAGTGACCTTTGAAAATATCAAATTTACATTCGAGAACGGAAAAATTGTTGAAGCCACCAGCAATGACTCCGCCCGTTTGAACGAAATTTTGAATTCAGATGACGGCGCACGTCATATTGGCGAATTCGCTATTGGTTTTAACCCTTACATTCTTCACCCGATGAATGATATTCTTTTTGACGAAAAAATCGCAGGCAGCCTGCACTTTACGCCAGGACAAGCATATGATGTTACAGATAACGGTAACCGCTCCTCCATTCACTGGGATCTTGTGTTGATCCAACGTCCAGATTATGGCGGCGGAGAAATTTATTTTGATGATGTATTGATCCGTAAGGATGGAATTTTTGTGTTGCCGGAACTCGAAGGTCTGAATCCTGAAAACTTGAAATAAAATGTAATAACAAGAAAACTCCTTGCACAAGTAAGCGGATTCAATGTATCATAAGAAATGATAACAAAAGACTAAAGTTTTATAATCAAGTTGCGGAGGGATTTCTATGTCCAGTAACAATGCGGCAATTGTCGATATTGCCCAAACGGCAGGCCAGTTCAACTCTTCAATCGTTCTTCAAGCGGACAACAAGTACATTGATGTTAAAAGTATCCTTGGTTTGTTCACTACTTTGGTATCCAGCCAAAGCTATGAGCTTCATGTTCATGGGGCAGATGCTGAAGAAGCTAAGAAGGCAATGACTGAAGTGTTTGCAAAACACGGTTTGAAATTCACAGTTGTTGCTGAGTAATAGTCGTGCTAAAAACGTCCTACCGGTTTTCGGTGGGGCGTTTTTTCTAGAAGTAGATATGAAACTTGATAGGATAACGCAGCAGGTTCTTTTAAATATATGGTTAGTATAAACTGAATTGTTGTATTGATACCGGATTTCGTCTAATATTAAGTAAAATAGTAAAAGCAGCTTAACTTTTGGACATGGGGGGGATAGAGGCATGACTTCATCGGAATTACAGGAACAGTATAATCTTAAAGCAATCAATCTTCTACAAGAAGATGCCGATAAAATTCAGCAACTTATAGAAGTGCAGATGGAGAATCTGGCAACACGCTACTGCCCTCTCTATGAGGAAGTGCTGGATACCCAGATGTACGGTTTCTCCAGAGAAGTGGATTTTGCGGTTAGAGCAGGTTTGGTCCCAGAAATTACTGGTAAAATGGTACTAAGTAAGCTGGAGCGTAACTTAGCAGTACTCTACGAGGCTTTGAACAACAAAGCG
Organism: Paenibacillus sp. FSL H7-0716; assembly: GCF_038002705.1. Classification (NCBI taxonomy): domain Bacteria; kingdom Bacillati; phylum Bacillota; class Bacilli; order Caryophanales; family Paenibacillaceae; genus Paenibacillus; species Paenibacillus sp. FSL H7-0716. Next base: position 158,559 of record NZ_JBBODA010000005.1, read on the forward strand.
AAGGAAGAATAAATATCAGTTTCTTAAGTATTTATAGAAGCGCACATGAGGACGAATCGCTCATGTGCGCTTTTTGTTGTGTACTATGGTTAATAATGATTATACGAGGTAGAAGGAGACTCCTAAAATCAGGTAGACCGTTAATAACAAGAGGCCCTCATACCAGTTAGTCGAGCCGTCCTGGGTAATTGATTTGGCAATAAAGACAGCTACACCGATGGCGACAATTTCGATGGTCGTAAAAACAATGTCCATTGTATCACCCATGAAATAACTGGCGAAGATTAGGACAGGTGCTACGAACAGGGCGATTTGCAGACTGCTTCCAACCGCAATTTCTACTGCCGCACCGATTTTGTTCTTCATGGCCAGCATAATGGCTGCACTATGCTCTGCGGCATTACCGATGATGGCTACGAGGAACGCACCTACAAACAGCTCGCTGAATCCGAAACGTTCTGTTAAAGTCTCTAACGTTCCTACCAGCCACTCACTCACGAAGGCTACCATTACAGTGGCAAGCACGAGATAAAGGATGGATTTGTTTCTGGACCAAGCAGGGGCATGTTCATGAGCTAATTCTTCTTTACCCTCTTCTGTAACGTCCTCTAGATGTTTCTTATGTGTGATCATGGAAAAGATTAGCCAAGCTATGTACGAAGCGATGAGCAGCCCGGCAACGATTAAACTGAGCACATCCGTATCCTTCTCCGTAATAGAGTGGGTGGTAAAGAACATAGCGGGAACAAATAAGGCAATGACGGCAACGATCATCAGGGAGCCATTCATTCCGGCAAGGGTTACGTTGAAGTTCTGAACTTTGAACTTCATCCCGCCGGCGAAAATACTCAATCCTAGAACAAGCAACAGGTTGCCGATAATAGAACCGGTAAGACTGGCTTTGACCATGTCGAACAATCCTTCCTTGACCAGGAAGAAGGCAATGATTAGCTCAGCAGCATTGCCGAAGGTGGCGTTAAGGAAACCGCCCAGTCGCTGCCCCGCGTAATGAGCTACACTTTCAGTGGCCCGGCCGAGAAATCCAGCCACAAACACCACAGCGATTGCTGAGAGTATGAACTGCAGGGTATGATCCCAATCGGCATAATGGCCGATTGCACTAAGGATAAAGGTGATACCCATCAGTGATGGTGAAATCCATTTTTTCAATGTAAAGGACACTCCTATCTATGTATTTAGATTGAATTCATAATCAATATACCCAAATTGTTCCTAGGTGTAAACGAGAAAGCGATAAAGTGATTTGCTTTTTAGCCTGTTTTGGAATTACAATAATTGATAATGAGTGTAGGGGGGATATGGCATGGCAGAACAACTTCAACTGGAAATGGGAAATATACGAATTTCAAATGACGTCGTCTCAAAAATTGCCGGTTTGGCTGCCTTGGAGACTCCGGGAATTGCAGCCATGTCTGGTGGCCTGTCAGAAGGCTGGGCGAAACGTCTAAGCGGTAAGAACGTTCAGAAGGGCGTTACCGTTGAAGTAGGACAGCTGGAAGCAGCAGTAGATCTACGTATTATCGTTCTCTATGAAACACCGATCCACGAAGTGTGCCGGATGCTTCAGCAGAACGTACGTGAAGCTGTGGAGAGCATGACTGGACTTCATATTGTTGAGGTAAATGTCAAAGTTGAAGGCGTAGCTTTCAAGAATGATGAAATCTCTTAAAAAACTTGTACACAAAAAAGCAGTCCAAGGTTAATTCCCTGGGCTGCTTTTTTATGTGTATATTCCCTAACCTCCGGCTCTATAAAGCTTACCGGGAACGAACCTGTCTAACCGTTGTTACAGATTTCGTTACTTCCTCTTTGGCAGGCAGGTTGGTTTCTCTTGAGATGCTTAGCATAATTCCCATGCACAGCATGCTGACAAGGAGTGAAGAGCCCCCGTAGCTGATAAACGGCAAGGTAACGCCGGTAAGAGGGATTGTATTGGTTACACCGCCGATATTGACAAAGGCCTGAATGGCTATGAGGCCCATAATCCCAATTCCGACGAGCGTACCAAAGGGATCCTTACACCTTAAAGCGATTAGAATACCTCGCCAGATAAAATACAGATATAACATCAAAAATATGGAGGTCCCCAGAAAGCCGAACTCTTCACCAATTACGGGGAAGATAAAGTCCGTATAAGGGTATTTTAGATAGTCCAGCTTTTGAATGCTTTTGCCGAAGCCGGAACCACTTACTCCACCTTGGCCAAGAGCGGTTAAGGATTGAATAATGTTATAACCATCACCCTCAGCAACCTGATAAGGATCTAAAAAGGCAACGATACGACCTTTTCTATAATCCTGAGTGTCAGTAGCTTTATCGGATGGAGATAAGGAATCAATCGCTGCTTTGGCGCCTATAACTAGTCCTACACCCAGCACTAGCAGTGCTATAGAGCCCAGAATATGCTTCATGCTGGCACCACCGGCATAAATAACAAGTCCGCTGGTAGCTACGAGAATGAGGCAAGAACCTAAATCCGGCTGCATCATTATAAGTCCGGCAACAATACCCACGATGACCATTACAGGGATATATCCTGTACGGAAATCTCTAAACCGTTCACCTTTTTTGGTGATGAGTGCTGAGATATACAGGATAATCGATATTTTGGCTAATTCGGTGGGCTGAATTCCAAGTTTCCCGATACTAAGCCAGCTCTTGGCACCATTAATTTTTTCAGAGAAGGCTACCACGAGCAGAAGTATAACGGTGATGATAAAAATAGGTACATACCACTTCTTAAACTTACTGTAGTGAATGTTCATAGCTATAAACATAACAACGGTTCCGAGTACGATCCATATCACTTGGCGTTTAATGAAATATAGAGGGTCATTACCGAACTTCGGGCTTGCTAAGGTTAAGCTTGAGCTAGCACTGAAGACCATGACTAGACCGAAACCCACAAGTAGTAGTGTTAAGATAAGTAGTTGGAAATCGGGTGTTCCTCTTTTGGGCAGGCTGACATTTTGTTTCGTCGTTCCCTTTCTGTTACTCAAGCCTCTAACAGCTGCTTTAATTCAAGAATCCGCTTAGCAGCAGTGTCCAATACTGGTTTTGGCACCGGAGATTCATATTCCAGGCCATGAGGGAAGGTTGCTTTTCCTAAGTATACGGCTTCAATTGCAAGTACGGCATCAGACTTCTCTAGCTTTCCCTCGACAGCGCGAGTGTTAATGCGTAGGAAGTATTCGCCACCATCCTGTGGGTCTTCAATTTTGCAGTCGTAAGTGGCACGATAGTATTCCCATTGCCAGCGGATGAAGCCAGCTTTTGTGGCACTCTCGTCCAGATAGAGAAGATCACTCTTCAATCCTACGAGGCCCGTGTTCTCAAAAATCATAGCACGCATATCCCCCTTATGAAGTATAATGATGAATTTCTGATCCGATTGCTGATGTTCTACCTCATGATAGTATGTTTCTAAAGGTTGTGCAAGAGTAGGCAGTGCCTAACAATACCCAGTTTTTTGCGTTTCTGCTACAATAAAAGAATTATAGTCGTTCGCGGCTGAAACAAAGTGAACAGGACTGCTATCGCTTGCTATGGATGCGGGTTTATCGAGAAGGGGATGGAGAACTTGAAGAGCTTAGCGGTTGATTCGCTCATGCCGGAGATCGTGGAATGGAGACGCCATTTGCATCGTCATCCGGAGTTGTCTTTTCATGAAAAGGAAACGTCAGCATTTATAGCAGATAAGTTAGCCGAATTCGGAATTGAAGTCAGAAGAAGCGAGACAGGGTATGGTGTGCTTGGCACACTACGGGGAAAGCGGCCGGGGAAAACCGTTGTTCTTCGTGCGGACATGGATGCCCTACCTATTAAAGAGGAGAACAAGAAGGATTACGTTTCGCAAAATGAAGGGGTAATGCATGCCTGTGGACATGATGGTCACACTTCCATACTGCTCGGTGTAGCCTCTTACTACAGCAGCCGGCTTGAGGAGCTGGAAGGGGAGCTGCGTTTTCTTTTTCAGCCCGCAGAGGAAGTATGCCCAGGAGGGGCGCAGGGAATGATTGCCGAAGGCATGTTAGAAGGAGCGGATGCGGTGTATGGTCTGCATCTGTGGACTCCATTGCCTATGGGAACTGTAGGGAGTGCTCCGGGACCGTTGATGGCGTCTGCGGACGAGTTTTTTATAGATATCATTGGCAAAGGCGGACACGGCGGCATGCCGAACCGTACCATTGATAGCATCGTGGCGGGAGCTGCGCTGGTGACCCAGCTTCAGAGCATTGTAAGCCGCTCTGTGAACCCGCTGGAGCCTGCTGTACTCAGTGTAGGAACCATTCAAGGGGGATTCGCCCAGAATGTCATTGCCGAGCAATGCCGGATCACAGGGACAGTGCGGGCATTCGACGAGGAGACACGGCATTTGATACGTCAGCGAATCGAAGAAATGACCGTTTCTATTGCCAGCGCTTACGGGGCAGAAGCTAAGATAGATTACGTTATGGGATATCCTCCCCTCGTAAATCACGATGGTGAAGTGCAGCGGTTTTTCGAGGTGGCCCCAGCGGCTTTAGGAGAATCTGTTGAAGTGATTCGGATGGAAAAGCTGATGCCAGCTGAGGATTTTGCCTATTATGTTAAGGAGATTCCAGGCTGCTTTATGTTTGTGGGTGCCGGAAATCCGGATAAAGAGGCTGACTATCCACATCATCACAGCAAATTTGATTTTGACGAAGATGCCATGCTGCACGGAATGAAGCTGCTCATTGCTATGGCGAATTCCTGTATGCGTGAGAACACAATCGTATAATTTCGTTTCATAGAGGAGAACCTATTCCCATAACATGGAGACCATGATTAGGAGGGTTCATTCTTGAAGACAGTGAAAGAGGTTATGACGAAGGAGCCTGCAACGGTTACGCTGCAAGATAATGTGTATGAAGTTGCCGTGAAAATGCGAGATTATGACACTGGATTTATACCTGTTGTTGATAATGAAGAACATAAGACACTGCTCGGTGTAATTACTGACCGCGATCTCGTGATTAGAGGTTATGCGGCTAAACATCCTGGTTCAACCTCAGTGGAAACTGTAATGAGCAAAGAGATTCAGACCGTCTCGGAGAATACTTCAGTAGATGAGGCTGCAGAGTTAATGGCTGGCTGGCAAATTCGCAGGCTGGCGGTGACACGTGACCAGAAGCTGGTGGGCGTAGTGTCGATTGGAGATCTGGCTGTGCGCGATATTTTTGCGGATGAAGCTGGTGAAGCCCTCCATGATATTTCGCAGCAGCATTTACATTAAATAGTCAGATAGGGAAGCTCATGACCGTTATGCGGGGATGGGCTTTTTCCTGTTATATGAAAATAAACAAAATTACATAGCGCAAGCTTAAATTACTTGAACACTAGGGAGGAAAAGCTATGAATGGATCAGGAGCGTGCATCGTACGCAGGGACCGGTCAATTTTACTGGAATGTGCTCATCCGGATTTTGAGGTGGCAAGGAAAAAGCTAGGGACCTTCGCGGAGCTGATAAAAAGTCCTCCTGCTTACCATACCTACCGAATTACCCCTTTATCTCTTTGGAATGCAGCTGCGCTTAATTATACTGCTGAGGAGATTATCACTAGCCTGCATCACCTTGCACGCTGGGGTGTTCCCACAGGACTGGAGGAGGAAATCGAAACTCTTTTGTCCAGATATGGAAAGCTGACTCTTCATGGCCAAGAGACTCAGAATGAGGTCGTTATGTTAAGAGCGGATGCTCCTGAGCTTTTGGATGAATTGAGTGATGAACAAGGTCTAAAAGCGTTGGGTCTACTGAGAATAAATCCTCTGGAATGCTCGTGCCCTGCGGAGAACAGAGGACTTTTAAAACAAGAGCTGATGAAATTGGGTTATCCAGTTCTCGACTACGCCGGATATCATGAAGGGCAAGCGCTTAGCTTGACCTGGAAGGAGAATCACGATACCTGCAAGGCTGATTCGGCAAACGATTCATTTGGCTTACGTGAATATCAGCAGGAGGCCGTTCAGCTGTTTCAAGGGACAGAAGGACAAGGGGGAAGCGGTGTGGTGGTGCTGCCTTGTGGCGCAGGGAAGACAATTGTAGGAGTAGCAGTACTTGAAAGTCTCCAATGTGAAACTCTGATTTTAACTTCAAATACAACGTCCGTAAGGCAATGGATGGATGAATTGCTGGAGCGAACAGATTTGGCTGGGGAGGCAGTGGGTGAATATTCCGGTGAAAAAAGAGAAGTGCGGCCAGTTACCATTGCCACCTATCAAATATTAACCCATCGTTCGTCCAAAGACGGTCCGTTTCTCCATATGAAGCTGTTTAACGAACGCAATTGGGGCTTGATTATATATGATGAGGTTCACCTGCTTCCAGCGCCTGTATTTCGGGCTACAGCAGACATTCAGGCTACACGTCGGCTGGGGCTTACAGCCACTTTGGTTAGAGAAGACGGGAAAGAAGGGGATGTGTTTTCTTTAATTGGACCGAAACGCTACGATTTGCCTTGGAAGGAGCTGGAGCAGCAGGGCTGGATCGCTGAAGTGGAATGTGTAGAGATCATTGTGCCCATGAATCCGGAGCTTAAACAAGAATATATGTACGCGGCGGCAAAAGAAAAATTTCGTATGGCTTCATGCAATCCTGCCAAAGCTGAGATTGTGGCCAAGCTTCTAAAGGTCCATGCAGGTTCTTCGGTACTGGTTATTGGACAATATCTCGACCAGTTAAGTGAACTGGCTGACAGGATCGGGGCACCTTTAATTACCGGCAAAACGAAGCAGCGTGAAAGAGACGAGCTATATGCGGCTTTTAACGAGGGAGATATACAGGTACTGGTGGTGTCGAAAGTAGCGAATTTCGCGGTGAATTTACCTGACGCGTCAATTGCTATTGAAGTCTCGGGAGCTTATGGATCACGGCAGGAGGAAGCCCAGCGACTAGGTCGAATCCTCCGTCCCAAAGCGGGGGAGAATAAAGCTTATTTTTATACACTGGTATCTGAAGATAGCCGGGAACAGGATTTCGCTTTGCGACGCCGGATGTTTTTGACTGAGCAGGGCTATGAATATGTCGTTAAAAAGATGCCGAGTGGAGAGGAGCGAACCATCCATTGAACCAGCTGTCAACAGAAGCATTAGAGGTCTTAAAGCGATTATGTGCAGCTTATGCTGCCCAGCCGTTTGAGGAAGGGAAGGAAGAACGATTGCGCCCTGTGGCGCTTTGCCGTGCTGAGCAAAAGCTTGCAATGAACGAATTGCGCCGCGAGGGGCTGTTAACTGCAAGGCATAAAATATTAGGCGAAAAGCTGTACCAGATTCCTGTTGATCAGCTGCCGGCAATTGAACAAGAATTTTTCCCGTATCAGCCGCAATTCATTGCCGGGCATTTAGTGAGTCTTACCATGGAAGCAGGAGCCGGACTGGCGATAGATTTGTTTCGGGCTTTGCTGTTCACCGCTTCGGAAGGGTTGCCGCTGACAGCCAAGGGGATTATTCATAAAAAGCATCTTAACCGCTTAGCGGCGCAGCTTTCTTTTGGGGAGGAGTATTTGCAAGGGCTCTCCGTAGGTTCTCAATTAGAGGAACAGAAAACTCTTTCTGTCATTGTGACGGTAGACCTCCTGCTGTGTCTTGGACTTATCCACAGGCAGAACGACGGATACACGCTTGATCTGGAGCTGTTGGATCGTTGGCTGCAGCTTCCTGAAGCGACGATGAGTGACATTCTTTATGGGATTGTAATTAATCGCTCTGGAAGTGTGGGGCCAGCCGATCAACATTTTCGTTATATAATTTCTAATGCAGATTTTATCCCCGGGAAATGGATAATGCTGCCCGCACTATTAGACTGGATGATGGCTTCTAATCTCACAGGTAACGTTGCCCGTAATGAGCTTGAACAATCAAGCTTGAACTGGTTACGTTGTTTAACAGGCTTTGGCTGGTGTGAACTGGGAGAAACCGCTGAGGGTATGTTGTGTTTTCGCTGGACCGCTGCTAAGCCAATGCTATCTGCTGAGAGGGGATCATTCGCTGCTGTTGGGTCTGGAGATTCACAGGAACAGTTTATTGTGCAGCCGGATTTCGAGGTGCTGGTTCCACCGGAGGTCCCCTATTCTGTACGATGGACACTGGCTGGCTGCGCTGAGCTCCAGCAAAGTGATACGATATGGAGCTTCCGGCTGACGAAAGAGAGGTTGGAACTTGCAGCTGAGCGTGGAATGCTACCCAATGACATCATCTCCTGGATAAGCGAGCATGCTCTGGGCGGGCTTCCTTCGGTGGTTCAAATGTCCCTTGAGCAATGGGCAAAAAGTATTGGCCGTACCTCATTATCGCAAGTAATTCTCTTGACCTGTCAGACGGAAGCAGATGGAGCTGCTATCGCAGCTCACCCGCGTTTACAGGAGAATCTTGAACGTATCGGTCCTTTACATTTCATAGTGGACCCGGAATATATGGAACAGATACGAAAAGAACTGTACTCCGCGGGGCTAGCGCCTTCCAGAATCATTGGAGGGCAAGGGGAGGATACAAACGAAGGGTGGTGTTGGTTTCCTGATGAAACAGGAAACACCGAAGCAACGTATGTTCTTCCAGAGCTGAATGTAGAACTAGGATTGCTGTCCAAAGGGAATCCTTTTCTTAACCTGCCGGTTATTGCTCCTGAACAAGAGGAGGAGATTCTCTTCGGTGGAGAAAATGTACCGCAGATCTGGAGCAAAGAATGGCGGCATTATCATAGCTCGACTGCACAAAAGGTGATGGAGCAAGGGTTGAGATGGGGAGTCAAGGTGCGTTTTACACTAAAAGATCAGATGTTAGATTTTATCCCTTCCCGCATAAGCGGAAATCCATGGAGAGTTTCCGGACAGCTGCTCTATCACGATGGTGAAACGGTTGAAGATATAGAGCTGACTCCGGAGGACTGGAAGGAAATGAAGTTAGTTATTCCCAAAGGACGAAGAAATTCCTCTTCTGCTCAAGCGAGTGATTATGGTATGATAGAAAAGTCTACTGAATCGGTAGATCATTAACGAAGAAAAGAGCTGAGTTCATGAGCGTAGCTGAAATAAATACGGTCGATATGGCTGAAGTGCTGACATACGCCTATGAATTAGGCGATATGATTAATCAATCCGCCGAGGTGTCGGATTACTTATACTGGAAAGGACGGGTTGATACGAACCCCGAAATTCAGGCCATGGTCAAACGACTTCAGACTAAGAAGGAGTTGTTTGAAGAAACACAGCGATTCGGACATTTCCACCCGAATTATCATTCAGCAAAGGATGAGGTTTCGGCAGTAGAAGCGGAACTGGAGCGGTTCGAAGAAGTTGTTCGTTTCAAGCTGGCAGAGAAGACCCTTGACGACATTCTGCATTCCATGTCGGAAGCGATTGCTTTTTCAGTATCAGATAGCATTAAAGTACCAAGTAATGATCCTTCCCCTAAAGGTGGATGCGGCAGCGGGGGAAAATGCTCCTGCGGATAAGCTTCCCTTAGGATTTAGAGAGAGAAAGGCGGTTTAGCTTATGTTTGCGGAACGGACAGGATACATCATTTGGGTAAGTGACGTTAAAGCGGCACGTAACCTTGAGAAATACGGAACATTACATTATGTTTCTCGGAAAATGCATTATGCAGTTATGTATGTAAATGCAGAACGGGCCGAGGAAGTTATGAAGAATGTCCGCAGACTCTCCTATGTGCGAAAGATTGAAAGATCTTATCGTAACGAAATTAAGACAGAGTATACTAGTAATGGACCGGACAAGTCCCGTAATTACAGTATGTGATTCCAGGAGATAAACAGGCGCTTAAACAGCGCCTGTTTTTTTTATGCTTATTTACAAAAAAACACCATTACTCTCGACGGTAGAAACTTGTACAACTTTCGGCAATGAGGTAAGATGACAACATTAAGTGCATACTAAGACCCTTATGGTGGAGTGTGATGATGATGCGCAACAAGGGGACGGATTGGCCCAGCACTTATGAGCCCTTCCACATCATGCTGAACGATTACAGGGTCGCCGATATCGTTATAACAAATCATGCGAAGAGCCGTTATATGGACCGCATCAGCAATGGTGCAAGCAATGCCGAAGAGGTTGCTGCATGGATGTGGCAGTGCCTAATGCAGAATCGGATCAAGCCCTTTTCAAGCAGTGATTATAACGCATATTTAATTGACGATGACTCTGTAGTAATCGCTGAGTTTACGGAATTGACAGGTGAGAGAGATCTCTCAGGCCAGCCATTATATTCTATGATCATCGTTTCGTTTCTAGGGAGAATCTCGGAGATGCCACAGTTGAGAGATTTAAAGACCTATTTTTCACTGCTGCGTAATTCTCACCGCACAAAGTTGTCGAAGAAGAAACGAAGACGCAAATAGTCTATAAAGAAACGGGCAAGAGGCATGCGGCGAGTCTGCATGTCCTTTTTAAAAATATAAGAATTTATATACTGCACGAATATTATATTCTTAAGCTTTTACGAGAAACAATTGTTGTCTTTAAAGGACGTTCTTTTTGTAATATAAGGAGTTGCGAAGCATGAACTTTCATCAGCTGCATATTTTTTATACGGTCTCCGAGCGGGGAAGCTTCTCGGCGGCGGCGCAGACTTTACATATGACTCAACCAGCTGTGACCATGCAGGTACAGGCACTGGAGGATTATTTTGGCACCAAATTGTTTAACCGTTCCACCAAAAAAATCGTACTCTCCGAAGCAGGGCACACCCTGATGCCATACGCGCTGCGCAGTATTCAGCTGATGCGTGAGACGGATCAAGCGATGTCAGCATTCACACATATGCTGGAGGGGCGGCTGCAGCTTGGGGCGAGTCTTACGATAGGAGAATACGTGCTGCCACGGCTGTTAGGCCCTTTCGGAAAGCAATATCCTAACATTTCAATTATGATGAAAGTGATGAACACCTCGCAAATTATGGAGGAAATCCTCAAGCATCAACTGAATTTTGGTTTAATTGAAGCCCCGGTCACACATCCAGACATGGAGATCGAGCCCGTGATGGGGGATGAGCTGAAGTTGATCGTGCCACATGATCATCCACTTGCGGAGCAGCAAGAGGTTACCTTGGAGCAAGTGCTTCAGCATCCTTTTGTATTGCGTGAGCAGGGCTCAGGAACGCGGCGTGTGATGGAAGAGCAGTTGTTCTCCAAGGGACTTGATCCGGGAACAATGAAGATCGTGATGGAGCTTGGAAGTACGGGAGCTGTAAAATCTGCGGTGGAAGCAGGTCTTGGCATAACGATCATATCGACCTCTTCGGTTAAGCATGAAGTTGCGCTGGGACTGTTGAAAATTGTGAATATCTCCGATGCCTCTTTTAAAAGACAATTCTACGCCATTCATCTAAAATCAACACTGCTGCCAATTTCTGCAGTAACCTTCCTGACTTATTTGCGTGAGCATTCGAATCAAATCTGATAGTTAAAGCGGGGGATATTACAATGTCAATTGTTCTACGTGGAGAAAAGCTAGTATTGCGCGATATTACAGAGGCTGATTTTCAGAAGCTTTATTATCACTATCATGAAGCTGAAGACCGTGAACACTTGAAATGGGATGGTCCCTATAAATCCTTGGCACATCAAAGATTCGAAAAGTTTACCGAGGACTACATAGGTCATTTGGCGTTAGTTGAGACGGAAACCCCGCGTAACCTGTTGATCATAGAAATAGACGGCAAGGTAAAGGGCAAAGTAGGGCGCTACTGGATATCGCAAGAAACCAACTGGATGGAGATCGGTATAGTAATCTTTGATTCTAGTTATTGGTCAGGTGGTTACGGTACGGAAGCGTTTAAGATGTGGATAGATTATTTATTTAATTCTCTTGATACAGTCCGTCTTGGAATAGGCACCTGGTCAGGGAATAAAAGAATGATCGGATTGGCAGCGAAATGTGGCATGGTGGAGGAAGCTCGCGTCCGTAAAGCACGAATCGTGCGAGGAGAATACTATGATGCCATAAAAATGGGGATTCTGCGGGAAGAGTGGGAGAATGCAGGTAACCTATCTGCTAAGGATGTATGCGATCTCCATACCCATACTCAAGCCTCTGACGGCATGCAGCCGCCAGCGGAGAATGTACGGCTTGCTAAGGAGAAGGGGCTAAGCGCTGTTGCCATTACGGATCATGATACAGTAGCTGGCGTGAAGGAAGCCTGTGAAGCAGGAGAGAAGTACGGAATAACCGTTGTGCCTGGTGTAGAGATCAGTACGCGTGCTGGTGGCAAAGACATTCATGTGCTGGGCTATTATGTTGATCCTGAGAATGAACCATTTCTCTCACGTTTGGAAGGGCTAAGAGATACCCGGGCACTTAGGAATGAAGCGATAATTACCAAGCTGCAAGACCTTGGGATTGCGATTACCTTGGAACAGGTTATAGCGGGGATCGGGCGGGAATTGAAGCCTGATGAAAGCATCGGCCGGCCACATATTGCCGACGAACTGGTTCGGCTTGGGGCAGCTACCGATATGAGAGATGCCTTCAACAAGTATTTGGCCGAGGGTGCAGCGGCTTATGTATCACCTCCTAGAATCACACCGGAGGAAGCTTGCGAGTGGATCATTGAGGCAGGAGGGTCTCCAGTATTAGCCCACCCGGGCTTGTACGGGGATGACCTTCTGGTGCGAGATATTCTGGAGCAAGGCGCTTTTAAAGGGATTGAGGTCTATCACTCTGATCATGGACCTGCGGAAGAAGAACGTTACCAAGTTATGGCTGAGGATTATAATCTGTTAATAACCGGAGGTTCTGACTTTCATGGTGCCCGTCAAGGCGTGATTTTTCACGGGGATATCGGCAGTGTTACGGTTTCTACAGAAGTACTGAAGTTTTTAAACAAAAAGGCATGAAATTAGTCGATTTGCGGAGCAAATTATAAAAACCTCCAGCCTTAGATGTTCAACATCTGCAGCTGGAGGTTTCTTTATATCTAGTATTTAGCTTCTCAAAGTATTTGGAAGACTCTTAATTCTTTCCTCATTAGGTGTGACGAACAGTGTCTTTTGATGATCATAGATTACAAATCCCGGTTTGGAGCCGCTTGGCTTACGTACATAGCGGATCAATGTACAGTCCACAGGCACACTGCTGGACTGTTTGGCTTGGCTGAAATAAGCGGCAAGCTGAGCGGCTTCTTCTAGCGTTGCATCTCCAAATTGCTCACTTCGGATGACCACGTGTGATCCGGGGATGTCCTTGGTATGCAGCCAAGTATCATTCGGAGAAGCCAGCCGATTGGTGACGTATTCGTTCTGCAAATTGTTTTTGCCGACATAAATATCGATTCCTTCTGAAGAGGTGAAGACCTGTAATGTGGGTCGGGTGGCCTTTTTCTTCTTTTTACCCTTTTTGCTCCGGTCACGCAGATAACCTTGGCTTACAAGCTCATCGCGGATTTCCTCAATGTCGTTGAGGGAAGCGTGGGCAAGTTGCTGCAGCAAACTCTCCATATACAAAATTTCCTCATGCGTCTTCAAAAGCTGTTCATTAATGACAAGCAGACTATTTTTATATTTGTTGTATTTTTTGAAATAACGTTGTGCATTGTCCGAAGGATTTAATAACGGATCGAGCGGAACCACCATTTCCGCCTGATTTTCATCATAATAATTGACCAAGGACGCTTCTTTATCCCCTTTGGATACCGTGTGTAATGAAGCGAAAAGCAACTCACCCCAAATGCGGTAACGATCAGCATCCTGAGCCTCGTCGAGATCCTTCTGCAAATTCGCGAGTTTCTTAACGTTTTTGCTCCGTTCATTGCTGAGGAAACGGATCAAATCACTCACCCGTTGCTTTACAGTATCGCGCTCGGCTTTATCCCCGTAATAATCCTCCATACATTCACTTATGGAATTGTAATGTTTCGCACTCTCACCCAGAAGTGTTAAGGGGATCGCAGAAAAAATCATCTTACCTTTTGCGTTTGCACCTGCAACAGGAAAAAATTCGTTATCACGTACGGGGCCCATTACGGAATGGAAGGCAACCCATAACTGTTTCGGAAACGCTGCTTCGGATTCTGTAACTTCGCCTTTATCCAAGGTGTTTCTCAGACGAAGAGCAATTTCACCAGCAATCAGCGGGCTCATTCCGCTGAAAGCATGTACCATCCAGCCCACCGGGTCAGCTGAGGGAGAAGGACCGCCAGAGCCGTCAGGTTTTTGCTCTACTGCTTCTTTTGTGATCAGATTAGCAAGCTCTCCCTCAATGATTTCTTCTGGCTCAGCTTCCTCCTCAACATCCTCTATCAGTGCAGCTTCTTCAGCAGCCGAGATTAAATTGAGAAATTGCTCCTGGCCAATCTCCAAAGGGTTCAGCTTATGCTGCTGTGGCGGCTCTGTGTACGCGATGCCGGGCATCACAATCCGATAGCTGCTAATCGATGGAGTTACATGATGAATGCCGTCTATGATCGTTCCAGAGCTGAGATCAGTTAGAATGATGTTACTGTGCCGACCCATGAGCTCAATGATGATCTTTTTGGCGAATACGTCACCAAGCTCATCTCTAGTCTTGACGTTTATGTGAATAATTCGTTCCATGCCAACCTGCGTAATGCTTTCAATGGTCCCTCCCTCACAATGCTTCCGCATAAGCATGCAGAACATGGGTGCTTCCGAAGGATTAATGCTGTTTCTTTCGGTAAAATGCACCCGAGGATACGTTGGATTAGCAGAGAGCAGCAGCTTGCCGCCGCCACCTGCGCCGCGCAGGTTAAAAATTAAATCGTGGTTGTTCGGTTGATATATTTTTCCTATACGTGCACCTATGAATGATTGCAATTCGTGCACGATAGCTCGGGTAACAATGCCGTCTAATGCCATGATAAAGCTCTCCTGTCGCCGTGAAATGAATTTCTTAAATATAAGAAAGTAAAAGTTTCACACCATACTTTATGTCTTATATTTCTCGCTCAAACGCCTACCTGTCCTTATAAGGACGCCAAAGATGTTTATGCTTACCTCTCTATGATGCCATACTTTAGGACATTCGCGCAAAAGGGGAATTGGATAGGGGTGATATTATTGGACGACCTTGAATACATTTGTCATGAACAGGTGGAAAAGCTGTGCGCCGCCGGAAGTAAAGAAACGACCGGGAGGGAAAGAAAAGTCATGGAACAAAACAGTTGGCACCGTCTCGGTGCAGAAGAGCTGCAGAAAATGTTCAATGTCCAGCCAAGGACGGGCCTCAGTGATGAGGAAGCCGCGGAGAGACGAAAGGAGAACGGGTATAACGAGCTGTCGGAAGGAAAGACGGTATCTCCGTTTACCCTGCTGTTGAACCAGTTCAAGGATTTCATGGTGCTTGTGCTCATGGGTGCGACGCTTGTATCCGGGTTGCTAGGCGAATACTTGGATGCCATCACGATCATCGCGATTATCCTACTGAATGGAGCGCTTGGATTTGTTCAGGAGTTTCGCGCCGAACGTTCGCTAAGAGCTTTAAAGCAGCTCTCCGCACCTTCTGCCAAAGTACTACGTGGAGGGAATAGCGAGATTATCCCAGCCAAGCTGTTGGTGCCAGGCGATATTGTCTTGCTGGAGAGTGGCGATCGGATTCCTGCCGATGTACGCTGGTTGGATTGCAGTGCTCTATATGTGGAAGAATCCGCACTTACTGGGGAATCATTGCCTGTCTCGAAGCATTCAGAAGCGATCCGTGCAGAAGAGATTCCGCTTGGTGATCAGAAGAATTTAGGCTTCATGGGTACTATGGTAACCAGAGGAACAGGGCGAGCTGTTGTAATTCGTACCGGTATGAATACGGAAATGGGTAAGATAGCAGATCTAATCCAAAATACGGATTCTCAGGAAACGCCTTTGCAGCATCGGCTTGAGCAGCTAGGGAAGATTCTGATCTACGTATCTCTGGGATTGACAATTGTAGTTGTGGCAGCAGGTATTCTGCATGGACAGCCTGCCACCTCCATGTTCTTGGCGGGTGTGAGCTTGGCAGTTGCCGCGATTCCGGAAGGGCTCCCCGCTATTGTAACTATTGCGCTTGCGCTAGGTGTGCAGCGGATGATCAAACGCAAAGCTATCGTTCGTAAATTGCCGTCAGTGGAAACGCTGGGCTGTGCCTCGGTAATCTGTTCAGACAAGACAGGAACTTTAACGCAGAATAAAATGACGGTGACCCGATTGTGGACGGGTGGACGTGGTCTTGAGGTAACAGGCGAAGGGTATGCTCCAAATGGACAGGTTCTGGAGAAAGGCAAAGCAGTGGATCTAAAACATGATCAAAGCTTACGGCGGATGTTGCAGGTCGGCGCATTATGCAGCAACGCAGAAATCATCGAGACCTTCCAGTCTGAAGTGCGGGGCAAACGCAAAGGGAAGGATAAGGATGCTATTCTTGAAAAGTCTGCAGACAACACTTCCGTTTGGGAACTAAAGGGCGACCCGACAGAAGGAGCGCTCGTGGCACTGTCAGGAAAGATGGGACTGACCGCTCAGACGCTTGCTGTAACCTACACTCGTGAACAGGAATTTCCGTTTGATTCTGAACGGAAGCTGATGTCTGTGATCGTAGGCCATCCTGGAGGACGGATGGTATGTACAAAAGGTGCGCCCGATGTATTGCTCAATCGCTGCTCGTACATGCTTTGGGAGGGCGGTGTTGTGCCTTGTACGCCAACTTTGCGGCAGAAGGTGCTTGATGCCAATGAGCAGATGGCTTCTGGAGCTCTTCGTGTGCTAGGTATGGCTTACCGGGATATGCGTCCAAATGAACATGTGAATAGTGAAAAGGATGCGGAGAATCAATTAGTCTTTGTTGGTTTGGCAGGAATGATTGATCCGCCACGTCGTGAAGTCCGCGATGCCATCAGCGTCACACGCCGTGCCGGGATCAAGACAGTTATGATTACCGGTGACCATGGTACAACTGCCGAGGCTATTGCACACCAGCTGGGAATTCTGCAGCGTGGTGGAACGGTGCTGACAGGTGCTCAGTTAACCCGGATGGATGATGATGAGCTGGATAAGGTATCGGACAATGTGTATGTATTCGCCCGCGTATCTCCAGAGCATAAGCTTCGGATCGTTAAATCGCTACAACGTCATGGTCACGTAGTGGCTATGACCGGAGATGGAGTGAATGACGCTCCAGCCATTAAGGCTGCGGATATCGGAATAGCCATGGGTATCACAGGCACAGATGTGACAAAGGAAGCATCATCACTTGTTCTCGGAGATGATAACTTCTCTACGATCGTTGCTGCCATCGAAGAAGGCAGAAACATCTATGAGAATATTCGTAAATTCATTCGTTATTTGTTGGCATCCAATGTAGGAGAAATTCTGACAATGTTCTTTGCCATGATGCTCGCTCTGCCATTGCCACTCGTTCCCATTCAAATCCTATGGGTCAATCTAGTGACAGACGGACTGCCAGCGATGGCCCTTGGCGTGGATCAGCCCGAGAAGGATTTGATGGAGCATAAACCGCGTGGTGCGAAAGAGAATATTTTTGCCCGCCGCTTAGGCTGGAAAATTATAAGCCGTGGACTCTTAATTGGCTTATGTACGCTGGGAGCATTTTGGCTAACTTTACGTATAGCACCAGAGAATCCTGCACAATTGATTCGGGCACAGTCGGTGGCTTTTGCTACACTCGTTATGGCACAGTTGATCCACGTCTTCGATTGCCGCAGCTCGCGCTCAGTGTTCCACCGCAATCCGTTCCAGAATAAGTATCTAGTGCTTGCCGTATTGTCATCAGTCTTACTGATGCTGGCCGTAATGTATATACCTGTGCTCCAGCCTGTCTTCAAAACAGTGCCGCTCAATTTCCGCGAATGGTGTCTGGTGTTTGTAACAGCGGGGATCCCAACCTTCTTGATGGGTGCCGGCAGTGTTTGGGGCGGCAAACGTAATCGTGGGCGCAGCGGCAGTACGATGATAAAAAGTACAAAAATTTCAGCATAAAGTCAATACTAATGCTCCATTCCTAAAGGTATACTTGTTGCAGTTAACCGCTCATATGCTTGCGAAATGCTAAATTACACAGAACCTTAAGCTTAAGCGAATGCTAACATAACATAACCTTTAGGAGTGGACTTTTAATGGAATTTACAAAAATGCACGGCCTCGGTAATGACTTCATCGTTGTTTTCGGTGAGCAAGAGCTGCCAAGTAATGCAGCGGAGCTTGCTGTAACCCTGTGTAACCGGTTCTTTGGAATCGGTGCTGACGGACTGGTATATATCCTGCCCTCTGCGCGTGGCGATTTCATGATGCGTATTATGAATTCTGATGGTTCGGAGGCGGAGCAGTGCGGAAATGCTATTCGCTGTGTCTCTAAATATGTATATGACCACAGAATGGTAAGCTCAGAGCAGATTGTAATAGAAACGATTGGTGCCGGAGAACAAAAGGTTACTTTAAACGTTAAAGACGGTGTTGTGGAGACTGTAACCGTAGATATGGGCGAACCTGTATTGTCCGGTCTGCAAATTCCAGTATCTATTGATGCAGAGCCAGTGCTCTCTCAGCCGATTGAAGCGGACGGAACCGAATTTAAGTTCACAGCGGTATCCATGGGAAATCCTCATTGCGTGATTTACGTAGAAGATGCAGTGAATTTTGATCTTGCCACATGGGGACCTAAGCTTGAGGTACATCCTTTGTTCCCGAGAAAAGTAAACGTTGAATTCGCAACGGTAATGGATCGGGGGAGAGTGGATATGCGTGTCTGGGAACGTGGGGCAGGACCTACGCTTGCCTGTGGCACTGGAGCCTGTGCAACCCTTGTCTCCTCTGTGCTGAATGATCTTACAGACCGGGCAGCTTGGATTAGTCTAAAGGGCGGCGATCTCTATATAGAATGGAATGAAGAGGATAATCATGTGTATATGACTGGACCTGCTGAGGTCGTATTCACGGGCAGTGTAGCAATATAAAAAAAGAACAAAAAAGGCAGTCCAAGAGCGCATTCTTGGACTGCCTTTTTTGTGTTTCTAACCTGATGTGACTTTAAGCAGCCGAATAATGGAAGGAGTAACCGAGAATAATACTACAATGCTTATGAAAAAAAGGAGGGAAGCTTGTTGAACATCAACGGGTTAACTAAAAGAAATAAATCCGGTAAGGGACAGCAAGCAGACCCGGCGGGTCCAGGTTTTGGAGCCAGATTAACCATTCATCTGGAGCAGACGCTAAACAATATCATTACCGAGCTGGGAGATAGTCCGGATCTTAGAATCCGCCAGGTAAGGCTTGGTGAGCAATCCTTTGTTGAGGCTGCTGCGGTACATCTTAATGGTCTAGCTAAGACAGAAACCGTTAATCAATTTGTAATGGGTTCATTGCTCTCCATAACGGATGAGATGCTCAAGGAAAGTAATACTACAGCAAATAATCTGAATGACCTCATCTTAAACCGTGCCCTGGAAATAGGTGAAGCGCAGCTGCAGGGGGATTGGAACGAGGTGCTGCTAGGAATTCTTTCTGGGAAGACACTGATTCTCATTGAAGGTTATGACAGTGCCATCATGTGTGAGACTGAAGGAGGGGAAGCTCGTTCTGTCACTGAACCCTCCACTCAACTAGTTGTGCGTGGTCCAAAGGATAGCTTTGTTGAATCTTTGGCTACGAATGTCTCATTAATACGCAGAAGAATAAGATCACCCAAACTAAGACTCGAGCATGTGAAGATCGGGTCGGTAACTCAGACCGATGTGGCTTTAATGTATATCAAGGATACTGCGGACGAGAAGCTGGTTGAAGAAGTTAGAAAACGGCTGCAGCAGATTAATGTAGATGCCATCATGGAATCCGGTTATATCGAAGAGCTGATTCAGGATAAGACCTTTACCCCTTTTCCGACTATCAATAACAGCGAGCGGCCAGACGTTGCTGCAACGAATCTGTTAGAAGGGAGGGTAGTGATTGTCGTTGATGGCACCCCCTTTGTATTGATTTTGCCAGCGGTTTTCACTCTTTTTTTTCAGTCTGCTTCGGATTATGCGCAAAGGTTCGATATTGCAATTCTGATGCGAATTATTCGGTATATCAGTTTTATCGTGCTTATTCTAGGGCCTTCCGTGTATATAGCTTTAACGACGTTTCATTATGAGATGATCCCTACAACTTTACTGATCAACCTTTTATCGCAACGGGAAAATGTGCCTTTCCCCGCTTTTGTAGAAGCGATTCTAATGGAAGGTGCGTTTGAGATCATCCGGGAAGCGGGAGTAAGAATGCCGCGTGCAGTTGGGCAGACCGTATCTGTAGTAGGTGCTCTGATTCTTGGTCAGGCCGTAGTAGAGGCTGGAATTATTACGCCCGTTATGGTGATTGTGGTCGCGTTGACCGGGATTGCGAGCTTTGCCATTCCAGCCTATAACATGGCGATTGCGGGCAGAATTATCCGCTTTGGTTTTTTGATATTGGCTGGTATGTTTGGTTTTTACGGAATTACATTGGGTTTAATCGTACTGGTTGCACATATCAACAGTCTGCGTTCTTTTGGCGTTCCTTATTTGTCTCCAATCGTGCCTTTGTCATCCAGAGGTCAAAAGGATGCCGTCTTAAGGCTGCCTTTGTGGGCGCTTGGCACAGCAGAGCCAGCTCCTGCTACTGCGCAGCAAGGGAATATTTCAGAAGGGAAGGAGATCACAGCCGGACATGAACAGAACCTATCTCCAAAAATTCTTGATAAGACTAAAGGGACACAGCCGCATAAGAAACGAAAGCAAGATTCTGAGTGAATGCAATTTTTTCTTAGCAGGACTTTTACCATGCATATTGATCTGTCTTAGTCTCACAGGCTGCTGGGATAGTGTGGAATTAAACAGAAGAGCCATCGTTTCCGGTGTGGCCATAGATAGAGGACCTACAGAAGAAGAGAAGTACGTATTGTCTTTTCAGGTTATCGTTGCTGACGAAATCTCTGGGAAGAACGCTAGA
Source organism: Paenibacillus sp. FSL H7-0716 (assembly GCF_038002705.1). Taxonomy (NCBI): domain Bacteria; kingdom Bacillati; phylum Bacillota; class Bacilli; order Caryophanales; family Paenibacillaceae; genus Paenibacillus; species Paenibacillus sp. FSL H7-0716. The sequence goes on from NZ_JBBODA010000005.1 coordinate 179,518, forward strand.
GGGACTTCACCTGTATCGGTATATAAAGGTAGCGGCCGCTCTATGTTTGAAGCATTAGCTAATGCCTCGCGTCAGACTGCACGTTTTTTGTCTTTAGGACATATTCGGGTGGTCATCATTTCCGAGAAGTTCGCGCAAGAAGGCATCAAGGATATCATGGATGTATTGGAAAGGGAAAGTGAAACCCGGCTGACAAGCCTGATTTTTATTTCCAAGGGACAGCCTGCTAGTGAATGTATGACGACTATGACCGTGTTCGGAAGGATTCCAGCCAATGATTTGGTGGAGAAGCTACAGACAACCTCCAAGCAATTTGGATATAACTATCGGATGGAAGTGGATGATATTATCCGGGGGATACAGGTTCCTGGTGGGGGGCCAGTGATCAATGGCGTGCTAGTGACTGGAGATTTGGAGCAGAGGGAAAGTAATGATAATTTAAAAAAAATAAGACCGGAGGCCATAATAAAAGTTACGGGTCTTGCAGCGTTTAAAGAAGACAAGCTTAAAGGATGGCTGCTCGGCGAGGAAGCGATCGGTACCGTTCTGCTTAAGAATAAAATCTCTCAGATGCCGGTGCTGGTCTCGATTGGTGAGAATGATTATATATCGTTTAATGTGTATTTATCACAGGTACATATCCACGCTGATGCGAAAGACATAGAGCATCCTGTCTTCACGATTAACGTCACTCAGCAGGCTGGATTAAAGGAATCGCCCAATGGCTTGGATCTAACAGATCCAACAGTGTTAAATGATCTTTCGAAGCTTTTGGAAAAGAATATTCAAGAGCAGATCCGCGCTGCCATAGCAACTGCCCGTTCGTTAAAAAGTGATTATCTAGGTTTTGGTGAAGCAGTAGAAAGAGCTAATCCACGTGGCTGGAAACAAGTAAAAGATCATTGGGACCGTATATTTGAAACCTGCCAGGTTAATATCAATACGGATGCTGTGATCAGGCATACAGATATGCGGAGTGATTCCTTTCAGTCCAAGAATAAGTAATGACAATAAAGGAGGGGCAGCTATGGGGAAAATAAAAATAGGACTACTCCAATTTTTCACGTTGACATTGTTGTTTGAACTGGGAACAGCGCTGGTGGTGAATCTTGGGATGGAGTCTGGTAAAGATGCGTGGATTTCCATACTGCTCGGAACTTTGATCGGTTTGATTGTATTTTCGGGGTACACTTATTTGTATAGAAAGTTTCCGGAACTCCCCTTAACGGCCTATACCCGCAAGCTGCTGGGAAGATCCTTAGGTACAGTGATTTCCGTTCTCTACATTATCCTTTTTCTCAATTTAGCGGGTCGTGATTTACGGGATGGCAGTTCTATGCTGGTTATGGCTACTATGCATCGCACACCTTTGTTTATCATATCTACATTGATGATCTTATCTTCTGCGTATGTTTTGCATAAAGGAGTAGAGGTGTTATCCCGAACTTCATTGGTATTCGCAACTCTCGTAATGCTGATCGGTATATTTTGCTCGATCATGCTGATGTTATCGGGTTCAATTAATTTGAATCGATTGCTTCCTGTTTTTGAGAATGGGTTCCAGCCTGTGATCGAATCTGTCATTCGCCAGAATTATATGTTCCCTTTTGGTGAAATGATTTGTTTTACCATGCTAATGCCCTATCTGAACAATGTTAAAAAAGGTCCTTGGGTCATCGGAGCAGGGATATTTTTTTCAGGTTTGCTCTTAAGTCTCACTATGATGCTGAATATCTCCGTGCTTGGCACAGATATTGTGAAACGTTCACCCCTACCTCTGATGCCCACGATTAGCAAGATTTCAATCTCCGATTTTATTCAACGGGTGGATATTCTAGTTGTTATGGTGCTGATTATCGGCGTTTTTTTCAAAATGTCAGTGTTTTTTGCGGCCGCACTTATAGGGATTTCCGAATTGTTCAAGATTCCTTACCGGAGAATGGTCTATCCCTGTGCTCTGATCATTCTGTTCAGCTCGATGTTGAACGCGCGGAGCTTTACTGAACATATTAATGAGGGAGGGAGATTGTTATATACGATTTTTCCCTTCTTTATGGTGTTGATCCCTGTAATTCTTGTCATCGTTGCGGCGATAAGAAGTCATCTTTCCCCGCCACGTTCTGGTTGATGTCCTGTTTTCCAGTAATAGATATCGGGGATGAACAAGCAGAGCAGCAAAATACAAGCAGTAGCTTTCTCTGAGGCGGTATAGAACAGATAATTAAGGATATAGCCGACGTTACCCAGCCCATAGCCATACAGCCAATCTAGCAAATAAATATACAGTAAGCAGAGAGTGGCTAGCAGTAAAGTTACAGCGTATTTTCGGATCAGAAACTTTCTTGTTTTTTTCTTCAAAGTATTCTCTCCTTTATGGAAATAACAGCATTAACGTTAGTATGAAGCTTTTTATAGATGAACATGCATGGTGGATATTTTGGGCTAAATGCTTTTCTTTTGGAAAGCTTATCATCCATACCGATTTATGTTACATTAGTATGAAACTAAAGTTAGAAACTAATGTGGCAGGGGAGGATCTTGTTGTGAAGCCGGATTTACGTTCCGCATGGGGAAATAAAGTTTTAGTCGGAGACGGAGCGATGGGCACCTACTTATATCAGAAGGGTTTCCCAGTCGGCATTTCCTATGAAGAATTAAATTTGACCTCTCCGGGGGTAATCGAAGATGTTCACCGCAGCTATATTGAGGCAGGGGCAGTGCTGCTGGAAAGCAACACCTTCTCGGCGAACTATGACAGGCTGTCCAAATATGGTCTAGAATCCAAGGTTGAGGAAATTAATCGAGCCGGAGTTAGAATCGCTCGCCGGGCTGCTGGAGATCATGGGTATGTATTAGGAGCTGTGGGATCTATTCGTGCGGGCAAACGTGCGAATCTCTCTTCCACAGAGCTGAAAAAATATTTTACACAGCAGATTGCTGCATTGTTAGAAGAGGACGTAGATGGCATTATGCTGGAAACCTTCTACGATGTTGAGGAACTGCATTTAGCTCTAAGAACGCTCCGCAAGATCAGCTCGCTTCCTGTAGTTTGCCAATTAGCTGTCGATGAAACAGCGCGCACATTAGATGGATTAACTTTGCCGGAAGCTTTTCGTATCCTGGAAGGCGATGGCGCTGATGTTATTGGATTTAACTGTAACACAGGCCCGAACGGAATGAAGCGAGCGCTAAAAGCTGTACAAGGGAGTCTGGTTCTGCCAGCTTCTGTGTATCCAAATGCGGGTGTAGCGGATTATGTAGACGGAGAATACCGGTACGGGGCTTCACCAGAATATTTTGGGCAAATGGCGCAGACTTTTGCGGAGATGGGCTGCCGGATAATCGGTGGTTGCTGTGGTACAACTCCGCAGCATATTGCAGAAATCTCGTCTGCACTGAAGAATTATGTACCGCAACCGCTTGCTCAACCGTTGCCACCTACTGTGGAGCGTGTATCGCTGCAAGATAATTTTGGCGATGATGATAGAGAGGGTAGAGAGCCAAATCTGGTTGATCTGGTCAAGGAACGACATACGGTCATTGTTGAGCTTGATCCACCTCGCGAATTGGATATCACAAAGTTTATGCAGGGCGCAGAAGCGCTTAGAAGAGCAGGGGCGGATGCGTTGACTCTCGCCGACAACTCCCTGGCTGTTACACGGATGAGCAATATGGCTTTGGGGCATTTGGTGCACGCTAAAACTGGACTTCGTCCGCTAGTGCATATTGCTTGCCGGGATCGTAATTTAATTGGTACTCAATCCCATTTGATGGGTTTTGATGCGCTTGGAATTGATCATGTGCTGGCCGTAACAGGTGATCCTGCGAAATTTGGAGATCTTCCCGGCTCAAGCTCGGTTTATGATTTAACCTCTTTTGAGATTATTAGAATGATCAAGCAGCTGAATGACGGGATTTCCTTCTCAGGTAAACCGTTGAAACAGAAAGCGAATTTTGTAATCGGAGCTGCATTTAACCCGAATGTTAAACATTTGGATAAGGCAGTGCAACGTCTGGAGAAGAAAATTGCCTCTGGTGCCGACTATATTATGACCCAGCCTGTCTATGATCAGGAACTTATCGTGAAGATAGCTGAGGCAACAGCACATCTGGAAATTCCCTTATTCATTGGGGTCATGCCACTGGCAAGCGGACGTAATGCAGAGTTTCTACATAATGAGGTTCCCGGTATTCAGCTTACGGACGATGTCCGCAACCGCATGAAGGGACTTGAAGGGGAAGCTGGAAGAGCAGAAGGTGTCGCTATCGCTAAGGAACTGTTAGATGTTGCTACTGCCCATTTTAATGGGATCTATCTGATGACTCCGTTCATGTTCTACGATATGAGCGCACAGCTTATGGAGTATGTGTGGGAGAAATCAGGACGCAAATTGTCCCCCTTGTTTCGCTAGTAATAATCAATTACAATAGTGTAATGGATGTGATTCCGTTGTCATTTAGCATGACCGGATACGGTCAATCGTCCCTGCAATTCGGCGGCTACAAGATTATGTTCGAAGTGAAATCGGTGAATCACCGGTACTGCGAAGTTGTACTGCGGATGCCCCGGGATTGGACGGGTTATGAGGATGTGTTGAGAAGAAAGGTTCAACAGCACATCAAACGGGGAAGAATAGATGTTACCATCAATAGAGAGCACGATGAGTCGACGGTTAGACCGGTTCTGAATCACTCTGCAGTAATGACCTATCTAAAGGCAGCAGAGCAGCTTAAGAACGAATATGGTTTGACGGGTGAGTTGACTTTACGTGATATACTTTCTATACCCGGTATTATGGACAGCAAAGACGAGGCTGCGGGTGCCGTGTCTGCGACATTAGAAGACTACTCCGAAGTATTGGAGGCGGGACTTGAGCAGTGTTTGCAGTCTCTGCTGGAGATGCGCGCCCGTGAAGGCAGTTATCTAGCCGCAGATATTGAACAGCGCCTGAACCATCTTGAGAACATGCATGCTGAAATGGTTGAACTTGCACCTGTCGTAATCATTGAATATCGAGAGAAACTTCGACATCGATTGAATGAACTAAATGATGGGACGTTCGCTTTTGATGAGCATAAATTCGGGATGGAGATCGCTATTTTTGCAGATCGCTGTAATATTGATGAAGAGTTGACCCGGTTGTATAGTCATTTCGAGCAATGCAGAGCCCTCCTGAAGGGGAAAGGACCGGTAGGACGCAAACTGGATTTTCTCATTCAGGAGATGAACCGTGAGACAAATACAATCGGATCGAAATGCAATCATCTAACTCTCGTGGGTCTTGTGCTAGATATGAAAGCAGAACTGGAGAAGATTCGAGAACAAGCTGCGAACATAGAGTAATCGGGAATAGGTAATAGCATAGAACTTTATGGGGGGAACTACCGGAACATGGCAATCAAACTTATTAACATTGGCTTTGGAAATATTGTGTCTGCCAACCGCATTATTTCTATCGTCAGTCCGGAATCTGCACCAATCAAACGTATTATCCAGGAGGCACGTGATCGGCATATGTTGATCGACGCCACCTATGGCCGACGGACTCGTGCCGTAATCATTACAGATAGTGATCATGTCATCCTATCGGCTGTACAGCCGGAGACTGTGGCGCATCGCTTATCCAGTAAAGATGACGACAACGACGAATAACAACTAAATGGAGTGTATTATGTCAAAAGGATTGCTCATCATATTATCCGGACCTTCCGGCGTAGGTAAAGGTACTGTTTGTACTGCACTACGTCCGAAGATGCCCGAACTTGTCTACTCAGTTTCTGCTACTACTCGCAGTCCGCGTGCGGGTGAGGAAGATGGCGTCAACTATTTTTTCAAAAGCAAAGATGAATTTATGACAATGATCGAAGCCGATCAATTGCTTGAATACGCGGAGTACGTAGGTAATTATTACGGTACTCCCCGTGATTTTGTGGAGAGAACTCTCAATAGCGGCAAAGACATTATTCTCGAAATTGAGGTTCAAGGCGCTCTCAAAGTCAAAGAGAAATTTCCTGAAGGGATTTTTGTGTTCCTTCTTCCTCCATCCATGGACGAGTTGAAGGACCGCATTCGCGGACGGGGTACTGAGCATCCAGATGTGATCGATCACCGCATGACTGTAGCGGAGGATGAGATCAACTTAATGCAGCATTATGATTATGCTGTTGTGAATGATGAGATTGATCTGGCTTGTAAGAGAATAGAAAGCATTATTATCGCCGAACATTGTAAAGTTAGATAATTTATGCTGAAGGTCAAATGTATTAACAGTAAACTATGAAGAGGTGTCCCAGTGCTATATCCATCCATTGATGAAATGATGACTAAGGTTGACAGTAAGTATTCGCTCGTTGTCGCTGCTGCACGTCGTGCTAGACAATTGCGTGAGGGTGGCAAGACAGATGTGAAGAATCCTAGATCGCATAAATTTGTTGGTGTTGCTCTTGAGGAAATTTACGAAGATCGCATTACTCTAACCCGCGGTGAAGAGTAGTCTCAAGCATAAGTAATAATGACCTATTGTAGAAACGGATGCCGCCTATTTGTTTTGAGGCGCTGCCGTTTCTTCTTGGGTTATGGAGCATTTATGGGTCTTAAATTTATGATGAAAGCCCAGAACCGGGCTCTTTATGACAACCGGAAGGTTGTTATTTTTTTCTCGTCGTAAAGATAACCATTCGTTGTAAGAGTAGGGAACAGGGGGGAGATCATGTTGAAGAGCTTGAAGGGGAAGACTATTTTACTTGGGATCACAGGAGGAATTGCTGCTTATAAAGCGGCGTCCTTGACCAGTAAGCTTGTCCAAAAAGGAGCCGAGGTTCATGTCATTATGACAGCTTCGGCGAAGCAGTTCATTACAGAGTTAACTCTACAGTCACTATCGAAGCAACGAGTTTACAGCGATACATTCCAGGAGAGAGATCCATCCTCCATTTCACATATTGATCTGGCAGATGCTGCGGATCTTGTGCTGGTAGCACCCGCAACCGCAAATATAATTGCCAAAATGGCACACGGGATCGCCGATGATATGTTATCTACTACATTGCTTGCTACTACGGCTCCTATTATGGTTGCACCAGCTATGAATGTTCATATGTATCAGCATCCAGCGGTACTTAATAATTTGAATATTCTCGCTAGCCGGGGCATTCAGTTTATTGAGCCTGGTGAAGGACTGCTGGCATGTGGATACGTTGGCAAAGGTCGGCTAGAAGAGCCGGAGGCTATTGTGAGTGTGGTTGAGAATTTTTTTGCACACCAAGCAAGCGTCGCATCCAAACCTCTTGTGGGTAAAAAAATCGTCATCACAGCGGGTGGAACGGTAGAACGCATTGATCCAGTACGTTATATCTCCAATGATTCATCAGGTAAAATGGGCTTCGCATTAGCACGTGCTGCACGCGCAATGGGAGCTGAGGTAACGTTGATTGCTGCACGTACAGATGAGGCTCCTCCACAGGATCCGGAAATTTCAGTCATTCGTGTTCAATCTGCCCAAGAAATGTATGAAGCAGTTAACGCACAGTGGGACAGCTGCGACATTATGATCAAGGCGGCGGCTGTATCGGACTACCGTCCGAAGCATAGTGAACCTTCCAAGATTAAAAAAAGCGGAGAGACGATGACGCTTGAGCTTGTGAAGACAACGGATATTCTGGAAACACTCGGTAAGAACAAAAACAAGCAGTTTTTGGTCGGCTTTGCTGCGGAGACGGGCAATACGGAATTTTATGCTAAGGACAAGCTGGTCCGCAAAAACTGCGATCTCATCGTTGCTAACAATGTAGCGGCTGCAGGAGCCGGATTTGGAGCGGATACGAATATCGTTTCGATATATGATGTGAATGGATTGGTGCTAGAATTGCCACAATTGTCGAAGGATGAGGTTGCTCTTCGTTTGCTGACGCTTGTGGCAGAGCGAATTACTGGAGCTTCTTTATAATGGATATCGCCAAGGTCATTGTGGATGTGCCTGTACGCAGCACTGACCGGCCATTTGATTATAGTATTCCAGAATCCCTGAAATTATGGATTGAAGTGGGCAGTCGGGTAGCCGTTCCGTTTGGTCACCGGACAGTCCAAGGTTTTGTAGTATCTTTAGAATCAGGCGAGACTCTAGTGAATCCTAGTCTGAAGCCAATCCAAGAAGTGCTGGACCTGCTTCCGCCTTTATCTCCTGAATTAGTTGAGCTTGCGGACTGGATGAGTAAAAGATATGCATGTAGACGGATTTCAGCACTGCAGGCGATGTTGCCCACCGCTCTAAAAGGGAAGGCAGAACGGCTGATTTCACTTGGAGATGTGCAGGAAGAGACAGCATTTCCAGCGGATGAATTGTTCCCAATGTTTGCGGACACAGGGGATGAGGAACGGCTAATCACAGAATTTATTGGTCGTAGTGGCGAAGTTTCCATGAAGCAGCTTACTCGTGCATTTCCTGAGGCTGCTGAGACGGTGAAGTTCATGCTGCGGCGTGGAGTACTTATAGAGAGTCAATCCATTAAGGATAAAATGGGCAAGAAAAAGCTCAAGGCAGTCGATCTGGCGATAGGTGTCACTGCTGCCCGTGAGGCTGTGAACAAATTTCCAAAAAAATCAGCACGGCAGAAGGAAGTTCTGAGTTTTTTAGTTGATATGGAAGCTACACTCCCCATGGCCCTTAAAGAAGTTTTGTCTGCACTCCAAGTAACGGCAAGTACTGTAAAGGCTTTGGAGGAAAAAGGTTTTATCGAGATCAGTGAAATTGAAGTCTATCGCGATCCTTATCAAGGACGAGATTTTAAACCTACCGCACCTCTACCGCTTACAGCGGAACAAGAGGTCGTATATACAAGAATTTCTCGAACTGTAGAGGAGCAGCTTCACGAAGTATTTCTGCTTCATGGAGTTACGGGTAGTGGTAAAACAGAGATTTATTTGCAGTGTATTAAACGTTGTTTAGATCAGGGTAGACAGGCTGTTGTTCTTGTTCCAGAGATTGCTTTAACGCCACAAATGGTGGAGCGGTTTAAGGGACGGTTCGGCAGCGGGGTCGCGGTTATGCATAGCCGGCTGTCTGTTGGTGAGCGATACGATGAGTGGCGTAAAATCCGTGAAGGAAAGGCCACAGTCGCTGTAGGCGCAAGATCGGCCGTGTTTGCTCCTTTCTCCAACTTAGGGCTGATTATTATGGATGAAGAACATGAGACCTCTTATAAACAGGAGGAGAATCCGAAATATCATGCCCGTGATGCTGCTATTCGTAGAGCGGAGCAGTGTGGGGCAGCTGTGATCCTTGGATCTGCCACGCCTTCGCTGGAAAGCTATCATGCTGCAAGATCGCAGAGTGATATTCATTTTTCACCGGTACTGCTGGAGATGCCTACCCGTGCGCTTGGAAATGAACTTCCAAAGGTGAACGTAGTAGACATGCGGGAAGAGCTTAAAGAAGGCAACCGTTCGATGTTCAGCCGAAAGCTTCATTCAGCGCTGGAAGAGAGGCTGGAACGCGGAGAACAGACGGTGCTGCTGCTTAACCGTAGAGGTTTCTCCACTTTTGTCATGTGTCGTAGCTGTGGTTACGTAGCCGGTTGTCCAGAATGTGATATCTCACTAACATATCATAGTCGTAGTGACAATTTGCGTTGTCATTATTGTGGCCATGCTGAACCAGCACCTAAGCTTTGTCCGGAGTGTGGGAGTGAGCATATCCGGTTTTTCGGAACGGGTACACAGCGGGTGGAAGAAGAGCTTGGTAAGCTGTTCCCAGGCATACGAGTGATTCGTATGGATGTGGACACAACAACAGAAAAAGGCTCACATGAGAAGCTGCTGAACCAATTCCGGGACAAAAAAGCGGATGTTCTCCTGGGGACTCAGATGGTAGCAAAGGGACTGGATTTTCCAGATGTCACTCTTGTTGGTGTAATCACAGCTGATTCAGCGTTGAACCTGCCCGATTTTCGCGCAGCAGAGAAGACATTCCAATTGCTTACACAAGTTGCAGGCAGAGCAGGCCGGCATCAGCTTCCAGGCGAAGTGGTCGTTCAGTCCTATACGCCAGAGCATTATTCCATTTTTCATGCCAGCGGACATGACTATCTCTCTTTTGTACGTGAAGAGCTAAAGCATCGTAGAGGCCTCCATTATCCACCGTATTGCAGACTCATCCTGGTCACATTGTCTCATGAACAGTTGCCGCTTCTACTGCGGATGGCAGAAAATTATGCTCTGAATCTTCAAGGAAAGGCCAGACAGCTAAGATGGTATGGAAGTCTCGATAAGCTAACCAGCGATGTGTTAGATCTGTTGGGTCCTGTGGCTTCACCTATCCCTCGATTAAAGGGTAGATATAGATTCCAGTGTATGATAAAATGGCGCGGCGCCATCGATGTAATTGGACTTGTCCGCCAAGTGGCTGAAGAGTTAGAGGATTCTGTACGGGATACTGGTCTTCAGATCAGCATTGATGTGGATCCGCAGATGTTGATGTAAATCCGTATCATGTTACAATGTAGAAAAAGAGCTTTATCAATTGACTTTAAATATAGAAATGTTCAGAACGGGAAGGTGTTTTGTAATGGCTATACGTTTGATCGTTAAGGAACCGGATGAAGTATTGCACAAAAAAGCTAAAGAAGTAGCTGTAGTTACTCCTAATGTTAAAAAATTGCTGGATGATATGGCACATACGATGTATGACGCTGAAGGAGTAGGGCTGGCGGCACCCCAAGTCGGAATTTTGAAACGTCTAATTGTGGTGGATGCGGATGAAGAGCATGGATTGATCAAAATGATTAACCCTGAAATCATCAGCATGGAAGGTGAACAGCTAGGACCAGAAGGATGTCTTAGTATTCCTGGCTTGAATGGTGATGTACGCCGTGCGGAGACTGTAACTGTACGTGGCCTTAACCGTGAGGGAAAAGAGATTACGATAACCGGCAGTGGTTTACTTGCCCGGGCTTTTCAGCATGAGATTGACCATTTGAATGGAGTTCTGTTTACAGATATCGCTGAAAAAGTGTACGAGATGACTGCTAACGAGACTGAGGAGTGAGAAATATGAAGATTGTTTTCATGGGAACTCCAGCCTTTGCGGTGCCAAGCTTGCAGATGCTGGTAGATGAAGGCTATGAAGTTGTAGCTGTCATCACCCAACCGGATCGTCCGCAGGGGAGAAAAAAGATCTTAGCTCCTTCACCAGTTAAGGAAGCCGCATTAGCTCTCGGATTACCTGTGCTTCAGCCTGAACGCATGCGTCGTCCTGAGGCAGTCGCTGAGCTAGCTGCGTATGAGCCGGATTTGATCGTCACGGCTGCTTATGGTCAAATTTTGCCTAAAGCTGTGTTGGAATTACCGCGAAATGGTTGTGTGAATGTACACGGTTCGTTGCTTCCTAAATATCGGGGAGGTGCTCCGATTCAGCGTAGTATCATCAATGGTGAGAAAGTGACCGGTGTTACTTTGATGTATATGGCGGAAGGGCTGGATACCGGTGACATGATCTCTCGTGTCGAAGTGGCTATTGAGGATGAAGATACCTCTGGAATTCTTTTTGAGAAGCTAAGCCTAGCGGGACGAGATCTGTTAAAGTCTGAAATGCCACGTTTAGTGAGTGGAAAAGTTCAAGCTGTTCAGCAAGATGATAGTGAGGCAACTTATGCTCCTAACCTTAATCGCGAGGATGAACGATTGGATTGGAACGCCAGCTCGCGTGATAACTATAATCGAATTCGTGGATTAGTTCCTTTTTCCGGCGCATTCACGTTCTGGAATGGTGAGACCTTTAAAGCTTGGGCTTCTAAGCTGCCTGAAGCGCAGAAAGCAAGCGATAGTGCTCCAGGAACGGTGCTTTCTGTAACCGAGCAAGGTGTCGAAGTGAAAACAGGTGACGGAAGTCTGCTGCTGACAACGGTTCAACCTGCTGGTAAAAAAGCAATGAGTGCGGCCGATTTTAGCCGTGGTGCTGTTATGAAGCCAGGGACGGTGTTAGGTTGAGCGGCGGTGGAAACGGTGTTGGCCGATCAGCAGTAAATCCTGGCGCTGGTAAGAGACAAGGGAATAATTCAAAAGCAGTTGGCAACAACGGCAGAGCTGGCAACAAGGGTAAGGTTGCCCCTGCCACTGCACGGGAAATCGCGCTTGAAATAATGGTTAAAGTTGAGCAGCAAGGTGCATATAGCAATTTGCTGCTCAACAGCAGTCTACAGAAGGCAACACTTAGCAGAGAAGATGCCGGACTGGTCACAGAACTTGTTTATGGCTCTATTTCGCGGATGAACACCTTGGATTATGTGCTTGAAGGATTTGTTAGTAAAGGGATAGCTAAACTACAGCCATGGGTCCGTAATTTACTGCGGTTAAGTTTATATCAAATTATGTATCTTGATCGTATACCGTCCCATGCAGCTGTAAATGAGGCTGTTAATATAGCGAAGAAAAAAGGCCACCAGGGAATCTCAGGGATGGTTAACGGCGTGCTGCGCAGTGTGTTGCGTGCTGGTGATCTACCGGTTCTGCCTGACGGGCTGAGTCAAGTGCAGCGGATATCGATCTTATACTCACATCCGTTGTGGTTAGTGGAACGTTGGATTACCGAGTATGGTGTCGACACGGCGGAAGCGATTTGTGCATCTAATAATGAGCCGCCTGCGGTCAGCGTACGTGTGAATACAACGATGATCAGTCGTGAAGCTCTGCTGAACCAGATGATTGAACAAGGTCTGCAAGCTTCAGTATCTGAGGTTAGTCCTTATGGCATTGTTGTGAAAGGCGGCGGAAACCTGGCGCTCACCTCCTGGTATCGTGATGGATATCTCTCCGTTCAGGATGAGAGTTCTATGCTAGTAGCTGAAGCGGTAGCTCCGGAGCCTGGGATGAGGGTGCTTGACTGCTGCGCTGCTCCTGGGGGCAAAACAGCACATATGGGCGAGCTCATGAAAGATGAAGGATCAATTTACGCTAATGATCTGCATTTGCATAAAGCGAAATTGATCTCAGATCAAGCAGAACGTTTAGGTCTTGATTGCGTATCTACAGGCAGTGCAGATGCGCTGGAGCTGGAGCACACTTTAGAGCATCAATCCTTTGATAGAATTCTTCTCGACGCACCTTGCTCTGGACTCGGCGTAATTCGCCGTAAGCCAGACCTCAAATGGCGTAAGCAGCCGGAAGATGTGGCTAGCGTAGCGTCATTGCAACGGGAATTGCTGCAGTCGGTCTCTAAACTGTTGAAACCGGGTGGCATTCTGGTATATAGTACCTGTACTACTGAACAAGCAGAAAATAGTGAAGTAGTAGCTGAATTTTTGAAGCAGAATCCTGACTTCACTGCTGTAACTTTTGCCTCCCCATTATGGGACAGGCTGGAGGGTACTGCGCTGGCTGAGGGTGAAGGAATTCAGCTGCTGCCTCATCATTATGGGAGCGACGGGTTCTATATTTCCAAGCTTCAGAGAGTCTTGTAATATAGCAAATTTTCTGACAATTGTAGTATCCTCCGCCCGCCGGGCTACCGTACGGCGGGCGTTTTCTTTTACCGTCTCTGAAATTTGTGTTAAAATAGGAAGAATGAGAAATAATACGCATATCCTTATGAAAGAACAGGTGTAGATAATAATGAAACCTTTAATATATGATTTTTCTTTAGAAGAGTTACAACAGTGGGCGAAAGACAATGGTGAGCCTGCTTTTCGTGGTGGACAAATTTTTGATTGGCTGTATGTAAAACGTGTAAATGACTTCGAAGCAATGAGCAATTTGTCCAAAGGGCTTCGCCAGAAGCTGAATGAACAATTCTCTATTGCAGCGCTAACTGAAATTACTAAAATGGAATCTAAAGATGGAACTGTAAAATTCCTGTTTGGATTGCATGACGATCATGCTATCGAAACAGTTATCATGAAACATAATTATGGCAATAGCGTTTGTGTAACAACCCAAGTAGGGTGCCGAATCGGCTGTACTTTCTGCGCTTCCACACTAGGTGGATTAAAACGGGATTTGACAGCGGGAGAAATTGTAGCTCAGGTAGTACGTTCCCAACAAATCCTGGATGCGCGCGGCGAACGTGTCAGCAGCATTGTTATCATGGGTACTGGTGAGCCGTTTGAGAACTATGATGCAACAATGAGATTCCTGCGTCTAATGATTCATGAGAAGGGCCTAAATATCGGACAACGGCATATTACTGTTTCCACCAGCGGTATTGTACCGAGCATTTATAAATTTGCAGAAGAAGATACCCAGATTAATTTGGCGATTTCAATTCATGCGCCTAACGACGCCTTGCGTTCAAAGCTAATGCCTGTTAACCGCCGTTTTCCGTTTGATGATGTAATTGAATCCTTGCGTTATTATCAAGCAAAGACGGGGCGACGCGTCAGCTTTGAATATGCCTTGATCGGCGGGGTAAATGACCAACCGGAGCATGCTGAGGAATTGGCTGGGGTGCTTAAGAGCATGCTGTGCCACGTCAATTTGATTCCGGTAAACCATGTGCCTGAGCGAAAATATGTACGTACTTCACGCAATGATATCTTTGAGTTTCAACGTATTTTGGCTGATAACGGGGTGAATGTTACTATTCGCCGTGAGCAAGGCCATGATATCGCGGCCGCATGCGGACAGCTGCGTGCCAAACATATGGAGTTGGGGTGAGGATATTTGATCAGAACAGTTCATGCCAGCGATATTGGCCGAGTGCGCTCTGTCAATGAGGATTCGGTCTGGATCGGCGCGACGCGCCACGGTTATACACTTGGCATAATTGCCGATGGGATGGGTGGACATCAGGCTGGTGAAACCGCAAGCAGGCTCGCTTTGGAGACAATGAGGAATAACCTGGACGGGTTAGAGCCTGAACTTCAAGACGAAGCTCTGCGTGATGCGTTGTCAGCTGCTATTTTGGAAGCTAACAGCACTGTGTTCAGAGAGGCTTCCGGAGACGATAAGTATCATAATATGGGTACTACTGTCGTTGCTGTTCTTTTGAATGGATCAAACGGATATATTGGCCATATCGGAGACAGCAGAGCCTATTTAATAAAAGACAGTGCGGCAGTTCAACTAACCGAGGATCATACGCTAGTCAATGAGCTGTTCAAGAACGGTCAGATCAGTGTGGAGGAATTGGATAATCATCCGCGTCGTAATGTGCTGACGAGGGCACTTGGTACAGATGCTGAGGTTGAGGTTGATATGGCGCCTATAGCTCTGCTACCTGGGGAAATTTTGCTTCTATGCAGCGATGGTTTAAGCAACTTTGTCACAAATGAGCATTTAGGCAAAGTTTCAGGTATACATGAGATATCGTTAGAGGAAAGAGCGGACCGTTTACTTCAGCTGGCACTGCTCGCCGGCGGTGGCGATAATATTAGCGTCGCTTTGTTAGAACATCATGGAGAGGCCGCTGTGCCCGAAACAAAGGAGTGGGATTGATGATCGGTCACGAATTGGGCGGCCGTTACCAAGTCATCGAACGGATCGGCGGAGGTGGAATGGCGCTCGTCTATAGAGCACATGACATTCTTTTAAACCGAAATGTCGCCATCAAAGTATTGCGCAATCAGTTTGTGCATGACGAGGAATTTATTCGCCGTTTTAGGCGTGAGGCGCAATCTGCCGCATCTTTGTCTCATCCGAATGTCGTCAGCATATACGATGTAGGACAAGAAGACGAAATTCATTACATTGTCATGGAGTATATTGAGGGTCAGAATCTTAATGAAATTATAAAAGAACGTGCGCCATTGCAGGTTGATGAATCCGTACGGATCGCTTCACAAATCTGTGATGCCCTAGATCATGCGCATCAGAATCAAATTATTCATCGTGATATAAAACCACATAATATCCTGATCGGACGCAATGGCCGGGTGAAAGTAACCGACTTTGGGATTGCCCGCGCAGTTACGTCAACAACCATTACACAGACCGGTTCTGTGGTTGGTTCAGTACATTATTTTTCGCCAGAGCATGCCAAAGGTGTCTCTACAGGAGAAAAGTCTGATTTGTATTCATTAGGTATTGTACTTTATCAAATGCTTACCGGAAGCCTGCCCTTCTTGGGAGAGAGTCCGATTAGTGTAGCTTTAAAACATCTGCAAGAAGAGTTTGAAGAGCCAAAACTTCTGAATCCACTCATTCCGCAAAGCGTTGAGAATGTAATTCTAAGATCAATGCGTAAAAACCCGGAGGAGCGGTACGACTCTGCCAAAGAAATGTTGCAGGATCTGGAAACATGCTTATTGCCGGAGCGCCGCAGTGAGGCGAAGATTCTGTTTAACGATGAAGAAGATGAGGATCGTACGCGGGTTATCCCGGCGATAAAACCGATTCAAAGAAGCAATGGTAATCGTAATCATCGTGAGGAACGGATGGTTCGTGATGAAGACGATGAACCGGTGCCTTCAAGCAAAGGTAAAAAACAATGGGCAAAACCTACATTATGGATTGGGCTTACCTTACTGTTGCTGTTGGCTATGGCCAGTCTCGTATGGTACGTTAAATCACAGCTAGTTGTTCCTGAGGTTTCCGTTCCTTATGTAGTAGGTAAACAGATAGAACAAGCTCAAACTGAGCTTGAGGATTTGGGGCTTGAGGTTGCTGATCCTATTCTGTATGACTACAGTCCGAATTTTGAAGAGAATGTGGTCATTAAGCAAAGTAGGGAAAAGGATGCTAAAGTGAAAAAAGGAGCGTCCCTTATACTCACTGTGAATACGGCTAAGCCACTACCCAAGATGCCAGATGTAGTTAACAAGAGCTTTGATGATGCGGTTAAAGCATTGATGGCGCTGGGTGTAGCCCAGGACCGGATTGATAATAAACCTCTCTATGACGAAAATACAGATGAAGGTCTTATTGTAAAATCTGACCCTGCATTAAATACTGAATTCGATCCTGAGACGGTTCAAATCACCCTTTACGTTAGTAAAGGAGAAGAAAGTGTACTGTTGCCAGATCTCATCGGTAAGACGGAGAGTGAGGCAAAGGCGCTGCTTGAAGGCGCCAAGCTTGTTCTTGGAGAAGTTAAGAAAGAATCCAGCTTCAGCATTGAAGAAGGTAAAGTAACAAAGACTTGGGCATTTGATAAGGGGACCGGTACTTCTGTTCCACCTGGAACAGCGATTACGATTTACTTAAGTACAGGTTATCCACCTGAAGCCCTGAATTATACCTTTAATGTGCCAGTCGCTCCTGCTCAGGATGGGAAAAAGAGCAAGATTCGTATCGAATTCGTGGATGCGCGCAATAATGGAGAGAAGCAGGATTGGGGAACACGTACCATTGGAAAAAGCCAAGTGTTATCTGTGAATCTAGTATTGGCTCCTAATAAAGATGGTTCAGTTATTGTTACCCGTGACGGTGTGCTTTTGGACACTTATGTCATTCCTTATATCGATGCTAAGAACGGAACCGTTCAGGAGCCTGAACCACCAGTTATAGCAACACCACAGCCAACTCCAACACCTTCTGCTGAACCTACGCCTACAACTGAACCTACGATTGAACCGGAGATCTTGCCGGGTTCAGGTTCAGAGAATGACGGGGGGAATAACGGGGCGGTGAATCAGACAGGGTTCGTAAATAATAGTTCGGTAAACAGTGAATCGACTAATAATGGCAATAACAAGCACAATAATAAGAACAATAATAAAGGCAAGGATAAATCTAAAGATAAAAACAACAACTAAACAGGGTTTAACCTGAACGGTTGGCGTAGCGAAATGACCCGGGGATATCAGACTTGGGTCATTTTCGCAAAATCAGGAGAGGAAGGCTCACTATGTATGCCTGAAGGAATAATTGTTAAGGCGTTAAGCGGTTATTATTATGTGAAACCGCTCCGCGAAGGATTAATTGCGACTGAAGAGCATTCTGTTCAATGCAGAGGCCGAGGAATTCTTAAGAAAAAAGGGATCGCACCGCTAGTTGGAGATCGGGTTATTTATATTCTTACTGAGCATGGAGAAGGAATGGTGGATGAACTTCTACCTAGAGAATCTGAACTGATTCGTCCACCTGTAGCGAATGTTAAGCTCGCAGTCCTTTTATTCTCCGTTCGGGAGCCCGATATGAACCTGAATCTGTTGGACAAGTTTCTAGTTCATATTGAGCATTCAGGTCTGGAACCCCTAATTGTTCTGACTAAACAGGATTTGGCGGATGATGATGGTGAAGCTACCCGTTATGTTAAAGAACTTTATGAGGATATCGGATATGAAGTGATGGTCACAAGTTCACTTACTGGTGCCGGAAGCGATGAGCTAAGACAACGGCTTACTGGTGGGATTAGCGTTTTTGCCGGTCAATCAGGGGTTGGTAAGTCCACCTTATTGAATCGTATTGTTCCCGGGCTTAAACTGGAAACTGGAGAGATCAGTTTACGATTGGGACGTGGTCGTCATACGACCCGTCATGTGGAGCTGATGGATATTGGTGGTGGAGGTTTTGTTGCAGATACTCCAGGTTTTAGTCAGCTTGATTTCTTGGAGCTTGGTGTAGAAGAGCTGTCCACTTGTTTTCGTGAATTTGCTCAATACGCATCCGATTGTAAGTTCCGGGGCTGCAGTCATCAGCATGAACCAGGCTGCCGTGTAATAGAGGCTTGGAAAGCAGGGAAAATTGCGGATAGTCGCTATGATCATTACAAACTGTTTTTTAATGAAATGAAAGATAAAAAGCGGAGGTACTAACATCATGATACGAATAGCACCATCTTTATTGTCGGCGGATTTCGCGCGTTTAGGTCCAGAAGTTGCAGAGGCGGAAGCCAGTGGTGGAGATTGGATACATGTGGATGTAATGGACGGTCATTTTGTGCCGAATATCACGTTGGGTCCACCTATTGTAAAAGCTGTATCGTTACATACCAAGCTGCCACTTGATGTTCACTTGATGATTGAGTCACCAGAACGTTATATCCCTGATTTTGCTGCAGCAGGTGCAAGTGTGATCACCGTTCACGCTGAGGCATGCGTTCATTTGCATCGTGTGGTTCATCAGATTAAGGAACTGGGGCTGAAGGCAAGTGTAGCAATTAATCCGGGCACTCCGGCTTCAGCGGTGCGTGAGGTGCTGGAGGATGTGGATATGATTCTGGTGATGACCGTTAATCCAGGCTTTGGTGGTCAAGCATTCATTCCTAACACTTTGCGCAAAATCACTCAAATTCGAGAATGGGCGAATGAAGTGAATCCAGATTTATTGATCGAAGTCGATGGTGGAGTATCGGAAGAGACAGCACCATTAGTTGTGGCAGCTGGAGCCGATGTTTTGGTAGCGGGGAATGCAGTTTTTGGCCGGAGTGATCGTGCTGCGGCGATCCGGGGAATTCGAGAAGCAGCCGAATCAGCACTGCGTTAAAAAATAGGCTATTGAGACTAGAGGTATAGGCCAAGTCCTCGGTGCATAAATATGGTTACATGAGCAGAAATCTCATGTAGCCTTTTTTTGTTTTGGCAGGGAGGACTGCAGTTCGTTTCCGTTATTGACAAGAGGAAAGTCTCCTGCGTACGGCATGAATTGATGGGAGGGTAAATCATGAAATTTTACACGTTTAAGCTGCCAAGGTTTTTGGGAGGTTTTGTTAAAGCAATATTGAACACATTTCAGAAGAGTTAAGCCTCTAACAGAAAAGAAAACATGAAAAAAAGCACCTTACAAATGTAAAGGGTGCTTTTTGCTTCATATAAGTTATCGTTCGGTCTTAAAAATTGCTAAAGACTAAACGCGTTCAACTTTACCGGCTTTCAAAGCACGGGTGCTGACGTACACGCGTTTTGGTTTACCGTTCACGAGGATACGGACCTTCTGAACGTTAACTCCCCAAGAACGACGGTTGCGGTTATTAGCGTGAGACACGTGGTTGCCGCTGCTCGGTTTCTTGCCTGTTACTGCACATTTGCGGGACATAGATTACACCTCCTTATTCCTAACACCTGCATAAACAATACTTATCTATAATATCACAGCAAATTTTGCTACGTCAACCGATTCAAAAACATTTATTTCTTTTAATACTTATAGTACAATGTAAATTAGTGCATTATGTCCTGTTAATCATAGAATGATTAGGCATGAAGTTAGGAAGGGGAATTCTCAATTGAGTAAGCGTTCTATAAACGGAACAGATTTTACCGCTATGGTATTGGCTGGAGCGGATAAGCTGCAACAGCATGCAGAACACGTCAATTCCCTAAATGTTTTTCCGGTCCCAGACGGAGATACCGGTACAAACATGAATTTGACGATGACCGCAGGTGCGAATGAATTAAAGAAAAATAACACCACTTCTGTGGGCCAATGTGCAGGTGTACTCTCCAAGGGCTTATTAATGGGAGCTCGCGGGAATTCCGGCGTTATTTTGTCCCAGTTATTCAGAGGGTTTAGCAGGTATGCGGCTCAACATGATGAGCTTAATACACAGCAGTTCGCTGCTGCGCTGCAAACCGGAGTGGACGCTGCGTATAAAGCAGTTGTAAAGCCTGTAGAGGGAACTATTCTTACTGTAGCTAAAGAGGCTGCAAGACATGCTGTTTATTATGCCCGCCGTACTACTGACGTTGTGGAGCTGATGACAGAGGTATTAGCCAAAGCAAAAGAAGCCTTAGCTTATACGCCTGAGCAATTACCTGTATTGAAGCAAGTCGGTGTTGTAGATTCTGGCGGTCAAGGTTTGGTCTACATTTATGAAGGGTTTCACCAGCATCTGACGAACGGAAGTACCGGACTGTCTGAATCTGTGCAAGGACAAACCCACACACCCGTTGCACCAGCGCCTAAACCCGTGTTAACGAAACCTGAAAATGAACTGTTTTCTGTACAGTCTTCTGCACAGTCACAGCTATCTACTGAAGATATAGAATTTCTATATGATATGGAGTTTTTCATTAATCGCCAGTTAGGCGTTAACGTGAGAACTAATTTTGATGAGGAAGCTTTTAGGAAAGCGTTGTCAGTTAATGGCGATTCCATTATTGTGATTTCGGATGATGAGACGATTAAAGTGCATGTGCACTCTAAGGCTCCTGGTGAAGTGATGAACTTGGCTCTTCTTTATGGGGAGATCACGCAGATACACATTCTTAATATGCGAGAGCAGCATCGTGACCTGCTGACTGCGGGCATGGATATTGCACCAATGCCTGATGTGTTCGCTGATATGCCGAATGAGAAGAGCGCAGTGCAAATGTCTCCTGCTGAACCACCAGCTGATGATTTGGCACCTTACGGCTTCATTGCGGTATCTTCTGGCGCTGGTATTGCTGATATTTTCAAAAGCCTTGGAGTAGATGTAGTCCTTGCTGGTGGTCAAACAATGAATCCTAGCACGGAGGATTTCGTGAACGCGATCTCTTCTATATCTGCGAAGCATGTTTATATTTTGCCGAATAACTCGAACATTGTTCTTGCCGCTCAACAAGCTAAAGATCTTCTAGAAGGCGAACGTGAGATTACGGTGATTCCAAGTAAAAGTATTCCTCAGGGAATAGCAGCAGCTTTTGCGTTCCAAGAGGAAGATGCTGTGGAGACTAATTCTGAGAATATGCTGGAAGCAATCTCTCATGTGAAGTCCGGACAAGTAACGAACGCTGTGCGTGATACCAGCTTTGATGAGCTGGAGATTAAGTCGG
Organism: Paenibacillus sp. FSL H7-0716; assembly: GCF_038002705.1. NCBI lineage: Bacteria > Bacillati > Bacillota > Bacilli > Caryophanales > Paenibacillaceae > Paenibacillus > Paenibacillus sp. FSL H7-0716. The sequence continues at coordinate 201,142 of NZ_JBBODA010000005.1, forward strand.
GCCAATTTATTGGGATTTCTAATTCCAAAATTGTTGCTGCGGCAGATGATCTTTTGGCTGCAAGTCAGGCGCTGTTATCCAACATGCTGGAGAATGGCGACGAAATCGTCACGATCCTTATTGGCGCAGAAACAGAATCCGAGGCTACTGATTCTTTGAGTGAGTGGCTGGAAGAGACTTATCCCAATGTGGAAGTTGAGATTCATGAGGGTGGCCAACCCCTGTATTATTATCTGTTCTCTGTAGAGCCATAGATAAGAACTAATAGTTCTTTAACAATGGAGTAGAAATTTGCTATTGCGTAGTTGGCAAAATTATAGCTTGGGGGAGAAAATCCATGAATCGTACCATTATCGTCACCGACAGCACTTCAGATATCCCGCCAGCAATGGCGGAAACGTACGGAATTGAGGTAGTACCGTTGACCTTAATGTTCGGCGAAGAGGCTTTTAGGGACAATCTGGATATGACTCCGGAGCAGTTCTATGAGCGTCTTCCCCGTACCTCACAGCTGCCGACTACTTCTCAACCCTCACCGGTTGAATATATGAATGTGTACCGCAGTATTCTGGAGCGTAACCCGGGCTGTTCTATCCTTTCCTTTCATATTTCTTCTGGACTGAGCGGGACTTATCAATCTGCATTGCTGGCTAAATCGATGCTGGAGGAAGAGGGAGAAGGAATCACTGTTGTAGATTCTCTCTCCGCTTCTTATGGTTTTGGATTTATGGTAGTGGAAGCTGCCAGAATGTCTGCTGAAGGCAAAGGGCCTGAAGAGATACTTGAGGCTGTAGAAAGCCTACGTCAATCGCGTAAGCTTTACTTCTTAGTAGATACACTTGAATATTTACAAAAAGGCGGGAGAATTGGGAAAGCCTCCGCTATTCTGGGGACACTTCTGAATATTAAGCCGATATTGTCCATTGATGCAGAGGGGATTATTTATGCGGTGGAGAAAGTTAGAGGCCGTAAGAAGGCTGTCGCCCGTATGATTGAACTGTTCAAGCGGGATCTGCAGGGTGTAAACAAAATCAATGTGGCCGTGGGTCATACGGCTGAACCGGCTTCCGGCGAAGAGTTCCTGAATGAGCTTGCAGGACACTTCACGTTGGAAGAAAAAGTGCTGACCAACGTTGGCCCTGTCGTGGGCAGCCATGTCGGTAACGGTACATTAGCTGTGTTCATTTGGCCTGCAAAATGAGGGATAAATATGACACTGGCATTAAATCAAATTGAAGTAAAAAACATAACTGGCGTGAGTGCTCAAAAGCAAAGCGAGCTTCACGCCTTTGGCGTCTTTACAGTAAAGGATTTATTAGAGTATTATCCGTTCCGCTACGAGGATTATCGTCCCCGCTCGCTTAGCGAGACTAAACACGGGGATAAAGTGACCGTAGAGGCAAAAGTAATCGGTATCCCTGTGCTGCAGCGCTTTGGCGGCAAGTCACGTCTTAGCTGTAAGATGGTTGCAGAGCCCTGGATGTTCACAGCAACCTGGTTTAACCGCCATTACGTAAGAGAGCAACTCACTGTGGGGCGGGAAATTGTGCTGACCGGAAAATGGGATCAGAAGCGCAATCAGATTACAGTGACTGATTATGAATTTCCGGATCGTGGTGAAGGAAAGACAGGAACACTGCAGCCAGTCTATTCAGTAGGTGGCAAGATCACGCAGTCGTGGATCAGGAAGGTTATTAATCAGGGACTTCAGCAGTATGGGGATCTGATTCCAGAGATTTTACCGCATTCTATTATGAGGGAATATGACTTCATGCCGCGTAAACGGGCCATTGCCACTATTCATAGCCCTGAGGACACTCGTGAAGGGCAGCAGGGGCGCCGTAGGATGGTATATGAGGAACTATTCCTGTTCCAGTTGAAGATGCAAGCGTTCAGGGTTCTGAACCGCGGGCGGATGGATGGGGTAGTTCACACAGTGGATAACGCGACGGTACGCCAGTTCGTGCGCAGTCTGCCCTTTGAGCTTACAGATGCACAGAAACGTGTAGAGCTGGAGATTTTACATGATCTGCGTTCACCATATTGCATGAATCGTCTGCTGCAAGGAGATGTTGGCTCGGGTAAAACAGTGCTTGCAGCTGTGGCGCTTTTTGCTACGGTAAGATCTGGTTTTCAGGGCGCACTTATGGTGCCTACAGAGATTTTAGCAGAGCAGCATATGCGTTCACTTACCAGAATGTTTGAGCCGTTTGGGATTACTGTAGGACTCCTGACGGGCAGTGTGACTGGCCGAAAACGTAAAGAATTATTGGCTTCGTTGCAAATGGGGATGCTTGATATCGTGGTAGGAACACATGCTTTGATTCAGGAGGATGTATTTTTCCGTGATCTGGGTCTTGTGGTAACTGACGAGCAGCATCGTTTTGGTGTGAATCAGCGTGGTGTATTGCGGCGTAAAGGATATAATCCGGATGTACTGACGATGACGGCGACGCCTATTCCTCGTACGCTTGCTATCTCTGTTTTTGGCGATATGGATGTATCCACTTTATCTGAAAGGCCGAAAGGCCGGGTGCCAATAACTAGTTACTGGGTAAAGCATGATCTCATGGATCGTGTGCTGAATCTGATTAAGCGTGAAATTGATCTCGGTCGTCAAGCTTATCTGATCTGCCCGCTCATTGAAGAGTCTGAGAAGCTGGATGTGCAGAATGCTATTGATTTGCATATTCAGATGAGCCAAGCTTTCCCTAGCTATAAAGTTGGGCTTTTACATGGTAAAATGACTCCCGCTGAAAAAGATGAAGTGATGCGGGCGTTTTATAACAATGAGCTGCAGCTGCTTGTGTCCACTACGGTGGTGGAGGTGGGTGTAGACGTTCCTAATGCAACATTGATGATCATTATGGATGCGGATCGTTTTGGCTTGTCACAGCTGCACCAGCTGCGTGGACGGGTAGGAAGAGGGCAGCATGCCTCTTTTTGTGTGTTGGTAGCTGATCCAAAATCTGAAATCGGACGTGAGCGAATGACTGCCATGACCGATACGGATGACGGATTTGAGATTTCCCGAAGGGATTTGGAGCTGCGTGGTCCGGGGGACTTTTTTGGGACAAAGCAGAGTGGATTGCCGGAGTTTCGGCTGGCAGATATGACGGCTGACTTTGAAATTCTGGAGCAGGCGCGGGATGATGTTGCAGAGCTCCTTAAGGATGAAGCCTTTTGGACATCACCTGAATATGCATCTCTTCGGCATTATTTACAGAGTGAACAGATCTTCCAAGGAGAATTAATTGACTAACTAGGCACATGTAGCACCGAAGGCTCATATACTGTGAAAGATTGGATATGACGGGAGGTGCTACACTTGGGTTATCAACAATTCGGAATTAGCCCTCAGTTGGTGGATCGCATCAAGCTGAAGATGAAAAACTCGACTGTGAAGGATCGTATCAAAAGTATGATTGAGGGCATCTCGAAACAGGAGCTGCAGGATCCTGCGGTTGTTCGCAGATTGGTACGGAAAGCGTCAGGTGTATTGAACGAGAAACTGACCTCGACACAGGAAGAACAAATTGTAAAGTTTATCATCGCGCAGAAAATCGATCCGAACAACACCTTTCATTTAATCCGCTTGTGGGGAATGTTCCGTTAAGTAGCGGATTAAATGAAAAGTAGGGGTTGTCCATAGATGTTTTTTTCATCGTATGTGACAGTCTGCAAGCAGCGATCCTCCTATTATTGGAGGATCGCTGCTTTGCGTTTTTGGCCGTAGTTACGGCTTGCTGAATAGTGACTCTATTTCGGACAAATCGTTGCCACCGAATCATAGTCATTCGTCGTCCGGTACCGCTGAATTATATTCATCCATCGTTTGATGCCACCGAATCATGGTCATCCACCGTCCGCTGATCCCGAATCATAGTCTTCTACCGTCCGATATATCGTAGAAATATGATCATTTGCTATCCGATACCGCCAAATTATATCCATCCTACATCTCATACCACTGAATCATAGTCATCCATCGTCCGCAGACCCCGAATCATAGTTATCCACCGTCCGATCCCGCTGAATCATGTTCATCCGCAGAGGCATTCGGACTCCAATGACGTTATTCACAAATATATCGCCTTTGGAGCAAGGTATCGGACCCCAGTGCAGTTATTCATAAGAAATAGGCTCATAGTTGGCGTTTTTGGTGCCAATAGGGGCTATGCGGTCCGATAGCATCCAAAATTCAGGATAATTCCGCGTATAAGGTCTGCTGTGTCCGATGCCATCGAATCACATTCATCTGCCGTGGGGTACCGCTGAATTATGTTTATCCACCGTCTGATGCTACCGAATCATGTTTATCCAATCGTCCGCTGCCCCCGAATCATAGTCACCCGCCGTCCGATGTCGCCGAATCATGTTCATCCGCAGAGGCATTCGGACTCCAATGACGTTATTCACAAATATATCGCCTTTGGAGCAAGGTATCGGACCCCAGTGCAGTTATTCATAAGAAATAGGCTCATAGTTGGCGTTTTTGGTGCCAATAGGGGCTATGCGGTCCGATAGCATCCAAAATTCAGGATAATTCCGCGTATAAGGTCCGCTGTGTCCGATGCCATCGAATCACATTCATCTGCCGTGGGGTACCGCTGAATTATGTTTATCCACCGTCTGATGCTACCGAATCATGTTTATCCAATCGTCCGCTGCCCCCGAATCATAGTCATCCACCGTCCGATCCCGCTGAATCATGTTCATCCCCTGAGGCATTCGGACTCCAATGACGTTATTCACAAATATATCGCCTTTGGAGCAAGGTATCGGACCCCAGTGCAGTTATTCATAAGAAATAGACTCATAGTTGGCATTTTTTGTGCCAATAGGGGCTATGCGGTCCGATAGCATCTGAAATTCAGGATAATTTCGCGTATAAGGTCCGCTGTGTCCGATAGCTGCCTCAATCGCGCAAACATGTTAGATTAAGCGAAGCTTGAGGCCTCGATCAAGAAGTTTGAGACCTCACTCCGAAAATCAGTTGCGATCAAAGGCTAAATTTAAAAAGAAGGGAGCGCTCCAGCCATTTTCCTGGCTTAAGGGCACTCCCCTTTTTTATTCGTGTAAGCGTGTTTGTCTATGATCTTTAGTGGCTGATCTGAATACAATTTGGCTCTCTGAATCACACTGTAAAACGAGTGCCCGAAGATGATCTTCTTCCATTCTGTTCGTTAGACAAAACAACGTGCTAACCTCTCCATCTTGCCCTGAACCTTCGGCAATCGCAGCTTCTCGGTTTAAGGATGTTGCAATTGCTTGCTGAATGTCCAAACATCTGCTGCTGGTAATCCAAGCAGTGCGGGAGTGGGATAATCCCCGTAGTGAGATACGAACACCTTCGAAAGCCAGCAGGTAGGCAATAATAGAATACATCGCTTGCTCCCAACCGAACAATGTACCTGCAAAAAGCAGAATTGCACAGTTCAGGATCATAATAACGACTTCCGTTGACTTTGGAGGTCCGCCGCTCAACAGAGAATATCCCTGGTCACTGGCTTGTTTATTTACACCACCGAATCTTACAGATATTCCAATACCTACTCCTAGACAGATGCCTCCTGCCATTGCGGCAGGTAAAGGATCGCTAATCACAGCAGGAAAACGATGCAGCGCAAGAGACGCGATGGTTAGGCAGGTTAATCCCAAAACAGTGTAAAGAGCAAAGCGGAGATTTACTTGCTTTCGCGACATAAATATAAAGGGCAGATTGAATAGAAATAGAAACAATCCAAGCTGCATTTCAGTAGTATGAGCGAATAATGCGGATAAACCTGTAATCCCGCCGACAACTAGGCCATGTGGCATTAAAAATAATTCCAATCCTACAGCAGCAAGCAATGCTCCGGCAATGACTGTAAGAACTCGGAAGGTAGAGCTTCTTTGTAGCTGTTGACGTTGATTTATTTTGTTCTGCATAGTTTTTTCCTCCTTCAACAGGGGAAACGACCTTACTTATTTTCAGTGGCTATGGCAGATTTTTTGGATATTCGTGCATCATGTCGTTTCTCAAAGTTGAATACTTTATCCAGTATTTTATAAATCTATTTAGATTCTTGTCAGACAATGTCCAAGGATAACAAGGATCAGCACGTAAATGGCTGCAAAAGTCTGCGAAAGGCTGCGAATAGCTGTGATTGCTCGCAAAAGGCTGCAAATGCCTGCGAATAGCTGCGAGTGGCCGCGAATGGTCGCAAATGGCTGCGAATGGTCGCAAGTGGCTGAAAATAGCTGCGAATAGCTGCAAATAGCTGTGAATGGTTACAGATAGTGAGGAATGGCCAGCACTCCGCCTGCTTTACCCAAATTGGCTATAACAATTTAAAGTTTATCCCGCGAGAACATAGGCATCCAATGATAGATGAAGCATGAAGGTTGTGACCAACGCTACGTCCGGCCCGCAAGCCTTGCAACGAAGTTGCCAATCAGTATAACGATAACTGCTGCAAGGGAGTAACAGAGCGCCTCACCGCCTAAGGGAGGTGGATGTACCTCAGTCTCAAGCTGAAGAAGAAGATGGCACCTAAGAAATAACGAAATAGGATCACGAGCTTTTCAATTCGTCTCTCATGTTCAATTTCAGCGAGAACAAGTCCACTAGTAGTGCGCCAATAACTTCTGTCTGCTAGATGAGTGGTCTCGGAAAATCCGGCAATCAAGAATAGTGCTGCGAATATTAATAATGCAAAAGCGCACCGGAACGGATATCCAGAACAAGGTTCAGCCAAGATACTTGCTTTCTTCCGGTGGATAATGAGCAATGCGAGCATGTATACCCACCGGGAAATCTGCTTCTCTATAATTCATGATACATAAGATTTTTATCAATCGAAGTTCTAAATTCCCTTCAGCCGACATTCATTTAGGGCAGAGGTGAACTTCGCTAAGGTAGTGATATTAGAAAATGAGACGTGAATTTTAACAGGTACAGCCGCAGTCGAAGCAGAAATTTATAAATCACTGGACGGAACAGCAAAGAAAGTACAGGGAGTATTGCAACTACCGCAAGATACTTCGTTCCCCACTGTTCGGTTATTTTGATGGTTCCTACCTGAGGGGTTATTTGAGGTGCAATCCTTACGGGAGGTGTAAACTTTCGCTCGTAGCGTTCAATTTCGGATGTCGTTGATTCTTGCTCCGTAGTGAATAATCCTCCAGACCAGGCAGGTGGGAAAGAGAACATCATTCCCAGAATTAGGACGATACGAAGAAAGCAATGTAGTGATAAACGCGCTATATATTGCACCGAAATAACACCTCCCGACTGTATGTAGTATAAAAAGCATACCATACCTTTTCCTTTGAATCCAAATTGTTTTGTGAAAAAAATTCATATATAGAGGATGAAAACATGAAACCGAACGGGAAAAATGACGTATTTCGCAGCATAGATAACTTTTATTATCAAGTTTCAGTCAGGAGGGATAAATTTGAGCGAATGGCAGGATTTTAACGGTTTTGATGAACGCAGCTTTTTCGGAAGCTTCATTCATGAGATGCCACTGTTTTTTAAATTATTTGCTTTACTTTTTCTTGGCCTTTTCGTTTTTATAATTGTTAAATCAGTGAGAATCTGGATGTCCAATAACGCAAGTCCTCTGATAAAAGCAAACTGCACAGCGGTCACCAAACGAACCGAGGTGTGGGGTGGATCTGGTGAATCGAGAGCAAATACTAGTTATTACGTTACGTTTGAGTTTGCCGATGGCTCTCGATTGGAGTTACAGGTAAGAGATCAGGATTTTGGCCTGATTGTAGAAGGGGACCGGGGCGAACTCCTGTATCAAGGGACTAGGTTTAAAAGCTTTAATCGGGATTTGAAGAAAGAATATCTAAATTTCTAAAAAAGTACATACCATTCAAGAATCACCATGCCTGTTTTGGGTAAAACTCATATGAGAGGTTTTACCAGATCTCAATTCTGGAAGGAGGCTATGGTCTTGAATTCAAATGATCCACAATCGCAAGGGCTGGTACCCTTCCATACACTGAGCGAGGAAGAAGTGCTGAATAGGCTGGAAACTCGGAAAGAGGGTTTATCTTCCGATGAAGCGGCTAAACTTCTGGAGCGATATGGGAAGAATGTACTGCAAGAAGCGAAGACTAAATCGCTATTAGAAAAGTTTATCGAACAATTTAAAAATGTAATGATCTTTATTTTGCTAGTAGCAGCTGTATTGTCAGGAGTTTTGGGGGAATGGACGGATACGATTATTATTTTGCTTGTAGTCATTCTGAACGCGGTGCTTGGAGTTATTCAGGAAAATAAGGCGGAGCAGGCACTCGATGCGCTTAAAAGCATGTCCTCTCCGCATGCCAGAGTAAGACGTTCAGGTCAGGTTACTGAGATAAAAAGTGAAGACCTCGTACCCGGGGATATCGTATTACTGGAAGCCGGAAATGTAGTTCCGGCGGATATAAGACTTTTGGAAGCCGCATCGTTAAAGACGGAGGAAGCCGCGCTTACAGGAGAATCATTGCCATCAGAAAAGCGGGCCGGTGTGCTTGAAGGTAGCGACATTGTAATCGGCGACCGCACCAATATGGCTTATATGAGCAGCAGTGTTACTTATGGCCGGGCGGTTGGTGTCGTTACAACAACAGGAATGCAGACGGAGGTCGGTAGAATTGCCGGTTATATCTCGGAGGAAGATAATGATGTAACACCGCTGCAAAAAAAGCTGGATGAACTAGGGAAATATTTCACCTTTATTATTCTTGGCGTTTGCGTGATTATCTTTGCCGTTGGGATCTTCGAGGGAAGAGAGCTAATGGATATGCTACTCACCTCGATCTCACTTGCGGTAGCGGCTATCCCGGAAGGGCTGCCAGCAATTGTTACGATCATTCTCGCGCTTGGTGTGCAGCGAATGGCGGGACGAAAAGCGATCATTCGCAAGCTTCCTGCCGTGGAGACACTCGGAAGTACAGAGATTATATGCTCCGATAAGACAGGTACTTTAACATTAAATAAAATGACTGTCGAAAAAGTACATGTCAACGGAAAGACCACTGATTCCAGTGCAGGACTTGAAGGGATTCCTGGTGGTGAGTTATTGCTTCAAGCTATGACGCTTTGTAATGACTCCAGCATTGACGAAGGAAAGACTCCTAGTGAAACTGAAGCAAAAGCTGGAACCAAGGATCCCCAAAACAAGAGCGGAAAAGCAATCATCGGCGATCCGACGGAGACCGCGTTAGTCGATTATGCGCTTAGTATAGGTACTGACAAAAGGGAGCTGGAAAAGAAATATCCACGTAAAAATGAGCTGCCTTTTGACTCCGATCGCAAGCTGATGACAACGATTCATGAGGTCGAAGCTGGACGTTACCGTGTGCTGACAAAGGGTGCACCAGATGTACTTTTGTCCAAATGCAGCCATATCTATGTTGATGGAGAAATGGTACCTCTACAAGACGAACATAAGCGGAATATCATGGAGAGTAATAAAATGCTTGCAAATGACGCACTTCGAGTGTTGGCGTTTGCTTTCCGAGATGAGGAGCAGTTGCCGACCGATCTCTCACCAGATACGACGGAGAAAGAGTTAGTATTTATTGGTTTGGTTGGTATGATAGACCCGCCTCGGGAGGAAGTACGGGATGCGGTAGCCATTTGCCGTAAAGCGGGAATAAGACCTGTAATGATTACAGGGGATCATCGTGATACAGCAGCGGCTATTGCCAAAAGATTAGGGATTATTGAAGATGAATCAGGTGTATTAACGGGCAGTGAGCTGGATAAATTCAGCGAAGAGGAATTTGCGGAGAAGGTTACCGATTATTCGGTTTATGCACGCGTCTCTCCTGAACACAAGGTGCGTATCGTTAAGGCATGGCGGCAAAAAGGAAAAATTGTGGCGATGACCGGAGATGGTGTAAATGATGCTCCTGCACTTAAATCATCCGATATTGGTGTGGGCATGGGGATAACCGGAACGGACGTTGCCAAGGGTGTATCAGATATGGTGCTTGCCGACGATAACTTTACGACTATAGTTGTTGCCGTTGAAGAAGGACGGAAAGTTTACAGCAATATCCGCAAAGCAATCCAGTTCCTTCTCTCGGCTAATCTTGGGGAAGTGCTGACATTATTTATCGCGACTATGATTGGTTGGCGTATTCTAGAGCCGATCCATATCCTGTGGATTAATCTCGTTACGGATACCTTACCTGCACTTGCCCTCGGGCTTGAGAAAGCCGGTGAGGATGTAATGGCGAAGAAGCCGCGTAAAGCAAGCAGTAGCATCTTTGCTGGCGGTGTAGGCATCGGGATTATATATCAAGGGATTATAGAAGCGGCGCTTACGTTATTCGTGTACCAATGGGCGCATACGCATTACAATGAAGGTATTGCGGTTACAATGGCCTTTGCCACATTAGGATTACTGCAAATTGCCCATGCCTTTAACGTCAGATCCAATAAAAAATCGCTATTCCAGATCGGTTGGTTCAGCAATCGTTATATGTTATGGGCGTCGCTGATCTCTATACTAATGCTTGTGCTTGTGATCATCATCCCGGGCTTAAACGACTGGTTTGGAGTCTCACATTTAAGTGGATTACAGTGGGGAATAGTATGTGCAGCAGCCGTAGCGATTATTGTTATAGTAGAACTTGTAAAGCTGTTTGTCCGGATAAGCGGAAGGGGCAAGAGCTGGGATTAAGAAATGGATAAGAGTTGTAGTCAAAAAAGCCTGAATCCCTTCAATAGGGAATCAGGCTTTTTGAATGATTTCTTTTAAAGTATGGGAAGCTTATAAAACACGCTGCATATGGAGGATTACATTACTCCAATAACCTGAGTCGAGGTCACTGATCTGAACTCCGGGTTCACCCCAAGTGTGGATAAACTTTCCGTCTCCAATGTAAATACCGACATGACCAGGTATAGCATCACTTTCAAATCGCCCGGGAACGGTAAAGAAAATAAGATCTCCTACATCCAGTTCGCTTCGACTTACACGAGTACCTAAATTGTCTTGATCTTTAGCTAAACGAGGTAAGCTGACACCGAATTTTTTGAATACATGCCTTGTAAAAGAAGAGCAATCAAATTTTTTGGTTTCTTCATAAGATCCAGCGCCAAAGTCGTAAGGTACACCTAAGAAATTTTTGGCAAAAGCGACTAACTCCTTTTTATCCGCTTCGGAAATACTTTGAATGCGTAAAGGTTTAGATTCACTCGTGGATTCGACCGAAGATAATTTTTCGATAGTCTTACGTTCGGATGGTGTAGCAATGTTTATCTCACCCGACTGGGGATTCCAGCCTACTTCTGTTTGCAGAAATTTGGACAAGGCTAAAGGGGTGATATAGATTTGCCCTTCTTGCCGTCTAGGGGCTTGTGGCAGTGTGATTTTTTCCCCAAGTGAGAATACCTGTGGTGAGCCAGGGCGCAGCATATACATAACATCGCTATAACCGATTTTAGTGTATCCATCACGTGAACCATCATCCTTCATCCGGTATCCGAGGGAAGTAACCGCAGGCTTGAGTGGAATCCAATACTTTCCCTGAGCGTCAGTAATTGCAGATTGTTCATAATAACTGGAGGCGTTTTTTCCATCAGGAGTTAGCGCGTTAACCTTAGGTTTTTGCGATTGAGATGAATAACCGCAGGATGAACTCGTTAAAGCGACAGCAAGCAATACAGTAGCGGTGGTTAGTAGTCTTTTGTGATTATTAGCCATTTAACACGCTCCATCTTCAAACTGTAAATTAAGTTTGTGCAGGGCGATTTTTTTTATGTAAAAGAAATAAAGGCAATCGCTGTAAGAGACAACCAAGCATTACCTGTTTTGATGTCATATATTCTTCAGAATTTGAAATCTATGGAAATATGATAAGTGATTGACGGATAAACAACCTCCATATAATATAGGTTTAATAGATTTCTATCATTAATGTGAGGTACGTGTAAGCTTATGCTTTAATGCTTTTATCGATAAAAGTGATAATGCTGAGTCGCTCACCTTGATGTATGCGTTAATAAACTAATGAAATGGGGTACTTTGATGAAAAAGAGAAACATTTTGGCGGGATTAAGCTTATGCTTCATGCTCGTAGCAGCTGGTTGTGGCAACAATAACACTGCTGGAAACTCAGGAAATGCAGCGAATTCCGGTAATTCCCCTACGAATGCAGGAGCAGCAGATTCAAAAACGTACAAAATTGCGATTTCGCAATATGTGGAGCACCCCTCACTTGATGCTACACGCGAAGGAATTCTCGCTGCTTTGAAGGATGCAGGAATCGTTGAGGGCGAGAACCTGAAGGTTGACCTTGAGAATGCACAGGCTGACCAAGCGAATAACTTGTCCATTGCTCAAAAGATCGCCGCTGACTCTAATGATTTGGTATTGGCAATTGCAACGCCTTCCGCTCAATCAATTGTTCAAGCACTTAGCAAAGCAAGTAAGGATACACCGATTTTATTCGCAGCAGTAACTGACCCACTCGACGCGAAGATTGTCACGGATCTGGAGCATCCAGGTGGAAATGTATCAGGTGTATCGGACACCAATCCCGAAGCGATTAACAGATTAATGCAATTTATAGCTACCCAATTTCCTAACGTGAAAAAGCTGGGCATCGTTATTAATGAAGGTGAACCAAATGCAGTAATTATGGCTGAGATTGCTAAAAAAGAGTTGGATAAGCATGGAATCGAGCTAGTGAAGGCTGCCATCACGAATACCTCTGAAGTCAAACAAGCTGCAGAATCACTTGTGGGTCGTGTAGATGCATTCTACATTACTTTGGATAACACAGTCGTAAGTGCAGTGGATACCATAATTCAAACAGCTAATGACAAGAAAATCCCCTTCTTCTCCAGTGACCGTGATACGGTTGAAAAGGGAGCTTTCGCCACCGTTGGTTTTAAATATTTCGATCATGGCTATCAAGTGGGTCAAATGGCCGTGGATATTTTGAAAAATGGTAAAAAGCCAGCTGATATGAAAGTAACCATGCAAGAAAAACTCGATCTCATTCTTAACCTGAAATCTGCAGCAGCGCAAGGCATAGAAGTGACTGATGCAATGAAGGCAGAAGTTGCCGATCAAGCTACCAATATTATTCAATAAGCCATTATATAGGGGCGATTTCGTGAGAACGCCCCTTTCCGCTCGAAGGAGGAAGTCATCTATGTTAAATTCGATGCTCGGGGCCGTTGAAATGGGACTGCTTTACGCATTTATGGCTTTAGGTGTATACATTACCTTTCGTATTCTTGATTTCCCTGATTTGACTGTAGATGGGAGCTTTACCACTGGTGGTGCCATAGCCGCTGTTATGATTACTAACGGTTATGCACCATGGCTTGCTACCCTGGCCGCTATTGCTGGCGGAATGCTGGCAGGAATGTGTACGGGCCTATTACATACGAAAGGCAAGATTAATGGACTGTTATCCGGGATTTTGATGATGATTGCACTCTATTCCATTAATCTGCGGATATTTGGTGGCAAACCGAACTGGTCTTTAATGGGTGACACTACCTTGTTCACTTCCATTGATCCTCTGCTCGTTCTGCCGTTTGTAGTTATTTTTGTGAAAATAGTAATGGATTTATTCCTGCGTACAGATCTTGGACTTGCGCTGCGGGCTACTGGAGATAATGCAAGAATGATCCGTAGTCTGGGTGTAAACACGGATAATACCACTATTCTTGGCGTCAGTTTATCCAATGGAATGGTGGCGCTCTCGGGGGCGCTAATCACTCAGTATTCTACTTTTGCGGATTCCTCTATGGGTATTGGGATGATTGTAATCGGGTTAGCTTCGGTGATCATCGGTGAAGCCATATTCGGTGCCAAAAATGTATTTCGGGCCACATTGGCTGTTGTGCTCGGATCCATAGTTTACCGGATCGTAGTTGCACTTGCCTTGCGGGTACCGTGGCTGAAAGCTTCGGATCTTAAGCTGATCACAGCAATTATCGTTATTTTCGCTCTTGTATTCCCGTCGATTCAGCGTTTCCTGAAGCAGAAGAATATGGCGCGGAGGCGTTCCGTTGAATTAGCTGAGCAGGCGCTAAGCAGCAAGAGAGGGGGCACCATCGATGCTTAAACTGGAGAACGTATCTAAGCTGTTCAATCCCGGAACACCCGATGAGAAAATAGCGCTGCTCGGCATTGATTTGGAGCTTCTTCCCGGTGATTTTGTCACCATCATTGGAAGTAATGGAGCTGGCAAATCTACGCTGATGAACATTATTTCCGGTGTCATGAAGCCGGATCTGGGTACAGCCAGCATTGAAGGGAATTCAATCAGCCATTTGGCGGAATTTCAACGGAGTCGCTGGATCGGCCGTGTCTTTCAGGACCCAATGGCGGGTACGGCTCCACATATGACGATTGAAGAAAATTTAGCTATGGCTTATAAAAGAGGTAAAAGCAGAGGGTTAACCTTTGGCGTAAATAAAGCAAAAAGAGCTTTGTTTCGTGATGAGCTAAGTAGGCTGGGGATTGGGCTGGAAGATCGCCTGCGGGCAAAAGTAGGGTTGTTGTCAGGTGGAGAGAGACAAGCGCTAAGCCTGCTAATGGCGACCTTTACTCAACCGCAAATTTTACTTTTAGATGAACATACAGCAGCCCTTGACCCTTCTCGTGCGGAGCTGATTACTAAACTGACAGAGTCCATTGTCCGTGAGATGAAGTTAACCACCCTAATGGTTACTCATAACATGGAACAGGCCATTCGTCTTGGCAATCGTCTGATCATGATGGATAAGGGCCGTATTATTTTGGATATCGATGAGGAACGTAAAAAAGATCTTACTGTAGAACGGTTGCTCGGAGAATTCGAGACAATCAGCGGACATAAATTGGCAGATGACCGAATGATGCTTGGCTAGTCAGTTGTAGGTGTGGAGGTAGCTCAATATAAGGGCTTGAAGTGAAGTCTGATTCTGGATTTCATTTCGAGCCCTTTTTTACATAGGAATTTTTTCGCCGAGCCATTATACTATCCTTAGCTTTCAGTTCACGTAAATTTACCCAAATGGAACATTATGGTTTATAATGGAATTATAGTGATAATAAATGAAAATTATCATATTTAGGGAGCGGAGAATGCAGATGATTTGGAAAAATGTTAGCGCTTACAAAAGTTCGGGCATTTTCAACAAAATGATACTGATTATTTCCTTTTTGCTTCTACTTTCCTTTTTATTCTCTTTGACCGTCTTGCAATATGTATATCGTATCTATGACAAGCAAATTTATGAAAAGGCCTCTGAGGTACTGGGGATGTCCTCTATAAGCATCGAAAATGCCCTAAGAGAATTGGATCAGCTTTCTTTTACAGTCGTATCTGATGAGCAAATTCAAGAATGCCTGCGCCAATTGCAGAATGATCCACAGCCTTATGAAAGACAAGTTCTACATAACAAGATCATAAACAGGCTGGTTGCTTTTGCAGGGGCAGAGAAATACGTTTATTCCATGATGCTGATGGATACGAGTGGCGGAGTAATGACTGCGGGTAATCGTGAAGGGGTATCACAGGATCTGCAGGATCAGTTAAAGCCGTTAGCTGCGGAAGCTAGTGGAAGTATAGTGTGGTATCCGCAAGGAAACAGAAATTCACTTTTGGCGGTTCGGCAGATTAAATCTTATACAGGGTCAACGTTTACGCTGGATGATCTGGGAACACTTGTGATCCGTATTCGGATCGATCTAATCATTGCGGATAGTACGAGCGATACCGACCAATTAATCGCAGTTGACGCCACGACGGGACAGGCAATCTATCCTGAAGCGCCGATTCTTTTGCCAGAAGAGCTTAAAGAAGAGACAGAACGTCCGGAGCTATATCGCACGGCCAAATATCAAGAAGGTACTTATTTTATAACTAAGACGAAATCATCTTATATAGATTGGATCTACATCAATGCAACTCCATTTAATGAGATGTTCAAACATATTACTTTTGTCAAAAAGCTGGTCGTCATCATATTCGCACTAATCTTATTAATTGGTCTCCTTTTAGGCTACAGGCTTGCTCGTAGTATTGTACGTCCGATCTCTAAGCTGACCAAAAAAATGAAGCAAATCGAGAAGGGCGATCTGGACAATCTGGAGGAACAGTCATTAGGTGTGGTTTCACAGACTGCGCAGGACGAGGTTAGTCAGCTAAACCGGACTTTTAAAATGATGATCCGCAGGATCAGAGAGCTTATTGATGAGAACTATGCGAAGCAGCTGATAATTAGAGAGACCGAGCTGAAAGCATTACAGGCCCAGATTAATCCGCATTTTTTGTACAATACACTGGAATCGATCAACTGGTTAGCCAAAATGAACAAACAAGCCAAAATCTCAGAAATGGTAGAAGCGCTCGGTTACTTGTTCCGCAGCTCTATTGGTCTCAAGGATCCGCTGATTACACTTGAAAAAGAGATCACTATCGTGCGCAATTATGTCATTATCCAGAAAACACGGTTTGATGAGAGGCTAGATTTCCGGATGGATGTACCTGAACATCTGCATGACGCTTTGATTCCAAAGCTGACCTTGCAGCCTTTAATCGAAAATGCTATCCGCTATGCACTAGAGCCTAATATTGAACCGTGCACCATTTCTATAACAGTTAGTGAAGAAGAGCAGGGCCTCGATATCAGAGTCAGTGATAATGGACCGGGAATGAGCCCTGAATTTATCAAAGATTTGCAGATGGGGAGAGTTAAGACCCGTGGAGAAGGCATCGGCTTAGCTAACATCGCGGAACGGATTCAAATCGTCTTCGGCCCTGAATGGGGCACAGTCATAGAAAGTGAGCCGGGTCAAGGAACAACTATACATGTGCGTATACCTTACTTAAAAGGAGTGCTAGAGAATGTATAAACTGCTGCTGGTGGATGATGAACGACTGATTCTGGAAGGGATATCGCAGGTTGTGGACTGGGGACGAGCGGGAACAGAGCTTGTAGGCACGGCGTGGAACGGGCTTGAGGCTTTGGTGAAAATAGAGGAGCTTAGCCCAGAAATTGTGATCACTGATATTTCTATGCCTGGTTTAGACGGTTTGGGACTGGTGCAAAAATGCAGTGAACGATTTCCAGATGTGAAATTCATTATGCTGACTGGTTATAAGGATTTTGATTATGCTTGTATTGCTATGCAGAACGGGGTCAAACATTATCTTTTAAAGCCGTGCAATGAGAATCAGATCCATGAGGCACTGGTTGAGCTGGTAGCAGAGCTCGATGAACAGAAGAGCCGGGGCGAATTCGTAAATAGTATGAAACAACGTCTACAGAAGGTATTGCCCCATGTGAAAGAACAATTTTTGAAGGAATGGATCTCTAACAAAACTTATGGAAGTCAGGATCTAGAGTATTATCAGGAACTATTCGGCATTGAGCTTAATGACAAAACGGTGCGCTTGCTCCTGTTCCGGCTAGAGGGATCTTATGAATATGAGCAATTGTTCGCTCTGCAAAATATTGCCCAGGACGTACTTCAGGAAACACTCCTGAGTGCGACGATAGGCGGTCATTTATTAATATTACTGGAAGACGAAGGTAATACGGTGCAGAACAGCCCCCTGCTTAAACGTATCGCTGAAGTAAGAGAGGTATTCTGCAAGTTTTATAAAATGGATGTGACAATCGCGATTAGTGATGCTGACCTTATGATTCATTCCCGGAGATTGTATCGTCAGACCTTGCAGTGCCTGAACCATCGTTTTTATTTGGAGGCGGGCGGTTTGATTACCGGAAGTGATATCCCAAGTGATGAGCTAAGTGGAAGAAATGATATCGAGTTAGATGAAGAGCATATTTGTCTACTTATAAAAGCAGGCGATCAAAATACGGTAGAGCTGGAATTGGAACGATTATTCAACTTGCTCGCTGATGAACGGTCAGATATTAACGTGACGCGTTCTTATGTTTTGCAGTTATACTCCGCTATGATTCGTTTAGCAGTCCCTGATGAAAGAAATAGCTTCACATCAGGCTTGGCGGAGCTTGCCGAAATTAGAACCTTGGGAGGTTTAAAAGCATACGTCAAAGAGGCAGCGGTTCGCTTAACAGCGATGTATGACCGACATTTTAGTTCCCGGCAATCACTTATTGTAGACAAAATGTTCAAAATTATCGCAGAGGATTACAAGAATGCAGAGCTGTCGCTTAGCTCGGTCGCTGCTGAAATGTTATATATGAATCCCGACTATCTAGGCAAAATATTCAAGAAAATTACCGGGGAGAAATTCTCGAATTACGTAACCAATTACCGGATTGCTAAAGCATCGGAGCATATTTTGAGAAGTGGGGATGTAAGAGTATTTGAGCTGGCTGAAATGTTCGGCTTCGGTGGAAATGCACAATATTTCAGTCAGGTATTTAAAAAAGTAACCGGCCAGACCCCTACAGATTTCATGAAACCCCCTCAAGCGAACTGATTATTGAACAAACAAGACGGTTTTTTGTATTCAATAATCACGGAATATTTGAGAAAATTTAACCAATGAAAGCGCTACCTAAAGGGATCAGAGCCTTTACACTATCATAGGAAAAGGGGACATGAAATTGAAAAAGAGATTCGCTTTACTAGCCGTACCATTATTGCTGTCGTCGATGTTAGCTGGTTGCGGTGGAGGTAACAACAATAACAATGCTACTGCTACGGATTCCGCTACAAATACTCCTTCGGAAACGAAACCTGCGGCCACGACCTCAGCAGAACCAGTAACCCTGCGAATCGCATGGTGGGGTGGAGATACAAGACATTCTTATACACAACAAGTTATTGATATGTATGAAGCCAAATATCCGAATGTAACCATTGAGCCTGAATATGCATCCTTTGATGATTACTGGAAAAAGCTTGCTCCGCAAGCTGCTGCAAATAGACTTCCTGATATCGTTCAAATGGATATTTCTTATATTAATCAATATGGATCTAACGGACAGCTCGAAGATTTGAAACCTTATTTGAACTCTCAGATTCAAGTCGGCGATGTGAATGAGAACGTGCTGAGTACTGGAGTGATCGGTGAGAAGCAATACGGAATTCCGTTAGGGGTTAACGTACTTGGTTTTCAATATGATCCAGAATTGCTGAAAAAGGCAGGTGTTGATTCTATCCCAGAGAACTGGACTTGGGATCAATACAAGGAAATCGCCGCGAAAGCTAAATCGGCTGGACTGTTTATGGACGGTTCCATGGCAGCAGACGTGTTCTTCAACTATTATCTGCGTACAAAAGGGCTGGCACTCTATAACAATGATGGTTCCGCACTTGGTTATGAGGACGATGCGTTGTTCACTGACTTTTTCGGAATGTTGTCTGGTCTGATTAAAGATGGAGCGGTCCCATCACAAGACAAACTGAGCCAAAATAAAGGGGTTATTGAAGAGTCGGATATTGTTAAAGGGACAGGTATCGGTGTATGGCAATGGTCGAACCAATACGTTGCTTTGCAAATCGCTGTAAATCGTCCTATGGAGCTGGCACAAATGCCTGGTCCAGATATGGATAAAGGGCTTTACATGCAGCCAAGTATGTACTGGTCAATTACTTCTAACTCTAAAGTGAAGGAAGAAGCAGCGAAGTTCGTTGATTTCTGGATTAATGATGTGGAAGCTAACAACCTGATCAAAGGCGAACGCGGAGTACCGATTTCAAGCAAAATCAAAGAATCTGTAGCTACTCAATTAACTGATTCCGGTAAGCAAGTATTTAAGTTTGTTGCTGACATGGAGCCTACTACTTCACCTATGAGTCCACCGGTAGGTTCCCCAGAGGTTGTAGCCCTGCTTACAGACCTCGCTGAACAAATGAACTTCGGAAAAATCGACCCAGCAGCAGCAGCGGCACAGTTCCGAAAAGAAGCGAACTCTATTCTCTCCAGCCGTTAATCGTAGGGTAACAGATAACTATACTGCGTCTCACATGGGAAACGGCATGCCATTTCGCTAGGCGGCATCCCGTTTCCCATATTATTCACATAAAAAGGAGTTGGAGACCCTTGGCATTAACGAATCCCCTACCTTCGAATCCATTGGCTGTTAAGAAAAAGAACCTCACCGGCCGGCGGTTACGAAGTAACCTTACAGGATATGCCTTCATCAGTCCGTTCGTCATTGGCTTCCTTTGCTTCACACTGATCCCGATGATCATTTCACTGTATCTTTCTTTTACCAAATATAATTTATTCGCTCCACCTAAGTGGATTGGATTTGATAATTACATCAAAATGTTCTCAAATGACCCGAAATATTTGCATTCACTAAAGGTAACGCTGCTTTACGTATTTATCGGTGTGCCTTTACGTCTAACCTTCGCATTATTTGTGGCCATGATTCTAAATACGAAATCACGTATGGTAGGAGCCTATCGGACAACTTATTATTTACCTTCTATTATAGGGGGTAGTGTGGCGGTCTCCATCATGTGGCGTAATATTTTTAGTGATACTGGAATTATTAACGGCATGCTTGGCTTTTTTGGAATTGGACCGGTAAGTTGGTTTGGCAATCCGAACGCTGCACTTATCATGTTGATAACTCTATCTGTGTGGCAGTTTGGCTCATCCATGTTGATCTTTCTGGCAGGTCTCAAAAACATTCCTGGTGAAATGTATGAAGCAGCTAGTGTGGATGGAGCCGGATTCTTCAGAAAATTCTTCAAGATTACTATGCCACTCTTAAGTTCAGTGATTCTGTTTAATCTAGTTATGCAGACGATCAGCGCATTTATGACCTTTGTTCCAGCTTATATTATCTCTAAAGGTGAAGGCGGACCTATGGACGGCACTATGTTGTATTCTCTCTATTTATTCCGTCAGGCTTTTATGTTTAATAATATGGGTTATGCTTCGGCTATGGCTTGGGTAATGTTGTTGCTTGTCGGCATCATGACCGGAATCTTGTTCAAGACATCCAAATCGTGGGTCTTCTACGAGTCGGAAGGAGGAAAATAATCCATGGCGAAAATTAAACTGAAATGGCCGCTTTATCACATCCTTATAGGTGGCCTCGCTATCGTTATGCTGTATCCGATTCTGTGGATGATCATGAGTTCTTTTAAAGAGAGCCGGCTTGTATTTGTTACAGCTCAGCACCTTATACCTGATCCATGGGAATGGGGGAACTATGCTAAAGGCTGGGAAGGTGTTGCAGGTTACTCCTTTGGTGTCTTCATCAAGAACTCTTTTGTAATTGTCATTGTCGCAACACTGGGCGCAGTCATTTCATCTTCACTGGTTGCCTTTGGTTTTGCCCGCAATAAATTTGTAGGCCATGGCTTATGGTTCGGAATCATGATGATGACCCTGATGCTTCCTTCCGATGTGGTGCTCGTCCCTCAATACATTATCTATGCCAAATTGGAATGGCTCGACAGTATCAAACCGATCGTTGTTCCACAGTTCTTCGGTGTCCCGTTTTTCATTTTCCTAATGCTGCAGTTTATTCGGACCATTCCTGTAGAACTTGATGAAGCGGCTACCATCGATGGTTGTGGGAAATTTGGACTTTATTTCAGAATCATACTACCGCTTATCCGTCCTTCTATGGCTACTGCGGCGATCTTCTCCTTCTATTGGCGGTGGGAAGATTTGCTTGGACCGGTATTGTACTTGAACTCACCTTCTAAATATACAGTTTCGATGGGGCTGAAAATGTTCCTGGACAGTGAGTCCGTATCCAACTGGGGTCCAATGTTCGCCATGTCTGTTCTAAGTTTGGCACCAGTCATGATTATCTTCTTTATCTTCCAAAAGCAGATTGTAGAAGGAATCAGCACCAGTGGTTTGAAAGGTTGATTTCAGCAAACGAATATAATGTTTTAAATCTCTAATTAAGAAAGGTGCGGCTGAATTTGGATAGCTATCGTTTTGATTTTGGGATTAAGGAAGCTGAGCCTGGCTACACCAAAATTCGGCCGGACACATCTTATTCTAAGGAAATAGGGTATGGTTTCACTTCTGATTCCACCGTCTTTGGTCGTTTCAGAGGGGGAACAGATATACTGCGAAGCGATTGCTGCATCCCACAGAAAGCAGTTTTTCTTCTGGATCTCCCGAATGGGATCTACCGTGTTACGCTGCTGTTGGGTGATGCTCTGGCAGATACCAGCACATTTATCAAAGCTGGAAAGGGCAAGTTCGTATTGGACACGCTAAATGTGCCTGCGGGCCAATACTTACGCGAATCCTTTGCAATTAGGATTAAGGATGGGCAGCTAAAGATATCGTTCTCGGGTGCGGCACCGCGTATCAATGCCTTGGACATTCAGGTGGACAATGAAGCGCTAGTCTTGTTCCTGGCGGGAGATTCCACGGTGACCGATCAAGGGGAAGAAGGCTACCCCTATGCGGGGTGGGGCCAACTGCTTCCACGCTGCTTCAAAGCCGGAATAGCTGTAGATAACCGAGCACTTTCTGGACGCAGTTCGAAGAGTTTTATTGAGGAAGGGCATTTGGAGGACATTGCCGCAGATATCAGACCCAGAGATTATCTGTTCATCCAGTTTGGACATAATGATTCCAAAACTGATGATTTAAGACATACCGAGCCCTTTACTACATATAAAGAGCATTTGCTCCGGTTGATTTTAGTCGCCAGGGAAGCGGGAGCCTACCCGGTTCTTGTGACCTCTGTACATCGGCGAAGATTTGATAGTGAAGAAGCAATTGTAGACACACATGGAGATTATTTAATCGCCATGCGGGAACTCGCAGTTACCGAGCAGGTTCCACTGATCGATTTAGCCGAGAAGAGCCGAAATCTCTTTGAGGCTTATGGCTCAGAGGGCTCAAAAGATTTATTCATGTGGAGCTATCCAGGAGAATTTATTGCACATCCAGGTGGCGTGCAGGATAATACCCATTTTCAGATTTTAGGGGCTCGTCTTGTAGCTGAGCTTATAGTGGAAGGGATCCAGGAAGCCGGATTAAACGATCTGATCATTCATCTTCGTCAGGGAGAATAATAATCCTAAAGGAAAAGTAAATATCTGTCGGTTCAACTTCTGTATGCAAGGTTAAGGTTAAGGAAAGAACTTAACTGGAAGACTTGCATGATAAGAAGGAGGATATCACGATATGGCAGATAAAAAGCTTGTAGGTAAGGTTGCAGTTGTAACCGGAGGCGGCTCAGGAATTGGCCGGGCAACCGTGCTTGAGTTCGCACGTAACGGAGCCAAAGTTGTATTATTGGACAGAACTGTGGAGAACGCTGAAAAGGTTAAACAGCAAGTGGAGAAAGAGGGCGGAGAAGCCCTAGTTATCGAATGTGATGTTGCTGAACCGCCACAAGTGGAAGCAGCGATAAACAAGGCGGCCGCGAAATGGGGTCGTCTTGATGTTGTTTTTGCCAACGCAGGGATTAATGGGGCAATGACGCCTATTGAAACGATGGATATTGAAGCTTGGGATCAGACCATTCATATTAACCTGCGTGGAACCTTCGCGACTGTTAAATATGCGATACCGCATCTAAAAGAAAGTGGAGGCAGCATCCTGATCAACAGCTCCATTAACGGAAATCGTGTATTTTCTAATGTTGGTTTTTCTGCTTACAGTACGACAAAGGCAGGACAGGTTGCTTTTATGAAAATGGCGGCACTGGAACTGGCTCAATTTCAAATTCGCGTAAATGCGATCTGTCCTGGGGCCATAAAGACCAATATAGATGACAACACTTTTCCATCAGAGGATCTGAAAGAAGTGAAAATCCCTGTAGAATTTCCTGAGGGAGATCAACCGCTGGAAGAAGGTCCGGGGCGACCTGATCAAGTAGCGAAGCTGGCGCTGTTTCTGGCGTCTGAAGATTCAGATCATATTACGGGGACGGAAATTTATTGTGACGGTGCAGAGTCGCTTCTGCACGGTTAGTTTTTCAACATAATCTTGGCCTCTCATAACGGATTCCATCCTCATCGCTATGCCGGACCACACGGGTCGAAAGAGCATATGCGCTGAGGATGGTTATGCCGTTTTTTGTTGTAAAATAAAGCTAATCATTATCTCCAATTTCCGTTATAATGGAGTATCTCTGGAGAAAGGAGATTGCGATATGGATTTTCAATTGGAATCATTAATGAAGTTACTAGTGGCCATGCTGTTCGGGCTGTTCATCGGGATTGACCGACAGATCAAGCAGAAACCGCTGGGGATACGGACCAGTATGGTCATAAGCATTGCGAGCTGTCTTGTCACAGTGGTGTCTATCCATGCCTTTGATAAGTTCGCAGGGCCAGAGCATCCAAACATGGACCCAATGCGGCTTGCGGCTCAGATTGTCAGCGGGATTGGTTTTTTGGGTGCGGGTGTTATTCTGCGTAGAGGCGGAGATGCCATTTCGGGCCTTACTTCGGCAGCACTCATCTGGACAGCTTCTGGAATTGGTATAGCTGTGGGTGCGGGATTCTATATTGAAGCAGCATATGCGGTCATTTTGCTGATGTTTGCTGTAAATTTAGTTCCTCATTTGATCCGCTCTCTAGGTCCAGAAGTACTGAATAAACATGAAGTTTCAGTGAGGATCATTATGGAAGCTAATTTTGTGCTTACAGAAGTGATCCAAAAAATCGAGCGGCCTCAGGTCAGCTCGCAGCGTAGTACTAGAGGTCCATCCCGAGCGATTCGAAGAATGAAAATTAAAGATTTGGAAGATGGCAGACAAATGATCGATATGGTGATCTCAGCCCCGGATCGGGATTACGCAACAGAAATTTATTACGATGTGAAGAAAATTGAACATGTAATGAGCGTAGAAGTGGAGCAATTGTAAAAAGGGCATGTCACCTCATGACTAGATGTGGTAATCTATCAAGTGGAGACAATTATCAGACACTGGAAGGGAGAACAATATATTATGTCAATCACAGCGTATGAAGGACAATATGAAGGAGAAGCAGCTATCTGGTTGAAAGCCGGTCGTTATGAGGCAGCTATTCTGCCGGGCATTGGCGGCAACCTGATCTGTTTCCGTGATACCGAAAACGGATATCGCTTCCTGCATGAGCCTGGAGCTGAAGAAATGGAAGCTTTTAAGGCAAGTCCGGGGATTCACGGAATTCCTGTATTATTTCCTCCAAATCGTTATGAGGATGGTAAATTTCCATGGAATGGTCAAACTTATCAATTCCCAGTAAATGAAGTTGCAACGGGCAACCATTTACACGGATTTTTACATACTGCAGCTTGGGAAGTCGAAGAATTTGGCAGCGGTAAGACTGAAAGCTTCGTAACCGTATTCATCAAGGTGGATGAGAATCATCCTTCTTATCAATATTTGCCACATAAGTACACGATCAAATTGCGGTATACCCTCGGCGAAGGAGGATTATCTCAACAGGTGCTGGTACACAATGATGGAGAAGATGTGATGCCTTGCTTGCTGGCATTCCACACTGCCATTAACGCACCCTTCGCACCAGGAAGCAGTGCACAAGATTATCGCGTAAAAGCTACTATTGGCGAGCGCTGGGAGCTCAACGACCGCATGCTGCCAACAGGCAAGTTCCAGGCGTTGGAGCCAGGAGAAGTTCAGCTTCGTGAAGAAGGTGTGAATCCATATTTTGCATCTATGGACAATCACTACACGGCTGCACCTCAGAACGGACGCAACCGGATGGAGCTTACCGATAGCAAAGCTGGAGTAACCTTGGTGTACGATGTAGGGACTTCGTACAAACAATGGATGATCTGGAATAACGGTGCTACAGAGCAGTTCTTCTGCCCTGAGCCACAAATTAACTTGGTGAATGCACCAATGGTAGATCTTCCTGCTGATGAAATCGGCTTGTTCAGCCTGAAACCAGGCGAATATTGGGAAGAAAGCAGCCGCCTGTACGTAAAATAGAGTTCATGTGAATATGAATAGGTTATAAAGAAGGGGCTGTCTCAAACGTAGTTTTTCTACGATTAGACAGCCCCTTAAATTTATCTCTTACTAATAATCTCTTCATTAATCTGTTCAATGATGTCTTGGATACTCTTCGAACCAAGATCACCTTCACCACGTTTTCTTACAGAGACAGTGTCGGAATTTTTTTCGTTCTCTCCAAGTACGAGCATGTAAGGTGCTTTTTCAAGCTGAGCTTCACGAATTTTGTAGCCTAACTTCTCATTTCGGATATCTACTTCGACACGAATGCCAGCCTTCTCCATGTGATGCTTCACTTGCAGTGCATAGTCAACATAGTTCTCAGAGACTGGCAACAACTTCGCATGAACAGGTGCGAGCCACAGTGGGAAAGCTCCAGCGAAATGTTCAGTAATAATCCCCATAAAACGATCGATCGACCCATAAACAGCGCGATGGATTACGACCGGGCGATGTTTAAGATTATCTTCCCCGATGTAAGTAAGATCGAATTTCTCTGGCATTTGCCAATCTAGTTGGATTGTTCCACATTGCCAGCTTCGTTTTAGCGCATCTAAGATATGAAAATCAATCTTAGGTCCATAGAACGCGCCATCCCCTTCATTCACACGATATTCGATCCCGAGATTGTCTAATACATTTTGTAAAGATTGTTCAGCCTGATCCCATAATTCTTCAGATCCCATATAATCTGCTGGCCGAGTAGATAATTCAATCTTATACTCAAAGCCGAACACTTGATAAATATGGTCAATCAGTGAGATTACCCGTCTTATTTCATCCTCAATTTGCTCTGGTAAAACGAAGAGGTGAGCATCATCCTGACAGAAAGTGCGGACTCTCATCATCCCGTTCAATGCTCCGGAATATTCATGGCGATGCACTTGACCAAATTCCGAGATACGGATAGGCAGTTCCCGGTAGGAATGCAGATTATTTTTGAAAATTAGCATATGCCCAGGGCAGTTCATCGGCTTAAGGGCAAATTTTGTTTCATCTACATCTGTGAAATACATATTGTCCTTGTAGTGATCCCAGTGCCCTGACTGCTCCCAAAGCCGATTGTTCATCATCAGCGGTGTACGAACTTCATCGTAATCTCTCTGTCTTTGTAATTCCCGGGCAAAGTTCTCAAGCTCTGTACGGATTGTCATTCCCTTGGGAAGATAAAAAGGCATGCCTGGCGCTTCTTCAGAGAACATGAACAACTCAAGTTCTTTGCCGAGCTTACGGTGGTCACGTTTTTTAGCTTCTTCAAGAAACAGTAAATGTTCTTCTAGCTGCGCTTTTTTAGGAAAGGCAGTTCCATAAATACGTTGCAGCATTTTGTTATTGGAATCTCCACGCCAGTAGGCACCCGCTACATTCAACAGCTTAAAGGCTTTGACCAAGCCAGTAGAGGGAAGATGTGGCCCACGGCAAAGATCGGAAAATTCACCTTGATCATAAATAGTTAATACTGTGTCTGCCGGCAGATCATGAATAAGCTCCAGCTTTAAAGGCTCATTCAGCTCTTCAAAAAGTTTAATGGCCTCTGTGCGGCTCACCACACGGCGGACAATCTGGTGATTCTCTTGGATGATTTTCGCCATTTCTTGTTCGATTGCAGCAAGATCATCAGTGGATAGAGGTTTCTCAATATCAATGTCATAGTAGAAGCCGTCTTCGATAACAGGACCTATACCTAGCTGGACAGCTTTATCTCCATATATACGTTTTATGGCCTGCGCCATGATATGTGCAGTACTGTGTCTATAAACCTCAAGACCGTCTTTGCTATCCAACGTAACAATATCGAGCCGGCAATCATGTTCGATCGCTTGGTTTAGATCAACAGATTTTCCATCAATTTTTCCAGCTACAGCATTTTTTTTCAGACTGGTACTTATGGCACCTGCTGCTTCTTTAATCGTTGTTCCTTGCAGTACCTCTCTAATTGTTCCATCTTGCAGTGTTACCTTGATCTTCATGATTTTAGCCTCCGTTTCTCAAATATTGTTAGTTGTGAACGCAAAAAAACGCATCTCTCCCAGAAAGGGACGAGTGCGTTCAGCTCGTGGTTCCACCCTAATTCGACCTGTCATATAGACAGGACCTCATTGGTATCCGATATCGGGGATAAATCGGTGCCGCATACTACCGAAAAAACAAAGTTCTACGGATTCAGCGCCACGGCTACAAAGGGGTAACTTCACAACCGGTAACTGGAGAAGCTTGCAGCCTGGACTTCTCTCTCTGGACAGTTCGTGTAGGAAATCATGTCTTTGATCATTGCCATATTCTGTTGCTAGTTAATATTACTCAATAGTATTCGATAAAGTCAAGGGGGGAGGTGCACAGAAAACGGATGATCGTTACTCCGCGGTCTTCATTTGCTTATCGGTAAAGGAAATGAGGAAGGACTTGGCGAATTTATATTTCAACATGTTTAAGGGGGATTGTAATGCAGATTATTGCCATGCTGACGATGCTAATTGACCATATTGGCTATATCTTTTTCCCGGAGAATCTTGCTTGGAGATATGTAGGGAGAATAGCTTTTCCAATTTATTGTTATGGGCTTGTGCAGGGACATATCCATACTTCATCCAGACCTAAATATTTATTTCGGTTGCTCTTGATTGCGATTATTGCCCAGATTCCCTATAATCTAGCGCTAAATTCTGGTGGCTGGAACGTGGTGTTTACGTTATTGCTGTCAGCAATCGTACTGGTTATTTTGGACAAGCTGCCTTCATTATGGCTTGGTATACCTGTGGTAATTGCAGCTATAGTGTTAATGGATTATTACCCTATAGATTATAATGCGTACGGTTTGCTCTTAGTATTGATTTTTCGTTACACGAAATCGTACTGGCTTGTTGGAGCCCATCTGGCACTGAATCTATTCTATATGTTTTATAATTATTGGGTTGTACAGATGCTCAGTATTTTACCTACCTTGCTGATTGCTTTTACGCCTTTAATTTGGAATCGCTTGGAGCGGCACCGGGTTCCGCGCTGGATGTGGTGGTCATTTTATCCTGCACATTTACTGATGCTGGCGATAGTTAAGGCTGTGATTTACAAGGATTGGGCTCAGATCGAATGGCGAAGTTTGTTGAATATCTAAACATTTTACAATAAAAGGAACTTTGATTTACAAAACTTACCTTAGCTGAGATAATGGATTGATTTCACAAAATAAGATGAAGGAGACATGCTATGAGTAGAGTTAAAGCGAAATTGAAGTGGTTTTTGCCTTTTGTCGCACTGATGCTAGTTCTTGCCGGCTGTCAGTCGGTAGGGGGGGTCGATGTTAATAAGGCGTTGATTGGGGATGTTGATGTTAAATCATCAGAATCCAGTATGACTTTTTCCATGAATGCTGAGCCCATAGAGGGAATTAGCGCGGAAGATAAGGAAATGGTTGATCTTATTAATTCTTTTTCCTTGAATATTAGTAAAGCTAAGTTACAAGATAATGGGAGTTTATCGGCCCAAGGAACTGTTGGTTATAAACAATTGAATATTCCATTCACCTTGTTTATGGACAAACAAACACTTGCTTTTACAGTTGAAGGAGCAAAACAACCGTTCTACTTCCCTGTACAAGGATACGATGAAATCTTAGGTGAAGTAGGCTTGGATACGGCAAAAGCTGAAGATGTCAGTAAGCTGTTGACGAAATTCGTTGTTAAGAATCTTCCTAATCCTGGCGTAATCAACATTACACCGGTTAGTGATGCTGTGTATGGTGAGCAGTTGAACATGACGAAGCTGCATGCAGAAGTGACTGGTGATGAGCTTCCTGCATTGTTAAAAGGCTTCCTGAAGTCTGTTTCCAAAGACACAGAAGGTTTTACTGAATTGGTGGGTGGTCTTTATGACTATCTGTACCCTGTGATCAAAGCTATGGATGAAGACGGTTCTGGCGATATTTTCAATCTGGGTTTCGGAGATATTCCACTGGATGATAAAGAAGCTGTCGTAACTGTATTGCATGATGCTGCCAAATTGGCTGTTGATGCATTGCTGCTAGTATATGACAATCAAGTGGACAGTCTTTACAAATCAACTCCTGAGATTAAGACCGTGTTGAGTAAGGATACGAAGTTATCTGTTGATATTTTCGTTGATAGTGCTCTGCATGTACGTAAACAGAATGTTGATCTGAAAGTGGCGCTTCCGGGTACCGAGGATTTCCCATTGAAGAGCCTCTCGCTTAAAGCTTCCAGTCAGATTTGGAACATTGGCGGTGCTGTAACTGCTGATCCAATCAGTACTGAAGGTGCACTTGATATTTCATCCGGACTTACACCTGGAGAGACTTTGAGAAACTTTGCCCCAGATTCTGATGTATATCGTATATTGAAGGATGATCTGGGCATTACGAAGAGAACCATTGTTATCGAACCTGATGACGAATATTATTACCCGATTGTAGACAAGAACACTACTTATATCCCACTGCGTTATTTGGCAGAAGATTTAGATGCTACTGTAGAATGGGATACGGCAAATCGTGCAATTAACGTTACTGATGGTGTGTACGGAGATAAACTGGTATTCAAAATCGGTTCTTCCGAAGCCTTGATTAACGGCACGACTGTAAAGCTTGCCCAACCTGTATTTGTTGACGAGTATGGCGATGCATATGTATCCTTGCGTCTGCTTGCTGAAGCGCTTCATGCTACTGTGTCGGTAGATGAAGATGGTTGGATTACTATTGTACGGAAATAGTTGTATCTTAACGATCAATTAACACAATAAACCCAGCTTCCATCTGATGCATAAATGCGGGTGGAGGCTGGGTTTTTTATATGAAATGCATAATCCAGTTATTGCTTCGTTAATACCACCTCTAAGGATATATTACTAAGCTCTTTATCCTCTGTCATACTTTGGATGTATCCACCTAAGAAACCTTCTTGTAGGCCTTCCCAAAGCTTGTAGCCTGGCATCGCTTTAATATCTTCTGAGGAGCTGCTGGCTGTCCCCGCGAAGTATCTTACATTAAGCTTGACCATTACCTCTGCCATCGATGTCTTTTCAGACTGCGTAAAGGAGCTCTCTTTTAAACCATCCATAGCTTTGTTGTAAGAGTTTGTAGCAAAAATATCCTCAGCATAGGTCTTGAAGTTTAAAAGATTCTGATCTGTAACGCCATTAGCTTTAGCCCATCCCTCTACATTTAAGGGCGTTGCTTCATAATTGACGGTTCTGCTCAGGGGATCGAAGGTCATCGCTCCATATTGATGTGGATAGACAGCCATTGCACTTGTTGCGATATCATAAATTGGTGTTTCTTCCGAAGAAGTTACCGGGTCTACCCGGATGTCCTGCATATGGATATGGCCAGACAAGACTAAGTTAAGTTCATTTTCACGAAGTAACTTTATTGTTTCCTGACTGTTATTCAGTTTAAAGCCTGAAACAGACATAGAAGTGTGGCTTAGTAGGTTGTGGTGCATAACCGTGAGAACAGAAGCGTGCTCCTTGGCAGCCAGTTTAACAGAATTATCTATCCATGATAGGGTAGAGGCGGTTAGGCGACCGTCCGTTTGGGGGAAACCGTATTTCTGATTGTTAAGATATTGGCTGCTGTCAATCATAAGGAGCCATAAATTTGGCGCTGCCTTAACGATGTAACTTAGTGATTCTTTATCACGTGATACAGCCTCTTTGTAACCGAAATCCTCATACATCGTGGTAAAGTCTTTGTCTGTAATGGAATCCGTAACAAGCTGCTTATCCCCGCTGAAGGATCTGGCCCAAGGATTAAATAAATCGTGGTTGCCTGGAATGACATAAACGGAGGTTCCTTGCGCTTCGATTCGCTTTAATTTTTGGGTTAGCTCCTGATGGCTGCTGCGTTCTCCGTTATTTGTTAAATCTCCACTGAGGATGAGAAAATCAGGCTTCTGCTGCTCAGCGTCATAAACCAAGGTTTCAAGGATTTCATCACTGTAAGGCAGCATTTTTCCATCACCGTCAGTTACATATTTTTGAAAAGCTGTACCCCCATCCTGTAGCTTCTTATTTAAGAAGTGAGTATCCGTTGCCACCCAGAAAGTGAGGGGGTGAAGATCGTTCGGATCTAGTGCTGTCGAGGTTAAATTAGACGAATTTGTGTCTTTACAGCTAGTTAGAGCCAAGCTCAGGGAAAGGAGCAGCAACAATGAGATTAAGGCTGATTTTCTATGCCGAACAAGGGCTTTCTCGCTTGGGAATTTCATGATTATAACCTTCCTTCTATACATTTGCTGCACTATTGTAGCGCATTTTAGCTCGTGGTGTATATCGGAAAAGGAAGAGGGCAGTTTCTAGCCCGCATGAAGTGATTAATGATTAATAGATCAGGTGCATAATTAAGCCCATAAATGCGACAATAAGAGTTGGCAACGAATATATCCGACAAAATAAGTTGTGAATAACTATTGTGTTTTCAGAAAAAAGGTGCTAAGATATACAAAAGTAAGTTACTAAAATTAATGGAGGTAGTTATTTTATGTCTAGCAATTTCTTTGAAGCAGTAAAAGGAAGACGTTCCATATATGCCCTCAGTAAAGAATCTACGATTTCGGATGCACAAATTGTAGAAATCGTTGAACAAGCGGTGCTACATAGCCCAACTTCATTCAACTCTCAAAGCTCAAGAGCCGTTGTTCTTCTTGGTGAACAACACGATAAGCTATGGGATATCACTACAGAAACATTGCGTAAAATCGTTCCTGCCGAACAATTTGAAGGAACAGCACAAAAATTAGCGTCTTTCAAAGCCGGTTACGGTTCCGTACTATTCTTCGAAGATCAAACGGTAGTGAAGAGCCTGCAAGAGAACTTCGCTCTATATGCGGAGAACTTCCCAATTTGGGCTAACCAATCCTCGGGTATTCTGCAATTTGTAGTATGGACAGCACTTTCTGAAGCAGGTGTAGGTGCATCCTTGCAGCACTATAATCCACTGATTGATGATGAAGTAAAAGAAGCATGGGGCATCCCGCAAGAATGGAAATTGATTGCTCAATTGCCATTTGGTAAGGCAGTAACTCCTGCTGGTGAGAAACAATTCCAACCGGTTGAAGATCGTGTTAAAGTCTTTAAATAAGTGAAATAAACGTTTGAAACCTCCTTAACCAGGCTAAGTATGTATATAGACTGGTTAAGGAGGTTTTTTGTATGCCATGGAACAAAGAGGATTATCCAGAATCATTAAAGAACTTCACAGCACCTGTTCGCCATAAGGCAATCGATATTGCGAATGCGCTTCTCGAAGATGGTTATGAGGAGGGGCGGGCGATTTCAATTGCCACAGCGCAGGCGAAAGAGTGGGGGGAGAACCACGATAAACAAATCCGTAAAAAAGGCCATTAAGGCTTAATCAAAGGCCTGAGCATAGAAACAAAAAAAGCAGGACAGCGTTTATTAACGCTTGTCCTGCTTTTTGACGGGTACAATTATTTAGTGGATTCATTTCCTGCTGCTGCGCTTGCAGTTGGCTCAGCTGTTGCAGCTGCATCTTCTTTAGCGTCAGTAAGTGTGTTCGTAATTTTTGCTTTTTCAGTTGTTTCTGACAACCAAGTGGAGGACAGAGTGGAAACCTTTTGCGAAACTAGAGTTTTACGAATTTCATCTTTCTTTTCTTCAAGTGTATAGTCTTTAGCATCTTTATGGTCGGTTACTTTAATGATGTGATAACCATAATCGGATTTCACAGCATCACTGGTTTCACCAACTTTTAGTTTAAAGGCTACATCAGAGAATTCAGCTACCATATCACCACGTTTGAAGAAATCCAGATCTCCGCCATTATCCTTGGAACCCGTATCAGAGGATTTTTCTTTGGCAAGAGTAGCAAAATCTGCGCCTTCTTTCAGTTGTTTCAGAATTGCATCTGCTTCTTCTTTAGTCTCAACGAGAATGTGGGAAGCGCGAACTTGTTCTTCTTCACTGAAAGTAGCTTTATTTGTGTCATAGTATTCTTTGATTTCATCATCCGTTACAGTGACTTGTGGCTCAAGGATTTTACGCAGCTTTACTTGCAGCGGCATTTGCTTTTTCAAGTCGTCTACAGTCATTGAGCTTTGGGACAAAGCAGCATTAAAGGCAGCTTCTCCGCCGAATTGTGCTTTAAGATCTTCAAGTTCAGTGTTGATGTCTTCATCTGTAACAGTTACGTTGG
This sequence comes from Paenibacillus sp. FSL H7-0716, assembly GCF_038002705.1. Taxonomy (NCBI): domain Bacteria; kingdom Bacillati; phylum Bacillota; class Bacilli; order Caryophanales; family Paenibacillaceae; genus Paenibacillus; species Paenibacillus sp. FSL H7-0716. Next base: position 235,164 of record NZ_JBBODA010000005.1, read on the forward strand.
CTTTTTTAGCCTCTTGATCAACAAGCTCAGTTGTAATCATAGATTGCAGCGTGCTTTCTCCGCCTGCTTCGATCAATTTATCATAAAGTTGTTCTTTTGTGATTTTTGTTCCGTTTACTGTTGCAACAGCTTTTTTGCTGTCGTCTTTTTGGACGACCAGAACAATAATTAGTGCTGCAGCTAATACGATAGAGGCAATCATCCAAGCTTTATTGCTTCTAGGAGCAGTCGGAGGTGTAGGTGGCGTAGTATTGTTCGCACCGACCTTGTTCATTACTGGAATACTGTCTGCTTTTGTTGTATTCACAGGTTCCTCAGCAGCAACTTGCGCTACTTCAACCTCTTCATTGATAATCTCGGAAGTGTTCAATTCTTCTTCCGTGGTACCGTTGTTTTCTAAGTTCTCATTTCCATTCAGATCTTTTTTGTCCATTATTAGTAATGACTCCCTTCAATATAGGTGTTGCTTGTCTATTTACAACTTTAACAGAAATCCTAATCCTAAACCTTAAGAAAGTATAAAAAAAGGCAGGATCTTTTTAAGTTTCTATTAATAAAAAGCAAAAAGCCGGAAATGGCATCAGTAACATGCCCTTCCGGCTAATGGGAATAAGATGTCTACTTCAGTCCTTTCAGAAGATGACGAATGCTTTCTTGTTTTCGTCTTGGGACACGTACGTTTTTAGCATACAGGCCCATTTCACCGAAATAAATGCAGTCATCTGCGATAGAGCTGATCTTGTTCAGGTTGACATAACAGCCACCGTACACATGATAATAACTTGAATTGGACAACAATCGATTTAATTGCTCGGCAGTCATTCTCTTTTTTATGTTATAGTTTCTGCCGTGAAAAATGACCAAATCATGGTCCCCGACCTTAAAGAACAGAATGTCTGTCTCCACCTCGAAGTCCTCGTACACATTTCTGGCTTCCAGCAGGATGCTACTCATTCATGTTCCCCCTTTATACGGAATAAAAGACTAATGTTAGCGCTTTCATTATATCACAACAGTTAATCGTTGGAAAGACCCATTTTTGAATTGTTTCGTACATTTCTAACTTTATCGTTTGTAATTAACGTTTAAAAATTGTAGATTATATAGATGATCACATCTAATGAGTGTGAAGTAGCAATACTTTTGAGGAGGAATATAGAGATGAATGAGCAGAATAAGTTATTGCTGTTTACAGGTTCTTATGCAAGTGCCGCGGAAAGCGGAGTGCAGGTGTTTGAATTCGATGGAGCTGCAGGTGGTACGCTAAAGCTGCTGGATTCGGTGCAGGGCTTAACTAATCCTACCTTTGTTAATGTAGATGCCGCTGAAAAACGTCTATATGCTATAGGAGAAAAACCGAATGGTGAGGGTGGAAAAGAAGGCGAGGTTGTTACCTTTGCCATTGATCCAAAGGACGGGAAATTGAGTGAACTGAAACGCATTCCCTCCATGCCTGCTTCTGGCAACCGTCAAACAACCACCTGCCATATCAATAGAGATTTGAATGATGAATACGTTGTTGTATGTAGTTATCATGGTGGAAGCGTTGGTTTGATCAAATTAAATGAAGAGAAAGCTGCGGATCAATTAGTTGATGTGGCCGTACATTCAGGTCATGGCCAGCATCCTGAACGGCAGGACCGCCCTCATCCCCACTCCGCTATTTTCAGTCCGGACGGGCAGTATGTGTTTGTATCTGATCTTGGGCTTGATTTAATTCGGGCCTATAGAATCAATAGAGAAACCAACAAACTGGAAGTGCATGGTGATACGGTGCTGCATCCAGGAGCGGGACCACGCCACTTCACATTTCATCCAGACGGAAAGTCTGCTTATGTAATTAACGAGGTGGATTCCACCATTACATCGTTTACATATGACAGTGCCGCAGGCACTCTACACACTGTAGATACAGTGCCGACGCTGCCTGATGATTTTAACGAAGAGAATACTTGCGCTGAAATCGCCATTACCAAGGACGGAAAATATCTGTACGCTTCAAACCGTGGGGCTGACAATATCGCTGTGTATGCTGTGGATAATGCATCTGCTAAGCTTACACATCTGGAATATGTATCTACTCGTGGGGGACATCCACGTCACTTCGCATTGACACCAGATGGAGCTTATCTTATCGTGGCAAATCGTGATGCGAATAACCTGGTTGTATTTTCAATTGAAGCGGCTAGTGGCCGACTCGAATTTACTGGAAATACAGCTGAAGTATCCAAACCGGTATGTGTGAAGCCCGTAATTGTTCCTGCATAAAGTTACTCCATTTGAAGAGTGAATTAGTGATCTTGGGAAATGCTAAAGGGAACACCGGATATTAAGTCCGGTGTTCCCTTTTTTTGAAAATAAAAGCCTGTGATTATCTGGTTGATAAGGTGTAATGAGGGAGAAGACTATTTGAGCGAAACGGGCTTAAGAGGTACAATAGTGGATACTGCAGATTTGAATAGAACATTTTGCCTGCCATCACCTTGACCTTGCAAAGTGATTGTGAAAGCATCGTACGAGGTAACGAGCCCTTGCATTTTCACACCATTCGTCGTAAAAATCGTCACAGGCACCTTTGTGGAAATGAACTGGTTCAACAATCGTTCTTGCAATTTTAAACTCTCCACTTTGGCAGCACTCCATCTTCTGTGAATTTTTTTCTCTCAATAATTATAACATGGGTTAGTCCCTCACTGGAAATGAGATCAACAGTCACCTGAATAGACATGGAGGTATTTATGCTTTATTATCAGAACTGGTCTAGAGCTTTTCGCTTTTTTTTAGGGTTTGCTGCTTGTTTCGCCGTTATAGCTGTCCTTGTAAGTGTGAATAAGGTATCAACCTTTGATAACTATATTATTGATGGGGTGCAATCAGCGGAATCACCGGGGTTGACCTCATTCGCCAAAGGTTTATCTCTGATTGGTTCCTCAAAGATCGCTATAGGCATATCTATCGTTACCATGGCACTGCTCTATTTTTTGCTGAAACACCGATTTGAATTAATCTTGTTCCTGTGGGTTGGATTAGGCTCACAGCTCTTGAATACAATAATGAAGTTAAGTTTTCATAGAGAACGTCCGAATTTACATCGCATTGTTGAAGAGATTGGTTATAGTTTTCCGAGCGGGCACTCCATGGCAGCATTCTCTTTGTACGGCGTTATTGCCTTTTTACTGTGGCGTCATCTGCGGCGGAGGCATGAACGGGTCTTATTAATAATGTTCGCCGTATTCATGACCGTGGGGATTGGCTGGAGTCGTATCTATCTGGGTGTTCATTACCCGAGTGACGTAATTGGGGGGTATATGGCTAGTGGCGCTTGGCTGATGCTGTCAATTTGTTTATTTCAAATCTACAAGAGCTCGCGTAAGAATTAGGATAGATACAAAAACGGATATCTTTCATCACGCATGAAGATATCCGTCTTTATGTGTAAGAGATTGGTTAAGGGGTCGTCACATGTTGTTCAGATGTTTTGCGATCCTGGAATTGCCCCATTTTGCTTATTCTTTGCTTCAGCATCGCAGGAAGACCTGCTTTAAGCTTCTGGGCTTCGTCTTTTGTCAGACGTCCTTCGGTGATGGCTTGATCCAGCCGTTGATTTGCCGATTCGCAGAGCTTCTGTATATATTGATCTTCCGTCCAGCCTTTTTTCTCAAGAGCAAGCTGCGGGAGCGTTTTGCCTGCTTTCAGGCTATTGATTAGCTCTGTACGATCCATTTCCAGCAGTTTAGCCGTTTCAAAAATAATGAAATGTCCACCAGCCCTAACCTTTCCGTCTTTTCCTGGATGGTGACCGTGACCTTTCTCTGAAGGATGGGCACCAGGTGCGGTGGCTGTGGAGGTTACTTTCTCAGCAGAAGCACTTCCGATTGGCGCAAGAGCTGGAGACAGGCTGAGAAAAATAACGGTTGTGAAAGCCATTAATTTTTTGATATTGTTATTCATTCACTCACCTCGTATGTTATGTGATAGGCACTACTCGAATTAGTATTCCCTGAAAGCTGAAAGAAACATGAGTGAGAGCTTAAATGTTCTTAAAATTCATCCTCTCCAGGCTGGGGTAATTAGAAGTACGAGGGTTCGCTGATGTTCATATGGTAGCGTGGGCTAATTTTTAGGAGGGATAGGTTTGGCTTTAGGAGCTCGCATATTTAAAACAGGTTTGGCCGTTACGCTAGCCCTGTATTTAGCTGTAATGCTTCAATTTCCTTCTGCCGTGGGTGCAGGGATTGCAGCGATTTTCGCTATGCAGCCCTCTATTTATCGCTCTTGGCGTTATTTTCTTGACCAGCTCACGACTAGTACAATGGGGGCCGTTCTGGCTTTACTCGGAGGGATGCTGTTATCCAACAGTCCAATAGCAGTCGGTTTGGTCTGTATTCTAGTCATTATGATCAGTATGAAAATCAACCGGGCGGATACGATAAGTCTTACGTTAGTTACTGTAATAACAGTGATGGAGGCTTCGGGTGAATGGCAATTCGCACTTAATCGTTTTTTATTAACTTTAACAGGTATTGTTTCTGCATTTCTAATCAATATTATTGTCGTTCCACCAAAACCTCGTAAGCAATACATTAAGCAAATTGAGAATGTTTTTTCAAGCCTCTCTTTATTACTAAGAACAGCGGTTTCTCATGAGATGAAGGAAAGTGTATTTCGTGATGAAAAAAACGCCTTGCATTCATCCATAAAATCGTTGGCGGATAAGTATGCATTGTTTGAGGAGGAGCAGAAGCAGTTAAAACGGGCCAAGTATAGCCAGACTAGACAAATGGTTGTGTATAAGAACCTGTTAGCTTCTTTGCAAAAAGGTTACGATGTTCTCGAGGCCGTAGATCGGCATTATTTCCAGGCGGATCGGACCGAACATACAGATGCTCTATTTGATAATCATTTGGAACATTTAATCAAATATCATCAGCACATCTTACTTAAGTTTGAAGACAAATTAAAGCCCAATGCCAATGAATCCGAACCCTTGGGAGAAGACAATGATGAATTCCTGAATACCGCCATTTTGGGGTATAATGCAGAGAAAATAGGTCAGTTGCGTTTATACGTTGTGGCTGCTGCGATTTATGATTACGGATATCAATTGGAGCGCTTAGATAAAGTGGCCGATCAGATGAATCGTATAGCGGAGGATAAAGAATCTGTGCATGAAGCCTAAACATAACCCTGTGAAGAGCAACATATAAGCTTTGTAACAGCAAAAAATCCGGTTCCACAGGGACCGGATCATCTATTTAAGAGTATACTTGAAATCTCAAACTGAAATTGCTAAAATGATAAGATATCGAATAAGTATGCATTTAAAAACATAAATATGCAAATTTATCATATCATGATTCAAATGGAATGTCAACCTTCCAAAAGGGGATGAAATGTAGTGGATAACAATGAAAGTCAGTGGAAAGAGGAACAGGAACGGGTTGACGGAGTAACCAAGCTTTTGTCCGCCCATATTCGCAATTTATCAGAGGAGCTTGGACTTCATCGCAGTGATGTAGTGGATATGCGGAAAGACTTCTGGGAAGAGGTAACCGTAAACTTCAGTAGCCCGGATGATTTGGGAGAAACCTCAACAAGTCTTCGCCAACAGTCCCAAATCCTAAATGAACGGGAACGTCATCATTTGCAATCAAGCAAGGCGCTGAAAAAATATAAAAAGCTGGTTGTCTCTCCTTACTTTGGCCGAATTGATTTCACAGAGGAACCAACGGGCGGGCTGGAAAAGATTTATCTAGGGATTGGATCCTTGATGGAGGATGATGGCACCTTTTTGATCTATGACTGGCGTGCGCCGATCTCCAGCCTGTATTATGACGGAGCACCAGGTCCTGCTGCTTATGAGACGTCTGGAGGATTAGTCTCCGGAACAATGAATCTTAAACGCCAGTTTGTTATTGCTGACGGTGTAATTGAAGTTATGTTTGACACTGGGGTTACGATCGGGGATGAGCTGCTGCAGCAGGTGCTAAGTCATAGCGCTGACGATCGAATGAAAAGTATTGTTGCTACCATTCAAAAAGAGCAAAATGCGATAATCCGCAACGACAAAAGCCGGATGCTAGTTGTGCAAGGAGCAGCGGGAAGCGGAAAAACTTCTGCTGCATTGCAGCGGGTAGCTTATCTTCTATATAAATACCGCGAAGTATTATCAGCAGATCAAATGCTGCTGTTCTCACCGAATCCGCTGTTTAACAGCTATGTATCTACAGTGCTCCCGGAGCTAGGCGAAGAAAATATGCAGCAAACCACGTTTCAAATGTATTTGGAACATCGTCTTGGACATGAATTCCTGCTGGAAGATGTCTTTAGTCAGACTGAAAGTTTACTTAATGCTCCTGAGGGTCCAGACGTGGCTATACGCAGAGAAGGCATTGCCTATAAATCTTCCGTACCTTTCCTCGATGCGATTCGGCGGTATGCTACGTTGTTGGAACAAGAGGGTATGCTTTTTAAACCTTTAATGTTTCAAGGGAAAGCCGTGGTCAGTAAAGAAGAAATGGAACGCCAGTTCTACGCGTACGATCCTGCCATAAAGCTTGCAAATCGTGTGGACTTGATGATCCGCTGGCTGCTTAAGAAGATCGCAGATTTTACCCATGAGGAAAGAAATGCGAAGTGGGTCGAAGATCAGATCGAGCTGCTGGATTCCAGCGATTATCACCGTGCATATCAAATGTTGCGTCGGAAGAAGAAAGCTTCGCAGGATAGCTTTGACGATTTTGATACGGAAAAAGAAGTGTTATCTCGTTATGTAGTCAGCCAGCGGCTCAAACCACTGCGTGGTTGGACTAAACGGGGGCGATTTGTGGACGTTAAGGGCTTGTACAGCACGTTATTTACAGATCGCGAGCTTATGGCGCGCCTCAATGGAGATTATCCTTTACCAGTGGTGTGGGATGATATCTGTGAGCAGACATTGGAATCCATTGGAGTGAACGAGCTTGCTTATGAGGATGCTACGCCATTCCTTTATCTGAAGGAGTTAAGCCAAGGCTTCCGGACCAACACACTGATCCGCCATGTGATTGTAGATGAGGTACAAGACTACTCTCCATTCCAATTAGAGTTCATGCGCCGTTTATTTCCAAGAGCAAAAATGACCGTATTAGGCGACCTGAACCAAGCCATTTATGCGCAAGGTGAGGTACTGGGGGATTTGTCTAGTCTCGTAAGTATATATGGTGAAGAGAACACAGAAGTGATCTCCTTAACCCAAAGCTACCGTTCAACCTATGAGATCGTGGAGTTTACGCGGTCAATGATCCCTGGAGGAGAACGAATCGTACCTTTTAATCGGCGGGGAGAAGAGCCCCAGCTAAGTGTGGTATCCAGCGAGAAGGAGCTTCTGAATGCTGTGGAACAGGATATCCGCAAGCTGCATTCTGAGGGATATCATTATGTGGCGGTCATCTGCAAAACAGCGGAGGAAAGCGCAAGGGTTCATGCTGAACTGAATCGTAGCCTGCCGGTGAGACTTGTTACAAAGGAAACACCGAATTTTCAGAAGGGGACACTGGTTCTGCCTGCTTATTTAGCCAAAGGCGTGGAGTTTGATGCGGTCGTCATCTATGATGGCTCGGCTGAACAATATGGCAGAGAAAGTGAACGCAAATTGTTTTATACGGCTTGCACTCGGGCTATGCACTTGCTGCATATTTTTAGTCTGGGTGAACCTAGTCACTTTATTCCGTCCGCTAATGTGGCAACTTTAAGCGCCGGGTCGCTATAACCCTAGATTTCTTCATTTTAAGATCGTCCTTTTCGCAGCAGCGGAGGGACGGTCTTTTTGTTTTCATGAATAAAGATGGGCGAACAAACCACAATAAAGAATGTTGTACACAATGACAAAGGTGGTCAGTTCATGAAGGAAAGAAAATGGGATTTGCTTGCCTTAGCATCAATCCCACTAATAATGACCCTCGGTAACTCCATGCTGCTGCCTATTCTGCCGCAGATCTCCAAAGAACTCGGCATTAGCGCTTTTCAAGTCAGTATGCTGATCACCGTGTATGGATTGATGGCAATTGTAATGATCCCTATTGCAGGTTATCTATCAGACCGTTTTGGGCGAAAAAAGGTTATTCTTCCGAGTCTAATCATTGCCGCAATTGGTGGTGCTGTCTGCGTGGTGGCTGCTTGGTTTATGAAGGGGGTTAGCGCTTATTGGGTGATCTTAGCGGGGCGTCTGTTGCAAGGAATTGGTGCAGCGGGTGCTTTTCCAATTGTAATCCCCTTTGTAGGCGATTTGTTTAAGGAAGAAGAGGATGTGAGCAAAAGTCTGGGAATTATTGAGACCTCCAATACGTTTGGTAAAGTACTCAGTCCAATTCTTGGTGCCTATCTTGGGATATGGCTCTGGTTTGCTCCTTTTATTGCAATTCCCATTCTATGTCTAATTTCATTTTTGTTAGTCTTATTTCTGGTCCGAAAGCCCGAAGCAAAGGATGAACCTGAGAAACAGGAACTTCGGGCGTTTTTATCTGGAATTGTGAGCGTTTTACGTAAAAAGGGACGTTGGTTGTATGCTATTTTTGCCATAGGCGGCATCTGTATGTTTGTGACCTTTGGTGTCCAGTTCTATTTATCAGAAATGCTGGAAACTAAATATAAAATGCATGGGGCGACGAAGGGGTTTGTGCTGGCGATACCGCTTGCCCTCTTATGTCTGTCCTCCTATGGAACAGGAAAGATCATTGGTCAGAATAAAACGCTAATGAAATGGCTCGGGTTTGGGGGCATGGTGTTACTGACTGCGGCGATGATTTGTGCAGGATTCAACAAAGGCATTTATCTTTTAGTAGGGTTTATGGGTTTAGGCTGTGTTGGCATCGGAATTGTACTTCCCTGTATGGATGCTTTAATCACGGAGGGGATTGAGAAGGAGAACAGCGGCACGATAACCGCTCTTTATAGTAGTATGAGATTTATAGGGGTAGCGTTGGGGCCACCGGTGGTATCGTTGCTGCTAAGCAGTGGGCATTGGGTCTTGTTTGCGTTGATGGCTACAGTAGGGGCAATTGGTGGATTGCTAACCTTATTTGCAGTAACTCCGAGTAAGGGGGAAAAGGGGGAGCCAGGCGTTAAAGATACAGAGAAGATAATTCGTCCGATCTGGCCGAAACGTGTTCGCCAAACCTCTGCAATGTCTCTGGATGGAAAAAAGAGCTATCCCTAAGCTACGTTGCCGCAGCTTGTGGATAGCCCTCTTGATAAAAGAATAAAAGATATTCTTAGGCTTGTGGAACGGATTCCCAATCCTTCAGGAAACGTTCAATACCGTTATCTGTCAGCGGGTGCTTCCAGAGGGTTGGCAGAAGTGAACCTGGGATTGTAGCGATGTGTGCACCAGCAATAGCTGCTTGCTCAACATGAGCAATGTTGCGGATACTTGCTGCAATGATCTCGGATTTCAAGTTGTAGTTAGTCAGGATAGTCTTCAGATCCTTGATCAGCTTCATTCCGTCAACACCGATATCATCCAGACGACCTACGAAAGGAGAGATATAAGTTGCGCCTGCTTTAGCAGCCATCAAACCTTGAGCCGCGGAGAATACTAGTGTAACGTTAGTTTTGATGCCTTTTTTAGTAAGCTCATAACAAGCTTCCAAGCCATCTTCAGTCATAGGGAGTTTAATTACAACGTTTGGAGCCCATTCAGCAATTTCATATGCTTCTTTAAGCATTTCTTCTGCTGTAAGTCCGATTACTTCTGCACTTACAGGTCCTGGAACGATTGCAACGATTTCTTTGATAACATCCTTGAACAATCTTCCTTCTTTAGCGATCAGCGAAGGGTTAGTCGTTACGCCATCCACTAGTCCTAGGCGAGTAATACGTTTGATTTCTTCAATGTTTCCGGTATCCAAGAAAAACTTCATTTTAAATTTCCTCCCTTGATTTCCATATGGATTGACAAGCAACATTCATATTTACATTATGAGACATGCAAATCAAAGTTTCAACTGTTATTTTGAATATTTCAAAATAACTTTATAGAAACAGTATTACCTGTATGCGCTGAATTTCAGATAATATAAGATTGGCTTAGGCCTCCCTCCATGATAATATATAACCGGAATTGTTATTTTGGAGTGGGAGGTGGGGATGGGATGATGTATGCAATATTGGTTATTTTACTTGTGCTTGTGCTGGCAGCAGCGGGATTCCTTGCCTATCAGAACAGCAAGTTGGTGTCTAATCAGAAGAAACTCGGTACTTCATCAAGTGATCCTTCCCTTATGTATTCTATCTTTGACCAATCTAGTGCAGCTGGTGTTGAAGAACCTGAGGCCATTCCGTTATTTCAATACACTGTATTTGCGCGGTCGAATGGAGCAGTTGTTGTGAACAAGCCTGTATCTATGATTATTCTGTGCAGAGTTGCTGCGGGTAAAGGTGATTACTTACTGGCTGATGTCGAGCGTAATCTGCTTGACAAGATTAGTAGGCCAATGCCTTTGGATGCGTATTCTGAGCATAAATCCTATTTACACAGGACGGTTAATCACACAGAAAAAGAGATGATTCTCAATCTAGAGGATGCAGTGAATTTACAATATACATAGAGTAGGGTGAAAAATATTGATTTTTTGCTCTGCGCAAAGCATAATACAAATTTGGATATAAAAAAGAATCAAACAGCCGAAAGCAATCGCCTTTTATGTTAAACACAGCTACCGGCACATTGATTGGTAAAATAATGGATGCCAGTCAGCACTTAGGCATGATATCTCCCTACGGGTGCATTAAGCACCCATTCCAGCATCATGATCATATCTTCAACTCTAGTGAGCTGAGTTTGTAGGTTATCTTGCTGTGGGCTGTTCTCTGTTAATGAAGCTAATCTTGATTCCAGAGATCTGCGCTGCAGTGTCAATTCGTTGATTTTAGATTGAATTTGGTTTTCGGTTCTCATCCGGAATCCTCCTGAACAATAGGTGATTTCAACATCATCATAGATCATTATAACGGATAACATGGGGGTAATAAAATGAGTATCAATGTTAAACAATTAGCCGCGGAAAAAGCAGTGGAATTTGTAAAAGACGGCATGAAGATCGGCCTTGGCACTGGATCTACTGCCTATTGGGCGATCAACAAGCTTGGTGAGCGCGTCAGTGAAGGTCTAAAGATTACTGCTGTAGCAACCTCCCGTGCTTCCGAAGAACAAGCGCGTGAACTTGGGATTCCAATCGTAGCTTTTGGAGATATTGATAGTCTGGACCTGACCATTGACGGAGCGGACGAGCTGGATAGTAGTCTACAGCTTATTAAAGGCGGCGGCGGCGCGTTGCTTCGGGAGAAGATTGTTGCGAGTAACAGTACTCGTATGATCGTTATTGCTGATGAGAGTAAAGTGGTAAACACACTTGGCAAATTCCCGCTGCCTGTGGAAATTGTTCCTTTTGCATGGGAATGGACTGTGGCTGAACTTGCCAAGCTGGGTTGCAATCCTGAATTGCGTCGTAGCGGAGAAGAGCTGTACAAGACAGATAACGGCAATTACATCGCAGACTGCCGGTTCGAAGCGATTGAGTCCGCACCTAAACTTGCACTGGCCATCCAAAATATTCCGGGAGTTGTGGAACACGGCTTATTTATTGGAATTGCAGCAATGGCTATTGTGGGTAAAAAAGATGGAAGCATTGAAACTATAGAAGCTAAGCCGGGCAATTGATCATTCGTAGATCTGGAGAATCTAGCAGTTTACGGAAGCTGAGAGCATTGACACGGATAGGGCTGACTCTGTATAGTGCTACTGTTATCTATTGGATGTTCATCGGTTTTGGGCGTGAGATCCATACAGGTGGCCCGCTTCAGTACAATTTGATTGCATTACGTACGGTGTCACTTTATTTCGACATGAATAACGGGTTATCGCTGATCAGCAGGTTTGTGAATCTGCTTGGAAATGTTGTTGTGTTTATTCCATTTGGTATACTAATTCCACTTGCAAAGACACGGTCAATTTCTTGGATAAGAATCTCTTTATATGCTGTTCCTTGCATCCTGCTTTTGGAGTCTCTGCAAATGCTGCTGCATGTGGGAAGCTTTGATATTGATGATCTATTGTTAAATATGTTAGGGATATGGACAGGTTACGGTATGTTTCGAATCGGGTACAGAAGCAACAGAGAAGGAGGAATGTGAACAATGTTGGTAGATCTTAAATCCCTTATTGGTTCGCCTGAAGTAAACGAACTGTTAACGTATGCGGTCATTGATGACCCCAATGCTTTGGTGCAGACTTCGTCTGAGTACAGCGAACAAGCCGGGCTGCAGTTATATGGCTGGGAAGAAGAAGAACTCTTGCTTGGTCTTGTAGGCTTCGAAGAAACCGAAGACGGTTCTTTGGACATTCGGCATATTGCCGTCTTGCCAGAGAATAGAGGGAAAGGTTATGCACGGGGGATGATTTTGGAGCTGCTCGCTACTCGTCAGCCGCGTTATCTGGTAGCTGAGACTGAGGATGAAATCGCCGCAGATTTTTATCGCAGTCTAGGGTTCATGGTGTACAGCTTAGGAGAGAATGAAGCCGGAATTGAAATGTTAAGATGTGTATACGAAGTTGAAGAGAACGAGGATGAGGACTAAAAAGTCTTTGAAGGTCATAAAATGGCAGGTCGAGAGGAATCTCGGCCTGTTTTTTTTTGCGTTTTGTCTTTAAATGCCCGAAAAAAGCCAATTGACTTTTATAAAAGCAGGTATTATAGTTTGACAATGAAACTGTTCGACAGTTGAACTATATTTTGGAGGTAGGAAGCGTTGGATAACGAAGTGCAACATTGGATCAATCGCTACATGGATGCTTATTTGATTGTGACAAGACAAGTAGCAGCGAGAATTAAAGATAGTATTGCTGCGGAGACAACGAATGATCAGTATCAAATTCTTCGGTTGATTAATGCTCAGGAACAATGTACGTCTACATATCTTGCTGAATCTTTTTGCGTGGGTAAAAGCTCCATTACTGCAATCATCAACAGATTGGTGCAAGCGGGTATAATCGAGCGAACTCGTGACGAGAATGATCGCCGCCAGGTGTATTTGTCGATGTCTGAGCACGGAAAAAAAGTTTTTGAAGCAGCGGAGACACAGGTACATGAAGTGATTTCCCCGTATTTGTTTCATTTTGAAGAGAAGGATATTGAAATGTTCGTCATGATGTTCGAGAAGCTGGCGAATTTAATTCAGAATGATGATGGAGGGAAGAATCCATGAAGACGATTCTAAAAGCAAGATGGGCGGTTATCGCAATCTGGCTCGCTGTGGCCGTAGTTTTGGTCATGACGGCCCCTTCGTTCTCTGATCTTGTACGTGAGAAGGGGCAGGTTACTGTACCTGATGGCTATTCCTCATCTAGAGCGGCAGAGATCTTAAAGGAAGCGGCGAATGACAAGGGCGGAGAGACACTACATCAGGTAGCTCTTGTATTCAATAATCCAGAGGGAATCGGAGCTGATGAAACAGCTAGTATCCAGCAGGGTGTTGAGAAGTTGGCTGTGAATAAGGAGACGCTGCAGATCGATTCCATCACCGATCCTTTTTCACAAAGTGAGCTAAAGGATACGTTGATTGCCAAGGATGGCAAGACGATAATGGTGGCGTTGTCTATCAAAGGCGGAGGAGAGTCTGTTACCGCACTTCCTGATAAAGTGGATGAATTACTCTCAGATGTTAAGGCGGATCATTATTTAACCAGTGAGGGTTTGATTACTGAGGATATGATCGCTAGCTCGGAAGCCGGGCTTAAGAAATCGGAATATATTACGGTAGTATTTATTTTACTTATCCTGTTCGTGGTGTTCCGTTCGTTCGTGGCACCGTTTGTTCCGCTACTGACGGTAGGACTCAGCTATATTGTTTCTCAGTCCGTTGTGGCTTTTTTAGTGGACCGTTATGATTTTCCATTATCTACATTTACTCAAATCTTTATGGTTGCGGTCATGTTCGGGATCGGTACGGATTATTGTATCCTGTTAATCAGTCGTTTTAAAGAAGAAATGATGACAGCAGAAGATACCAAAAGTGCTATTATTGCAACCTACCGTAAGGCTGGTGGGACGGTGTTCTATTCCGGACTTGCGGTATTCGTAGGTTTTGTAGCGATTGGATTATCCAAATTCATTCTGTATCGCTCGGCGGTAGCCGTTGCCGTGGGCATTGCGGTTATGCTGCTGGCGCTTGTAACCATTGTTCCATTTTTTATGGCGGTACTTGGCAAAAAGCTTTTCTGGCCTTCACGCGGCAAGCTGGAGCACAGTGAGAGTCGTATTTGGGGAGCAGCAGGTTCTTTTTCCTTAAAAAGACCATGGGCCGCGCTGCTAATTGTTGCAGTAATCGTAGCTCCGTTCCTTGTTACCTATAGCGGAAAGCTGTCCTTCAACAGCTTGGAGGAAATTGGCTCAGAATATGCCTCGGTAAAAGGATTTAACATCATTTCGGATAGCTTCGGGCCGGGTGAATCCATGCCTGGCAAGATCGTAATCAAAAATGATGACCGGATGGATACTTCAGAATATCTTGGACTTGCAGAAAAAATCAGCCGCGAGCTGGAAAAAGTGGACAGCGTAAAATCGGTGCGCAGCATGTCTCGTCCAACGGGAGAGCTGATCAGTGATTTCTTAATCCCGAATCAGGTGGGGACTTTATCTGACGGTCTGGATCAGACCAGTGAGGGACTGACCAAGATTCAAACGGGATTGTCTGAGGCTAGTAAACAGCTGAGTGAAAATGCACCTAAGCTTACAGAAGCTGCTCAAGGCAGCGCTAAGCTGACGGAAGGCACAGCAGAACTGAAAGATGGAATCGTCGCGTTAGGCGATGGGCTGGCACGTATTGAGAGCGGAATAAAAAGCGGCTCAGCTGGTGCAGGAGAGATCAAAGCAGGACTTCAACAGGCAGCTGCTAGTGCCAAGCAGCTTGCGGATGCCAATACGAAGCTTCTGGAGGGATATAAAAAAATCGGCAGCGGTTTAACTGCGCTGGATCAAGGGCTTGGGCAGCTTCCGCAGCAGCTGCAAGGTGTGGCAGAAGCGTTGAAGGAACTGGATGGTTCTTTTACGGGTCTTGAGAGCAGTTATCCAGAAATTCTGCAGGATGTTAATTACCTGACCATTAAAGGCACCGTAACGCAGAGTGGTGCTGGGGCAGCACAGCTGGCAGCGGGTCTCGGGCAGATCTCAGAGCAGCTTAAAGGAGCAGCAGCAGGCTTAAATGAGGCGAATGCTGGCTATGCCAAAGCTTCGGCTGGGCAAACTGCACTCGCACAAGGTTTAGCTAAGCTTGTTGCGGGCATCGGTCAGCTGCAATCTGGGCTGGAGCAGGCCGCAGCAGGCCAAGGACAGATCGTAGATAAAATTCCATCCATTACTAGTGGCCTAGATCAATTGCAAGGTGGACAGCAGCAGCTTGCGGATGGGTTTGGTCAATTAACAGGGCAGATAGGAGCCTTAACTACTGGATTAAGCGACAGTGCAAACGGCTTGAAACAAATTACCAGTGGGCTGGGCTCAGCGCAAGATTATTTGAATCAGATTCAAGCAGCTAAGGACGATGAGCTTAGTGGATTCTTTGTACCCGCTGAGGCTCTTGAAGCTGAAGGCATAGAGCAGGTATTTAATACCTACTTGTCTGACGACCGTAAGGTGATGACGCTGGATGTGGTATTCACTGAGAATCCATATAGTTCAGAAGCTATTGACAGTGTTGATGATATTCAAGCAGCAGTAGATCGTGCAGTGAAGGGAACAAAGCTGGAAAATGCAGAGTCTGCAATCAGCGGGGTTACAAGCAGCCAGAACGATTTGCGTAATATTTCCAACGAAGACTACACACGTACAGTAATCTTGATGCTGGGTGGGATCTTCATCATCTTGGTGTTGCTGCTTCGTTCAATCGTAATGCCGATTTACCTTATTATTTCTCTTTTGATTACTTATTTTTCAGCATTGGGTGTTACAGAGGCTATATTCGTTCACCTTCTGCACTTTGAAGGGATTACCTGGACAACGCCATTCTTCAGCTTTGTTATGCTGATTGCGCTTGGTGTAGATTATAGTATTTTCTTAATGGCCCGCTTTAACGAATATAAAACTTGGGATGTACGGGAAGCGATCCTGCATGCCATGCGCAATATGGGAACAGTTATTCTTTCAGCGGTAGTTATTTTGGGCGGCACCTTCGCATCGATGTACCCTTCAGGCGTATTGTCGATGATGCAGATTGCAACAGTGGTGCTTGTAGGATTGGCCTTGTATGCACTAATCTTCTTGCCGTTTTTTGTTCCTGTTATGGTGCGGATCTTCGGCCGTGGGAACTGGTGGCCATTTGCGGTCAAACAAAGTGGAGAACCCACTAAACAAGATGTAAACATGTAATCACTCTACACAGCAAAAAACCTCTAGTGTTCGCCTAAATAAATAGGCGGCTAGAGGTTTTTTTGTGAAAATATAAATGCAAAGGTTATTTCATCTTGGCAAAAAAGCTACGTAACGCCCAGCCGCGTTCTTGCCGTTTTTTATATTTGGGTAGCGAACGGTAGATGGCGGTGGATTCGTCGAAAGCACGTTTAGCATCCTCGGTTCTGCCCAATGCTTTGTACATGGAGCCGGCTAAATAATAGGCTTCACTAGAGGAAGACTGAATCTCTTGAAATTGAGTAACGTAATGCAACGCTTTATCGTGATCTGTATGGCGGAAGGTTTCCGCTAACCGAAGATATGGCTGACCATATTGGGCTTTTCGGTTGATTTCTAGACCTCGAAGCATCTGAGCTTCGCCTTCTTCCAAAGCGCCCAGCTTAAGATTCACATGACCCAGCTCCACCCAATATTCAGCAGATTGTTCGTAACGGTCTTCGATCTGAAGCAGGATATCCTTGGCTTCCTTGTATTTTTTACGTTCTGACAGATTCCGGGCTAAATCAAATTTAGCAGAAACATCATTTGGATTCAAAGATACTGTTGTGCGCAGCTTGGAGATTTGCCGCACTCGTTTGAAGGGCTTTGTAATACTAGGGAAGATTCCCACGTATCGCCGATCTAAGAAATACAAGATAACAAGCAGGATGAATAAAGCCAGAAAAGGGTTGCCCACTAATCTGAAAAGCATCATAATACCTATAAATTTAAGCATGATTTCCCTCCATGATCATTTGGTTCCGGTATTGCGGTTGAATAAGAGCAGATCTAAGGCAGCGTAATTATATCATAATTCAAACCAATCTGAATCCCGGGATTTAAGATAAACTACAACTTTTGTCAGCTTTATAGCGTCTTAGTGTAATAGAAATAATAATTACAATAATATCATAAGAAGGGAAAATCAAGATGCACTTATTTTCAAGGAAGCTAAGGCTGTTTAGTTTGTTGGTTTGTTCAAGTCTGGTGACTGGATTGTTTATCCCTCAAGTTATAAGTGCAGCTCCATCACCTGGGAAGTTGGGTGGGATTAAGGAGATTGTTGCTTCGCCTGGTTTTTGGGGTGGAAGCTCTTTTGCTATGGGTGAGAATAGTAAGTATGCAGTCCTGAAGGATGGAACAGCTGTGGCTTGGGGAACGAATATGTTTGGTCAACTCGGAATTAGCGCGGTTGATTCACGTCCTTTTGCTATATCTCCTATTTTAAAGCCTGTTACTGTAATTGTAGATGGTCAAAGAATTGATTCCGCACAGTCTGCTATTTTTATGGATGGAAGTGTAAAAGTACCGATTAGGGATATAGCAGAAAGTCTGGGATATACCCTGTCTTTGGAGGGGGAACTGACGTTGACGAAAGCTGGGAAGAAAATTTCATTACCGTCAGTAGAATCCATTAAAGTAAGCTACACCTCTCTAGTGCCAGCAGCGGCTTTGGCCAAAGCTACAGGTCTTTCTACGGAGTGGAATAGTACGCTGTACCAATTAACATTACAAACAAAAAGATGACGTTCATTTAACACATATATTAATATTCTGAGGTACAATAAGTGAATTAATCTCAATTTCACCATAATAACCAGTTTGGAGTGATAGGAATGGCTTTTACAATATGTGTGTTTGCCGGATCGAATCCAGGTCTTAACTCTGAATATACGGAAATGGCTAGGGATTTAGGTTATCATATAGCGGCACAAGGCTGTAGATTGGTCTATGGAGGTTCGCGGAATGGCCTTATGGGACAGGTTGCGGACGGGGTACTTGCGAATGGCGGCGAAGCTATAGGAATTATGCCAGTGGATCTTTTTCAAGATGAAATCAGACACTCCGGATTGACGAATTTGATTGAAGTCTCCAGTATGCATGAACGTAAGGCGGTAATGAGCGGTATGGCGGATGCTTTTATTGCTTTGCCGGGAGGTCTTGGAACCTTTGATGAGCTGTTTGAAATTCTGTGCTGGATGCAGATTGGTATTCATCAGAAGCCTATAGGGCTGCTGAATGTTCGAGGTTATTTTAATCCACTGCAAGCCTTGATCTCCCACAGTGTGGCTGAAGGTTTTGCACCAAAAACTGCACTTCAAATGCTGCATACAAACTCAGAACCCGAATATCTGCTTGAACTGATGAGAGGACGAGTGGATCATAATAATGATGAGAAGGGGAAAGCAAGGTTCCCGTCACAGCGCTAGATTCAAGGTTTCCACTGCTCTAAGATGCGAATAAATTGGTTAGCGCTATTCAAAATTAAGGACGCAAACACTTCCGGTGTCTACGTCCTTATTTTTTATTTTCTTTTTGTTAAATCATTCAGCAATAGGGGGAAGGTTTATGATTCGAAAATTAGGCTTTGCGGCTGACGACCGTCTGTTAATAATTAATGCGGACGATTTCGGAATAACTAAAGGAACTAATGAAGCTATTGTTAACTTATTTGAAGGAAAAGCTATTACATCCACATCTATTATGATGCCTTGCCCAGACTCAAATGACGCTATGAAGATAATTAATTGGAAAGGAATAAAGAATATTGGAATTCATCTAACTCTAACGAGTGGCGAGAAATATCCGTATCAACCAGTATTCAAAGAAAAAATCTTGAGTAGCTTAATTACGGTGGAAGGGTATTTTCATCAAGATGCCACTCTTCTGGAAAGAAACGCTGCTGATGACGAGATTAGAATAGAGTTAGAATCGCAAATCCAAAGTGCAATCGTACAAGACATTGATCCAACTCATCTGGATAGTCATGGGGGGAGTATTATGGGGTTATACACTGGGCGAGATTTTTTAGAAATAGTATTTGATTTGTGTGAAAAGTACCGCCTGCCCTTTAATTTACCTATTAGGATATTAGAACAATCCCTTTTTAATAATGATCAGTTGAGATTGTTTCAAAAAAGAATTTCTTCAGCAAAAGAAAGGGGAGTTTTATTAATCGATGATATAATTTCTCTTCCTTACTGTTTCTACCCTGCTGCAGAATATAGCAAAATGAAAATGAGATTATCTGAATTGTTAATGAATTTAAAACCTGGAATAACACAGTTAACTATACATCCATCTATAATAACAGATCAATTAATAGCAATAACGAAATATTATACAGAAAGAGAATTGGAATATCGTCTTCTAAATGATATTGAAATTAAGCAATTGATTATCAATGAGGAGATTAAACTTATTTCGTGGAAAGACATACGTGATTTACAAAGATGTATTTAGCATATTGTAAAAGGTGCACTTTTTCATTTTTTAATATGAATCTGATACAACTGTTTAAACTTTGGACTAGCTGGGTAAATAAGCCGTAAGTAATTGAGCAGAAATGCAAATTTCAGGAACATCACGGAAGGAGGTTGAAATCCAATGAATGTGATCGTACATAATCTTATGGCTTACAATCATCAGTTTTTTAGACCTCAACCCGTGGTCAATCCCAAGCAAGGAAAAGCAGACAAAAAGAGAATGAGTTTCCAGGAAGTTCTGAATGAGAAAATGAAAGCGTACAGCACCTACAACAAAAATTAAGGATGAAAGCTATAACCTATGTCTGTTAAAGAAAGCCGGAACGCGATGATCCTAGAGATCATTGCATTCCGGCTTTCTTTAGGGTCTGACCTCAAAAAATTCGCAGCTCTTGCGAGAGTAGTAAGTCAGATCACTAACTCTAGATTGAATAACAACATCGAAATCAGTGAAGCGGACAACGGTTGCTCCTGAATTTACTAAATGATCGTCCTGAAATACACGAACAGGTAATTTGCGGTCAACGGCTTCTTGGAAATCGCTGTCGCTTAGCAGCGGGCGGTTAATTGGCATGGGGAATAACTCCTTTGATCATGTAATGAAGTAAGAAATAAAAATAGTATACCTGCGGAAGCACAAGAAATCCAATTTAAGATGAAGTACATGTATCCTGTGAGGAACATAATTGGACAAAATTCTATACTCCCTCCTTAGCAGGTATAGGCCTGTACGAAATATTTATTTGAGTTTTCCTCGTTTCGTAATTATTTCCACCATAAATCGGAAGTTTACCTCCTCAAAAAAAGAATTTAAACCCTGTACACTAATTCTTGTAAGAGAAACCTTTGAAAGGGGTACAGGGGAATGAATAAAGTAAAACACTTGGCGCTATCGTTAGTCGCTATCATGCTCGTAGGTTCACTGGCAGCATGCGGAGGCAACAACGCCGAGAACAAGAACACATCAAACAAAAATGCAGGTAACAACGCAGCAAGCACAAGTGAACCTACTAAGGATGAGGGGTCAGAACCGGCTGAGAAAATCGAACTTTCTTTCTGGACGCTGGGCAACGTGAACTATGAGGATTTAGCGAAGGAGTACACTAAGGAACATCCAAACATTACGATCAAAGTACAAAATACCGGTGACCAAACCGCTCACCATAATAATTTGACCACTGCTTTGTCGGCTGGATCGGGTGCGCCTGATATTTTCCAACTTGAAATCGGTTTCATGGAACGTTTCATCAACGCTCAGGACAAGTTCTATAACCTGAATGATCTGGGTGCCAAAGATATTCAAGCCAATTATCTGGATTGGAAATGGAAACAAGCTTCTTCCGTAGATGGCAGCTTCCAGCTAGGTCTTCCAACAGATATCGGTCCAACGGTTGTATATTACCGCACAGATTTGGCTGAAGAAGCTGGACTGCCAAGTGATTCAGAAGGATTCGGCGCAGCTATTGATACTTGGGATAAGTTCGCAGCTGTTGCCAAAGCTTTCAAAGAAAAAACAGGCAAACCATTTGTAGACCTTACGGATCTTACCTTTAATGCTTTGCGTGACCAATCTGCTGATGAAATCTATTTCAGCAAAGCTGATGGCAGCTTTATTGGAGATACCAATCCGCAAGTCAAAAAAGCTTATGATTTCACGGTTAAAGGTATTCAAGAAGGCTGGATCAGCAATGTTATGCTCTGGTCTCCTGAATGGGGTCAAGGCATGAACGACGGTTCATTTGCAGTAGTTATGGGACCAGCTTGGATGGCAGGAAATGTTAAGAGTAATGCTCCAGATTCCTCTGGAAAATGGAAAATTGCTCAGCTTCCTGAAGGTGCTGGTAACTGGGGTGGTTCGTTCCTGACGCTGCCAAAAGAAGGCAAACACTCGAAAGAAGCTTATGACTTTATCGCATGGATGGATAACAAGGAAAACCAACTGGAATCGTTCAAAACCAAAGGCCTTATGCCTTCCATTCCTGCACTGTATGAAGATCCTGCATTCGTAGATTTCAAAGATGATTTCTTCGGTGGACAACAAACCGCTGTAGAATTCGGTAAAGCAGCAAACCGGGTAAAACCTGTATACTACGGTCCGCTTCATGACCAAACCGATACTTTCTTCAAAAACGCATTGAAAAATGTGTTGGAGAAAAAAGCAGATCCGACCAAAGAATGGAACGAAGCAGTAAAACAAGCGAAAACATTGGCTGAACGCAGCTAAGATTTTAAGCTTATGAAATTCAATTTCTAGAAGGTCCGGATTCATAGAGTGAAACGTTCTCTGTGAATTCGGATTTACACGTTAGATTACCTGGAGGTGTGACATGGCACAACCTGTTATTTCAAGTCCGCATGCCGAGAGCAAGCGCCGCTTTTTAACTGAACAAAGAAGGAGCCGCATCACTGCTTACACGTTTATTTCGCCCTTTTTTATTCTGTTCTCGATATTTGGACTATATCCGATCTTTTTCACGATCTATCTCTCGTTCTTCAAATGGGATGCCCTGAATCCTATGAAATTTGTAGGGTGGAAAAACTATGATCTGGTCACAAGTGATCCGACCTTTTGGATTTCTTTTAGCAACACTTTAATTATGGGGCTTATGGGTACTGTTCCACAGATATTACTAGCTCTATTGATTGCTGTTTTGTTGAATTCGGCGATGACTCGTTTTAAGAAGACGTTCCGGGTTTTATTTTTTATGCCTAATATTACGTCTATCGTTGCGGTTACGCTCGTGTTCAGTACACTGTTTGGCAACAACGGAATGATCAACTGGATTCTAAACGGCTTGGGACTGGATAGTATGGCCTTCAACTCTGGCTGGTGGGGCGTTAAAATCGCCATTTCTACGATGGTTATGTGGCGCTGGACGGGGTATAATGCCATTATTTTTCTATCAGGCTTGCAAAGTATCCCTACGGATCTATATGAAGCGGCACGTATTGACGGTGCGAACAGAAGACAACAGCTAACCTTTATAACGTTACCGCTATTGAAGCCATTCATTGTATTTGTTACCTTGCTTTCAACTATAGGTGCCTTGCAGCTGTTCACTGAGCCTTATGTATTTTTGGGCCAAGCGGGAACTGGATCTACACGTCAGGAAGGAATCACTATGGTTACTTATTTGTATAGCGAAGCATTCCGCAACGGATTTTTTGGTACGGCAGCAGCTACGGCAGTCTTGCTGTTCCTGGTCACGATTATTTTCTCTGTCCTCAATATGCTGGTCTCAAATCGCATGGGTGGAGATACGGGAGGGGGTAAAGCGTGAGTACGCTGCGTGTATTTAAAAAAGATCCGGATGATCTAGGGATCATCGGCAAGTTAGGATTTTATCTGCTGCTGATTGTTGGTGCGCTCGTGTCCATTTTTCCTTTTTACTGGATGTTTGTAGTTGGCACTAATGACAGAGGCGCAGTATTCCATGTGCCACCTTTGCTTACGGTTGGAGACCAGTTTTTTGAGAATTTCCAGCGGGTACTGGACAAAACAGACTTCTTTCAAGCCTTGGGCAACTCTTTATTTGTCTCATCTATGGTTACAATATCAGTCGTGTTTTTCTGTACACTGGCAGGTTATGCCTTTGCCAAATATGAATTTCCGTTTAAAAATTTTCTGTTCTACTTTGTAATTGCTACATTATTTGTGCCACAGCAGCTTGGTGTATTACCTACTTACGTAATTATGGCCAAGCTCCACTGGATAGACTCTTTCAAGGCACTTATTGTTCCGGCGATGGTTAATGCCTTCGGAATCTTCTGGATGCGGCAGTATATCACTACAGCTGTACATACGGAATTGATTGAAGCAGGCCGGATCGATGGCGGCGGGCATTTCCGGATCTTCTGGAACATCGCTATCCCGGTCATTACTCCAGCTATGGCTACACTAGGTATACTGAATTTTATGACCGTTTGGAATGACTTCTTCTGGCCTTTAGTGGTTTTGAAGAATCAAGAGCATTTCACAATTCAGATTGCGCTCCAGCAGTTGTTCTCCAATCGAGATGGTCTAGACTACGGAATGATCATGTCAGCAACATTTACGGCAACCTTGCCACTGCTGATTGTATTCCTGTTATTTAGCCGCTGGGTGATTGCTGGACTAACTTCAGGAGCTATTAAGAGCTGATCTTACTTTTTGATCTTTACAGGGAATAGGCGGTTTTGTGAAGAATACTAGAGGACAGAGACAGCAGGGGGAAGGGGAATATCATGAAACTCCGCCGTAAAATCTTGTTCGCTATTATTCTTCTCGTCTTTATTCCGGTTATTCTGATGGGGATCGTTACTTACGTTAATTTTTCTAATGCAATGGAGAAAAAATCAAGCAACTTCTACTGGATTTCACTGCTTGAAACGGATCGAAAGCTTAAATTCGCGCTTAGTGAAATCACCTCGATCACGAATTCAAAAATTACGCAGCCGGTTGTTCAGCAATCACTGAAGCAGAAGAACTTTGTAATCACTTATGATCGAAAGCAGGAGCTTAGCAGTTATCTCATTGATCATCCAATGATTACTTCATTTAGTTTTTATAGTAAAGATCGTTTAATTTATCAATACAATGCATCGATGTCCTTTGAGGACTTAAAGAGACAAAGCTGGTTTGACGCGATGGAAGGCGCCGAAGGGCGGCCCGTGTGGTCAGGACCGGGAGAAAATGGCTCGGAGATCTCCGGCAATCCGGTACTTGTACAAGCAAGAGTAATCAAAGATTCATATTCTCTCGAAGATATCGGATATCTGGTTGTTAATGTAAAACCTGATTTATTGGATCAGATTTTCTGGGAAGCAGCAACCCTCAAGAAGGGGGATATTTTGCTGGTCAACAAGCTAGGAAATATCGTTTTTAATAAATCCGGTGAACATATTGGACAACGCACAGATTTCCCCTTTTTACAAAATGATTATGCTAAGGAGCATGACTATTACATCGACAACTATCAGGGGGGAAAATCACTCATAACCTTCCTACCTTCTCATAATGCAGCCTGGTATTTAGTAGCCATTACACCTATGAATCTAATCTCGTCAGAATCTGTATCTATCCGGAATATTGCGATTATTTTAAGTACAGTTTCGCTGTTGTCCGCCATTTTGTTCGACCGCTATTTCGTACGGAGGCTCGTTCATAGTATTAATAGTGCGGTTAACGGGATGAAGCGGGTGAAGCAGGGGATATTTACGCCGATCACTACACCCTATCGTGCTGATGATGAAAGTGATTTGCTGATTGATGGCTTTAATCGGATGAGCACGCAGATCAATGAGCTGCTTGTGCAGGTGGAGACTGAGCAGGGACGTAAGAAGGAAGCAGAAATGCAAGCGCTAATGGCGCAGATTAACCCTCATTTTATTTATAATTCACTCGAATCGATTAATTCGATGGCAGTGCTGCAAGGCAATAAAGATATTAGCAAAATGGTCATCTCACTCGGCAAGCTGCTGCGAATCAGCATCAGTCAGAATCAGGAGCTGATTCCGTTGCATATGGAGTTCGAGCATGTCCGTCATTATTTGGATATCCAGAAGTTTCGTTTTGAAGATAAATTCTCTTATATTATAGATCTTTCGGATGGTCTTAGGACGTTCATGACGCAAAAGCTGATCGTTCAGCCGATTGTTGAGAATGCGCTGTATCATGCGATTGAGCAGATGGAGGACCCAGGGGTCATCGAGATTACGGCCTATGAAATGGGCATGGATATGATCATTATCGTAAAAGATAACGGCCCCGGCTTTGACCTTGCCAAGATGATGAGTCTTTGGGATAACGAGGGAAGTGCTCAGAAGAAATACAGTGATAGCGGCGTGGGGCTTAAAAATGTGCATGAACGCTTGAATATTCGGTTCGGCAGTCCATACGGCATACTAGTGTGTTCATCCCCCGGCTTTGGTTCCACCATCCGAATCCGAATACCAAAAATACTGCCATAATCGACCATACGGAAAGAAAGGGGGAGAATGTTATCAAAAAATGGTTATTGAAATGGGGCTGGATGTGGTTATATCTAGTGCTGATTTCGGGTGCGGTTTTATTTATAACTTTAGGAAAGCAGGAACCCATTGAAGATGATTCACCAGAGAAAATCACATTAACTTTCCGTCATTTTTGGATTAAAGAGCATGATCGGCCACTGTTGACTATTTATGAAGATATCGTGGACAAATACCAGTTAGAGCATCCAAATGTGAAAGTTAACTTTGAAGGTTTAGACCAGACGTTACACCGTGATCAAAAGCTGAAAAACGAGATGGTTACTGGCACCCCGCCAGATATGTTTGTTTTGTTCGGTGGAGCGGAAATTGAGCCTTATGTGCGCTCTAAGCGCCTGATTGATCTGACGGATTTCGTCCGGGAGAATGCACTAACCAATCAATTCAAGGATCTGGATCTCTGGACCTTTGACAACCATATTTATGGCTTGCCCATTGAAGGGAATGCTGAACCCTTATATTTTAATAAAACCATATTCGAAAAGCTGGGTTTGAAGCCGCCAGAAACGCTGCAAGAGCTTGATGCTGCCATACTAAAGCTGAAGTCGGCAGGATATATTCCATTTGCACTTGGCAACGAGGATCGTTGGCCCGCAGGGATTTTTGCACATTATTTGATGGATCGTTATGCCGGCGCCGACTTGATCGAGAAGCTGATCACTGGTGAAAATCAAGCCAGTTTTCAGAATGAGGCGTATTTAAAGGCTTTTCAGCACTTGGAGCAATGGATCAAAGAAGAAGCCTTCAGCACGAAATCGAATGCGTTATCCACAGAAAATGCGGTGGGACTATTTACGAGCGGCAAGGCTGCGATGTATCTGAACGGAAACTGGGATATTAATTTATTTGCAGGAACAGCAGCTCCTACGGATTTTCAAAATGAGGTAGGTGTTATTCCGTTTCCCACATTGAAGAAGGGGGAACAACCTTCGATTGCCGGCGGTTATACATTCGGTATCGGCCTTTCCTCCGAACTAAGCGGAGCGAAGCGGGAGGCTGCGCTCGATCTCATGAAAGCTTTTTACACCCAGGAGGTTCAGACTCGGATTGTATATGAAGGGTTGAGAATTCCGTCCATGCGCATTGCCTTTGATCCTGAGAAGACAGGACCGGTATTCGCGCAAGTCATGAATATGATGGAAGTTAACCGCAAGAGCTTTGTCCCTTATGATAATGTATTGTCACCAGAAGTGAAAAAAACGTTCCTGAGTGTTATAGAACAGATGATTAACGGAGAAATGTCTGCTGAGCAAGCGTTAAAGCAAGTGCAGGCATCCTCCATTCAATATTGGAATTTGATCCAAAGCTCAAGTGTACAATGATCCTGGAGGTGCAGGGAATGGATGAGTTACAAGAGAAGTATAAAGTAATAATCGTGGATGATGAGCCGATTATTCTTCGTAGCTTAAAAGCAGCCATTCCATGGAATGATCTTCAGATGGAGATTGTGGGAGAGGCCCGAAATGGAGAATTAGCTCTTCGCTTGATAGAAGACACTTCACCACATATCGTGATTAGTGATATTCGCATGCCCGTAATTGACGGGATTACGTTGATGAAGGAAGTCTTGTCTAAAAACCCAAAGCTGGTGTTTATTTTTATAAGCGGGTACGGAGAGTTCGAATATGCAAGAGAAGCATTACGTCAAGGAGCTTTTGATTATTTATTGAAGCCGATCGATCATGATGAACTGGTTGAAATGCTAAACCGCGCCAGAACCAAGCTGGATGAACAGAAGCAAAATGATCAGCTGATTCATTCTGTGCAGATGCTGTCATTGCTTGCACGTGAACGTCTGTTTGCAGAAATCACTTTGGGAAATGCAAGACCGCTTGAGCATCTGAAATGGCTGGAGAACAGTGAACTGGAGAGTGGATATTTCATGGCTGTTGTCCAATTAGATGATTACTCCACACTGAGTAGTCAATGGAGTGTAGAAGAAAAACGGCTATGGCTGTTTGCAATCCGCAATATTGTGGAAGAATGGTCACTGGAGCATGGAGTGCTGACGGTTTTCCCGTTTCATAATGGAGAGTGGATACTACTGTTCCCTGGATCTTTAAGCGCCAGCAGGAGAGAACTTGGTGAACATTTGATAGCAGGAATCAAGAGATACTCCAAGCAGTCTTGTTCCGTGGGCATCAGCCGCACCACACAAGGCATTGATCAATTAAGTACGGTTTACCCTCTGGCCGCGAAGGCCTTATATCAACGGTTCTATTCAGGTCTTGCCGGGGTCTTTATTGATGAAGAGATATCGTTCCCAAGCAGTAAAGAGGTGAAATACCCAAAAGAGCTGGAAACTGCACTGATTGAAAGTATACGTACCTTAAATAGAGACCGGATGTGGTCTTTATTTGATGAGCTTGCTTTATTTATTGAGTCACAAGCTGTTCCTAAGGATATGGCTGAACGTCTTCTAGTTGAATTGATCGTTGTGTTGTACAGAAATTATGAGTATTTGAATATAAATTCAGATTGGTCTTTGCATGGATTACTTAGCAAGATGCACAATCTCGGCACTTTAAATGAAGTGATCTCTGCTTTGAAAGAAGAGTTTGGTGTGCGATTGGAGCAAGGGAACAAGCCTGTGAATCGCGAGGATACGCGTAGCGCCATCGAGAAAGCGAAACGTTATATTGAGAGTAATTACCATAAAGATTTAAGTATTGAGGAAGTAGCGGAGCTGGCTGATCTCAGCATCAGTCATTTCTGCACTTTATATAAGCAAATAACGGGCTATACCTTTTTGGAGTATGTTACACACTGCCGGATGGAGAGGGCGAAGTATATTTTGCAGAGCAGCAACGTAAAAGTGTATCAGATAGCTCCTCTTGTCGGTTATCAGGACCCACGTTATTTTACACAGGTTTTTAAAAAGGCTAGTGGTCAAACACCAACAGAATACCGAGAAGAGCATACTAAGCAGATCCATTAAAGAGGAGGTAAGGGATGGAATTTCATTTGGAGATGATTGTTAAGTGTTTAACGAACCACAAGCTGCAGAAATATTGGAAAGGGTTCGAGGCTGTTTCTTTTGCATTTTATAATAAGGATAACGTGTATCTGTACAATCATCCCAAATTCAAAACGGTAGGATATCATCCACATTTGCTTCCTTGGAGTAATGAATTCTCAGGAGATACAATCATTTTATATGAGGATCACCCTACAGCCATCGTTAATCTGGAATTACATGAAGAATTCGAAGACTTGTACGCCATTTGTGTACACGAATTATTTCACGGTTATCAATTCCTGATGGGAGATGAACGTTATGCAGATGAATTATTGATGATTACCTACCCTTTATCCCTCGAAAATATGGAATTGCGGATTCAAGAAAGACATCATTTATATCTTAGTGTAATGGCAGCTACTAATGATGAGCGAAATCAAGCAATGAACAGATTTATTGCCTTTCGTCAACAAAGAGAGCAGCTGCTCGGGGAGTACGTGCTCAATGAATATCTTATTGAAACGCTGGAAGGACCCGCTTGGTATGTTGAATTAAATGCCTATGCCGAAAAATCCACCCTTCCTAATGAGGAAGTATTGCACAAATTCAGTTCGTATTTAATAGATGAACTTGAATCTTCGGCTAATATCAGAAGAAGCTGCTACGGTTCTGGTCTGTTTATATGTTTGCTGCTGGATGAGCTTCGCACCGATTGGAAAGAAGAGTTTATGAAGTCGGAGTTAAGTTTATATGCGTTTTTTAAGCAATTTGTGGATCAAGTCATCATTCCCTTCGAGAAGATATCTATCAGCAAAGAAACGGAAGATATTATGCAATCGGTCAAAACAATCAGGGAGAAGGAATTCATTGATTTTATCAGCCTGGAAGGGTACCACCTTTATATTGAAGGAGATATAAAATCTACGGGTTTTAATCCTATGGGTATTATTGGTGGAGATGAGAAATGCATTCATAAGAATAATTTACGAATCCAAATTAATGATGCGGAGTATTTTCTGGAAAAGCCAGTGATTAGCTACTATAAAGCTGACCTTCGAAATATTAATAAACTGCACCTAGTACTAGATGAACCTCCAACTTTTAATAAAGATTCGTTAATCCTTAATGGAATTGGTGAGATCAAAGGTCAATACGAAGTGAAGGAAGATGGATGCTGGCTGCAATGCTAACGTAATTTAAATGAGAAGGAGAGTATGACATTTGTCATACTCTCTACTTGATGTTTATGACTTATAGGATGACACTTTATCTTCTATACTAAGAGTAGATGAAAAGATCCTTAGCCGGACACATCAAGGAGGAAACGATATAGATGACTACAAAACAGACATCACAGCTCTCCAGCCTTAAAAAGAGTGTAGCCCCTTACGAGAAAAATGACCGCAACGCAAGTATAAGACAGCTCATCAATACTTTAGGACCACTTGTGCTGTTATGGGGCGGAGCTTATTTCTCTTTATCTGTTTCCTATTGGCTCACCCTTCTGTTAGCTATTCCTGCAGCAGGATTTGTAATTCGAACTTTTATTATTTTTCATGATTGCACACATGGATCGTTTTTTAAGAATCGTAAAGCGAATGATATTATCGGAACGATCACGGGTGTCCTGACACTGGTTCCTTATCGGCAGTGGAAACATAGTCATTCCATTCACCACGCCAGCTCCAGTAATCTCGATAAAAGAGGGATCGGCGATATTTGGATTATGACGGTCGAGGAATACACAGCGGCTTCCTTCTGGAAACGTCTATATTACCGGATTTACCGCAATCCCATCGTGATGTTTGGTCTTGGACCGATTGCTGTTTTTATGATTCAGTATCGTTTTAATGTTAAAGGTGCTAGACGCAAAGAGCGGATGAATACCTATTTGACGAATATTTCAATTGCAGCGCTTTATGCCTTGCTGATATGGGCTATCGGCTGGCAGGCATTTCTTATGGTGCAGCTGCCTGTAGCATTTGTATCAGGGTTTCTCGGCATATGGTTGTTCTACGTCCAACATCAGTTTGAAGACTCTTATTTCGAGAATGAATCCGAATGGAGTTATGTGATGGCCGCGGTTGAAGGTAGCTCATATTATAAGCTGCCGAAGGTGCTGCAATGGATTACGGGCAACATCGGCTTCCACCATGTGCATCATTTAAGTCCAAAGGTGCCAAACTATAATTTGGAAAAAGCGCATAACGCGACGCCACCGCTACAAAAAGCAACAACGATTACGATTGGTACCAGCTTGAAGGCCCTTAATTTCCGTCTTTGGGATGAGGAAAATAAACGATTCATCAGCTTCAAAGAGATGAAGTCCATATTAAATAAACCGAAAACTGCAGGCGAGGTCCTGCAAGTTCATAAGCCCAGACTCCAGGGAGAATAATGGCTACATTGTAATCAAATAGCAGCAAAATGGAAGGTTAGAGCCGGAGAACTCATTCGCGCTCTAATCTTTTTTCTCTTTATCGTTGTGGTTCACCGGATTTTACCGGATTTATGCTAGAATAAGGTGAGTGGCATATGGCAAAAAGGAGAGCAAACATGCAGAAGTGGCATCATATTTTTCATAAAAGTACAGGTCTTAGCCCTTATGTATGGGTCGTATTTTATATTCTACCGTTTTATTTCATCTTTCGGTCCTCTTCTCCCTACCAGGTAGTTTCGGGAATCTTGATGATCGCTGTGTTTTTTGTTTGTTATGTGCTTTCTTTTGTCTCCAAGGGTTGGTTAGTTTATTTTTGGACGAGCGTGCAGATACTGGTCTCTATAACGATGACATTGTTGTTTGGATATATGTATTTTGCGCTTTTTTTAGCCTTTTTTATTGGGAATATCCAGAACCGGGTAGGGTTCTTCACCCTGTACTCCATTCATTTGCTGACTACGATTATTACGATTAATTATGAGCTGCTGTCGCGTAATCCCGTATTTATCAGCCAGCTTCCCTTTGTGCTTGTCAGTATGATTGCAGTGATCCTGCTGCCAATCAGTACCTATAACCGTAATAATCAAGGGAAGCTGCAAGACCAATTGGAGGATGCTAATAAGCGAATCTCAGAATTGGTTAAGCTCGAGGAACGCCAGCGGATTTCACGTGATCTTCACGATACATTAGGTCAGAAGCTTTCGTTAATTGGTCTGAAAAGTGACTTGGCAGGAAAGCTTATCGACAGTAATCCGACGCAAGCAAAAGCCGAGATCAATGATGTACGCCAGACGGCAAGAAGTGCACTGAAGGAGGTCCGGGAAATGATTACGCGAATGCGCGGCATTCGGCTTGAGGACGAACTCGTTCATATACAGCAGTTTCTTGCGGCTGCGGAGATCGACTATGTTTTACAAGGCAATCCTAAACTGTCTAACACTTCATTGATTACGGAGAATGTACTCAGCATGTGTATTAAGGAAGCTGTCACAAATGTTGTGAAGCATAGTAATGCACAATCTTGCTCAATTATCATTGAACCCACACGCACAGATCTCATCATTAAAGTGAAAGATGATGGAACCGGCATCCCGGGCAATGATCTTTATTTTAAAGGACATGGGCTGCAAGGTATGCGGGAACGTCTTGAATTTGTAAATGGCTGTATGGATATCGTGCGGGATGAGGGTACTACGATAGTGATTAAGGTCCCAAATGCATTTAAGCATCCGGAACAGGAGGTAACCGTATAATGATTAAGATTGTAATCGCTGAGGATCAGCGAATGCTTCTTGGAGCGCTGGCATCTTTGTTGGATTTAGAAGAGGATATGAAGGTCGTGGGCCGGGCAAGCAACGGGGAAGAAGCTGTAGCGATGGTTCAGCAGCATAAGCCGGATATCTGTATTATGGATATTGAGATGCCAGCGATGAGTGGTCTCGACGCTGCGGAAGCGCTGAAGAATAGCGGCTGCAAAACGATGATATTAACCACCTTTGCCCGTGCGGGATATTTCGAACGTGCGCTCAAGGCGGGAGTTCATGCTTATCTGCTGAAAGACAGTCCTAGCGAAGAACTGGCACTTTCGATACGTAATGTGATGGCAGGCCGACGCATGTATGCACCGGAGCTAATGGATGAAGCCTACAGCGGTGAAGTAAATCCTCTGACTCAGCGGGAGAAGGAAGTGCTTGGACTCATTGCCGACGGCAAAAATACAAAAGAGATCGCCAGCCAGCTGTACATTACCACGGGAACAGTCCGGAATTACATCTCTGTTATACTAGATAAGCTGGATGTAGGTAACCGCATCGAGGCTATCACTCGATTTAAGGAAAAAGGTTGGTTTAAGTGAGCGGGGCTAAGAAACGATTGGTTGGTTGAAGCAGCTTGTAAACGTGAATCGCTGATCGCTAATTGCTGATCGCTAATTGCTGATTCCTACTTTATGCTCACCAATCGCAAATAGATGTATTTCCTACAACTATATGCTATAAAATGCGCTGCAGATGCGATTTAGTTGCATTTCTTACATCTAAAAGTTCGCTTAGAGGGCATTTCCATTATTTTTCGGGGAAATAGTTGTAGAGAATGCAGTTAAAGAGTTGTCTAAGCAGAAAATATACTTATAATTGTACTGAGTGCAGCTATTTCTTTATTAGCATTAGTGAAATTCAATATAATCCGCTAAAAATAAAATTTTTAATGTTATTTTGATGTTAACACTCGCCAAATGTTCCCGCGCCGTATATCATTAATTATCGGCCTATTATTCTCAATAGGACAGTTAATCAAAAGGAAGTGTATTTTCTGATGTCAAGAAAGCTAAGAGCCGGCATAGTTGGCGGCACAGGTATGGTAGGACAACGTTTTATTGCCCTTTTAGAGAATCATCCTTGGTTTGAAGTAACTGCGATTGCTGCCAGTGCTAGATCTGCTGGAAAAACGTATGAAGAATCGGCCAAGGGCAGATGGAAGTTATCTACTCCAATGCCTGAGAACGTAAAGAATATTATGGTCCAAGATGCTTCTAAGGTAGAAGAAGTAGCTGCGGATGTAGATTTGATCTTTTGTGCTGTAGACATGAAAAAAGATGAGATTAAAGCGCTCGAAGAAGCTTACGCGCGCACCGGAACGCCAGTAATCTCCAATAACTCAGCGCATCGCTGGACGCCTGACGTGCCTATGGTCATTCCTGAGATTAATCCGGAGCATCTTGAGGTTATTGAACAGCAAAGAAAACGTCTGGGAACAGAGACAGGTTTCATTGCGGTTAAACCTAACTGCTCCATTCAAAGTTATGTGCCTGCGCTTCATGCGCTCAAAGATTTCAATCCATCTAAAGTGGTAGTCACCACCTATCAAGCTATTTCTGGAGCAGGAAAGACTTTTGCGGACTGGCCAGAAATGCTGGACAACGTGATTCCTTACATCGGTGGCGAAGAAGAGAAGAGCGAGCAAGAGCCTTTGCGGATCTGGGGAAGCGTTCAAGAAGAGGGTATCGTAAAGAGTGAAGCGCCAACGATTACTTCGCAGTGTATCCGTGTGCCTGTAGCGGATGGACATATGGCTGCTGTATTTGTTTCTTTTGAGAAAAAACCGTCCAAAGAAGAGATTCTGAATCTCTGGAAGAGCTTTAAAGGACGTCCTCAGGAGCTTGAACTACCTAGCGCTCCTAAACAGTTCATTACCTATTTTGAAGAGGACAATCGTCCACAGACCAAGCTGGATCGTGATATCGAGAACGGAATGGGTGTATCGACGGGCAGACTTCGGGAAGATGCCCTCTATGATTACAAATTCGTAGGTCTCTCCCATAACACCCTGCGCGGAGCAGCTGGCGGTGCTGTGTTGATCGCTGAGCTTCTGAAAGCAGAAGGTTATATTCAACCGAAATAAGTCCATGCATGAGCTGCAAAGCTGATGTGAATAGCACCTCATCAAAGCTTAGTCTTTGGTGGGGTGTTTTTATTTTAATTTTGAATTTGGTAAAATAAGTTATGGAAGGAGAGGGTACCTTTGAATAAATATTTATTAGCTTTTATATGGTTACCATTAATCCTGTTTACAAGCGGTTGTACATCGTCAACTCAAGAGGAACAAGAGTATGGAGTATCCTCTATAAATGCCGAAATTCCTATTCCGAAGAAGGCCAAAGAAATCGAAGTGATAACAAATTCAAAGAACCCTAATATAAAAATTGGAGCAAAGTACGAGTTGGATAATATAGGGGGAGAACAAGGTCTTTATCGGCTTGAAGGCTATTTTAATAAATTAAACGATGCTGGATGGATAGAGCTGGAGGACAAGCGGTTAGGGCATGTGCAATTTTTTGACAAAGAGGACACCGTCATCGCCATCGAAATACATCAGGATACCTTTGATATTCATGAAATGAATAAAGATGCTAAATTCTAAACAGTGGCTGGATAGATGAAGCATTTGTTATTACTTAAACAGAAAGGTTGAGAGTGTGGTAAGATAGGTGAAGTGTATAAACTATACGAATTCTGAATGACTGACGGAGTGATATGATGGGTGCAAAAAGTAAAGGTGGCGGCACAGGCAGAGGTACGGGGAGTAAAGGCTGGACACGCTGGAACAAAACAGCAAAACCAGTTAAACCTGCTAAAGGTGACCCAACGACGGGTCCAGGTGCTAAAGGTGCAAGTGGAAGCAAGGGCAGTAACGTGAAAAAAAGCGGAAGCACCAAATAGCTCCCTTAAACTGGGTTATTCCTGAAGGTTAACATCTGATTTTGATCGTTAAAATCAGGTGTTTTTTTATGACTAGAGGTAAGTATATAGGATGAAAGTAGGATCAGCAGTGAGAATCGATAAATATATAAGCGAAACAGGCTTTTGTTCCAGAAGGGAAACCAAGCGATTAATTGCAGCAGGTCGAATCGCTGTGAACGGTATTGTCTGTGAGGCGAACATTCTTATAGAGCCAGAGGATATCGTATGGATCGATGGGGAGCCGATAACAAGCAGTAAAGGGGAGCCAGTGTATCTCGCTTTGAATAAGCCGATAGGCATTACCTGTACAGCAGCACCACATGTGGCTGGGAACATTATTGATTTTGTAGGGTATCCTTCACGGATCTTTGCGATCGGCAGATTAGATAAAAACTCGGAAGGCCTCATTTTGTTAACCAACGATGGAGAGATCGTAAATAAAATGATGCGTTCCGAGAATGGGCATGAAAAAGAATATGTAGTTCATGTAGATAAACCGGTTAC
Source organism: Paenibacillus sp. FSL H7-0716 (assembly GCF_038002705.1). Lineage (NCBI taxonomy): Bacteria > Bacillati > Bacillota > Bacilli > Caryophanales > Paenibacillaceae > Paenibacillus > Paenibacillus sp. FSL H7-0716. The sequence goes on from NZ_JBBODA010000005.1 coordinate 271,001, forward strand.
GTCAGAATTCTTACAAGCGATGTGTAGCGGTGTGAACATTCTTGGAGTCACAACGAAACCTTGTGAGGTCTATCGGATCACAGAATGTCAGTTTAGAATTATCCTAACTCAAGGTCTTAATCTGCAAATACGCAGAATGTGCAAGGAGTTAGGATATAGAGTACTAAAGCTGGAGCGCATAAGAATTATGAATATTACATTAGAAGGCTTGGAGATGGGACAATGGCGGCATTTAAGCAGTGAAGAGCTGTATGAGCTTATGTCCCGCTTAAACTGACTTTGTCAACAAAGCCTCTGGCAGTTGTTGTAATATCTTCTGCTCCGGCAATCGCTGAGATAACAGAGATCCCATCCGCACCAGCTGCTAATACTGGTGCAACATTTTGCAGTGTGATTCCCCCAATGCCAACCAAAGGGATGATAATGCCTTTATTTCTTAGTTCTTCAATAATCGTAGTGCCTTGAACAGCTTTGGCATCCTCCTTGGATGACGTAGGATAAATGGGACCCACGCCCAGATAGTCGGCTCCATCGGCAATCGCCTGCTGAGCTTCAGCGAAGGAGTGAGCGGATACACCAATGATTTTATTCTCTCCAAGTAGCTGGCGGATCGCCAATGCAGGTGTATCCTCCTGTCCTACATGAATTCCGTCCGCATCAAGTGCGATCGCTAAATCAATGTCGTCATTCACGATAAAGGGCACGCCATGGGCATGACAGATCTTTTGAAGTCGTCTCCCAAGATTAAGTCGCGCCTTATCGCTTAAGGATCCGGTCCCCTTTTCACGGAATTGAAACATGGTTATGCCCCCAGCAACCGCTTCCTGCAGCACCTTAACTGGAGCTTTACGGCAATTTACGCTGCCCATAATGAAATAGACTTTTAATAGATCTCGCAGATGTTCACTATTCATTCGTTGCACTGTTTATCCCTCGCAGTCTGTTCTGATACGCAAAATGATTGGTTGGTCCATGTCCAGCCCCTATGCCCAGCTCGTCCTCAATCGCCGCTTGTATAAACGCTTTGGCTGTTTGTATGGCCTCTGTTACGGATTTGCCTTTGGCTAGCTCGGCGGTGACTGCTGCTGAATAGGTGCAGCCTGTACCATGCGTATGTCTGGTCTGAATCCGGCTACTCTCTAATAAGGTATATTCGTCACCATCATATAGAAGATCGGTTACGGCTGTGGTCGAGGTATCATGTCCCCCTTTTAGCACTACATATTTGGAGCCCATGCCATGAATGATTTTGGCCGCTTTTTTGCGTTCTTCGATGGTGGTGATCGTCATCTTTGTGATCATTTCGGCTTCGGGAATATTGGGTGTCGTCACCAATGCTAAGGGCAGCAGATGGCTGATTAAGGATTGAACCGCCTCCTGCAGCAGCAGTGTGGACCCTCCTTTAGCGACCATCACAGGATCAATTACAAGATTAGACCAGCCGTAATGCTTAATTTTATCTGCCACAATGCGGATGATGTCCCTGTTAAATAACATCCCGGTCTTTACGGCATCTGGTTGCAGGTCAAGTCCTATAGAATCAAGCTGCTGTTTTATAGCTTCCAGAGTCACTGGATAAACCCCTTGGACACCCAGCGTATTCTGCGCTGTCACAGCAGTGAGGACGGACATGCCATAGACAGAAAGCTCCTGAAAGGTTTTTAGATCTGCCTGAATGCCAGCACCACCGCCGCTGTCGGAGCCGGCAATGGTTAGAGCTTTGGATATAATCATCGAATTCACTCCTTTGAGGGTCATTAACTGAGCTGTTTGATACTAGATCTTTCTAGGAAGACTTCTGGCGTGACCCATGTCAGTTGATTTAGAAACTCAACCTGAAAGCTTCCCGGCCCTTGACCAGTTGTTAGTTCAGCGGCGATTTCAGCTGCTACTCCATAGAAGGAGAGGGCTTCCACTGCGGCCTCCAACGAGGCACCTCCACTTACCGCGAGAAATGCACCCACAACAGCGCTGAGCAAGCAGCCAGTTCCTGTAACCTTCGTGAGAATAGGGTGACCGTTGCTGGCAATATAAGTGTTCTTTCCATTCGTGATCACATCGTCTTTTCCAGTTATGATGACCACACAGCTTAACTTCCTCGCAGCAGCTTCAGCCAAAAGAACTACATCGCCTTCACCTTCGCCAGCATCCACCCCTTTAATGGACCAGCTCTCCCCAATGACATTAGCGACTTCAGCCACATTCCCCCGCAGTGCGGTGATTTGCATCTCATTCACTAGCTTTTGAGTGACAGCGGTCCGATAAGAAGTTGCGCCTGCACCTACCGGGTCAAGCACTAGGGGAACCCCGTGTTTATTAGCGGATTTACCAGCGAGCAACATTGATTGAATGGCGTAGTCATTGAGAGTGCCGATATTTAGAACGACAGCAGACGACATAGCGGCGATGTCGATCACTTCTTCGTGGGCATCCGCCATAAAGGGAGAGGCACCCAGCGCCAACAGACCGTTGGCTGAGAAATTGGCTACTACAATATTAGTGATGTTGTGGATCAACGGGTTGGCTTCCCGTACTTTGGCTAAATAACTCATCATAATTCCTCCTCAAGATTGGATAAATAATTAACTAAATGCTACAGATTGATAAAAGCTTCCTGTGCTTTAATATCTTCTGGTAGAAGATCGTTGGTGGATAACCACACCTGAACCTTTTCCCAAGATGTCGGGTCTTGATAACCAAAAGATTGATCGCCAGCATTCATCAGCGGCAGTAGAATCTCAAGACTTTTTTTCTCAATCTCCTTGTCGAGCGGTGAAGTTGCATCTTCATGTGCAACCAGTAAATCCAGGGCTTGTTCAGGATTCTGCTCCACAAATTCCTGTCCTTTTGTTATGGCATTTAGAAATTTTTTAAAGTAAGCTTCAGAATTTTGCAATCCTTGTTCGCTGGCCACCAGCACAAGCTCATAATAGTCAGGTACTCCGTAATCCGTTGGATTAAGCGAGGTGACCGAATGTCCCTCTTTTTCAAGGATCAGTTGTTCATGGTTGATAAACCCGCCTATTATTGCGTCCACTTGTCCTGTAGAGATCGCAGGGATAAGGTCAAAACCTACGTCAATCAGCTTGGCGGATGAAGGATCGCCTCCATCACTCTGGATCATTGTCCGAATCATCGCTTCATAGAGCGGAATGGAGGAATAGCCGATTTTTTTTCCAGCGAGCTCTTTGGGACTATGAATACTGCCAGCCTGAGGAACCATCAGATGATTCAGTGGATGCCGCACGATTGCTGCAATCGAACGTACAGGGATTTTCTCGCCGCGTGCCATAAGCACCTGAGGCTGATAGCTGAGCGCTAGATCAATTTGATTTGCTGCTACAAGCTTTAGGGCATCATTGCTGTCCGCAGGCATTTTGATCTCGACATCCAAACCTTCCTCTTGGAAAAAACCTTGCTGTTGCGCAGCGTATAGAAAGGAATGAACGGCATTGGGATACCAATCAAGCATAATCGTCAGCTTGTGTGACTGCTTATTTTCGGTATTGGAGGAACCGGTTTGGGAGTTGTTATTTAGCTTGTCTGCCTTCCCGCAGCTGCTTAAGAGCAAAAGTGTGCATACTAGAAATACAGAAATAAGTCCTCGTTGTGGGGATTTTAATTGATTCATTGGTTAGATCCTCTTTTCTTTAAAAATAATTGTTCGAGTAAAGCTATCGCCAGAAAAAGCACAACACCAAGCGCGGACAACAGAAATACAGCCGCGAACATTTCATCGCTCTGCATATTTCCGGCCATTCTGCGGCTGAAGTAACCGAGTCCTTTACTGCCGCCGAGCCATTCCCCGATAGTAGCTCCGATGACGCAGTATACAATGGACAGCTTTAAGCCAGAGAAAAAGGCAGGCAACGCCAGTGGAATTTGGGTTTTGACAAGCAGCTGCCAGCGGTTTGCACCAAATGTTAATAATAAGTCCTTGTAGGTCTGGCCACTTGTACGAAGTCCATCATATGTACTCACTACGACTGGAAAAAAAGCCGTCAAAAACACCACAGCCACTTTGCTCCACAGCGAATATCCGAACCACATAATAAAAATGGGGGATAGCGCAATTAATGGGATCGTCTGGCTAATGATAAGGAAGGGATAGATGGTCTTTTCTATGGGGCGATACAGGAACATTCCAGTGCCCAGCAATACACCACAAACCACAGAAAGGACAAAACCCACCAGTATCTCCTGTAACGTTGCCAATAAATGCTGTCCGAATAATAATTGCCTGTGCTCGATCAATGCGAAGCCAATAGATGAAGGTGCAGGGAGAATAAAGGCTGGAATCATGTGAAGGCGAACAGCTGACTCCCAGATTACAAGAATGAGCAGTACCAGAAGAACGAAGGGACCATAATTGTCTAGATGTTTTTTAAAAGGTATACGTTGCATGCAATCTTCGCTCCAACTCTGCCCGTAGTGCTATAAACCGGGGTTCATAGTTCATCTTATAATGTCTTGGCTTTGGTAGATCGACAACGATCTCCTGTAATTCGCTGTGCGCACCGCCAGATAATAAATAAATCCGGTCACTGAGCAATAGTGCTTCTTCCAGATCATGAGTGATGAGCATAATCGTCTGATTCAGTTCACCCCATAACTCCAACAGCCAACGGTGTATCTCACGTTTGGTCATGGCATCGAGAGCACCAAAGGGCTCATCCAGCAGCATAAGACCACTTCCGCCTCCAGCCACTAAGGTGCGCAGAAATGCGACTCGCTGTTTCATTCCTCCCGAAAGTTCATGGGGATAAGCCTTCTCTACATCTGCTAAGCCGAAGCGGACCAACATTTCCCGAATCTGAGTGATCGTATCCTGTTTACTAAATCTGGGCTTGATCTCCCAGGGCAAAAGGCAGTTGTCGAGCACTGTTCTCCAAGGCAGCAATAAATCCTGCTGAGGCATATAAGCGATCTGGCCTAAACGACTAGCGGTTGAGGGGTGCGTAGAGAGTTTTATTTTTCCGTGAGTAGGTTCGAGTAAACCGGCAATCGTTTTGAAAAATGTACTTTTCCCGCATCCGCTAGCCCCTACTACGGAGACGAATTCCCCTTGCCTGATATCCATGGATAGATTTGCGAATACAGGGGGTTGTTCAGTTTCCGGAAAAGAGTAGGTTAGGCCTTGAATAGATAAAATGGTCGTGATGATCTAACCTCCTAATATTTTTGTGGAGCGCCTAAACAAATAAAGACCCATTCATTTCCAGAGGAAATGAATGGGTCAAAAAGTTCATTCTGCATAATAACACTAAACATGCTTGATGAAAATTCCGCTCCACTTCCCTCCGCTGGTATGATCCAGATCAGGTTCCAAGGGTCCGGAGCTTGAAGCTCCGTCTCAGTCGGCCGACTCCCCTAGTGAAATAACAGGTCCATATTAATTTGTTTATAAATATACCATATCTTTCTGAGAAGTAAAGAGAGAAAGAAGTGAAGGATTAATCCAAGATTGGGTAAGATATAAGTAGAAATCTAGTTAATATTACAATTCCGATGTATATAATCGGAAAAAAAGTATTGACGATCATGTGATGGCAGTGTACTATTCAATTTACCGGAAAAAAACCGGATAGAGAGAGGGGATTTAATAATGAAAAAATGGAGTTTAACTATTATATTGGCGTTAACCGTGGTCCTTGTAGCGGCTTGCGGCAATAATTCGAATACCAATACGGCTGCTGAACCAACAGCTGGAACGAATGGTGGAGCAGCATCTTCAGCGCAAAACAGTTTAGAGGCTGTGAAGGCCAGCGGCAAATTGCGGATAGGTACAGAAGGGACTTATGCACCTTTTACTTATCATGACACTGCGGGGAAATTGACTGGTTTTGACGTAGAAATTTCCGAAGAAGTAGCCAAACGTTTAGGTGTTGAAGCTGAATTTTTTGAAACTCAGTGGGATGGTATTTTTGCTGGGATGGATGCGAAACGGTTTGATGTCATTTTCAATGAAGTTTCCATTAACGAAGATCGCAAAGTGAAATATGATTTCTCTGAACCCTATATTGTATCCAAGGCAGTATTGATCGTGAGCGAAAACAATGAGGAGATTAAGAACTTTGCTGATCTAAAGGGTAAAAAAGCCGGACAATCCCTGACAAGTAACTTATCCGACATCGCTCGTGAGAACGGTGCTGAAATCGTAGCTACGGACGGTTTCAATCAAGCGATGGACCTGCTGACTTCGGGACGTATTGATGCAACTGTGAATGATGGCTTGTCTTATCTGGATCTGAAAAAACAAAAACCAGATGCAAAAATTAAAGTGGTTGACGAGATTCCTGAAGGATCACAAAGTGCCGCGGTATTCCTGAAAGGCAATGATGAGCTGGTGAAAGCGGTCAGTGATGCGATTAAAGAGATGAAAAGTGATGGAACGTACTTGAAAATTTCCGAGAAATACTTTGGAGCTGACGTTTCAAAATAATACAAGGCTAGCAAGGCTAATTAAGCCTAGAAGCTAAAAAGGATGTCTGAATAATGGATGACCGCAAAATACAAATTTTCTTAGATACACTGCTACCCCTGCTTAAAGCCGGGGTGGCTTTTACCATTCCGTTGGCGCTGCTTTCCTTTGTGCTTGGATTGATTTTGGCGATCCTAACCGCGTTGGCACGTCTTTCACCGTGGGTAATTCCGAAGCTAATCGCCCGTTTTTATGTATGGGTCATTCGGGGAACCCCGTTGTTAGTGCAGCTATTTATTATTTTTTATGGTTTGCCGGCTGTTGGTATTGTACTCGACCCTTTCATTGCCGCCACCATTGGATTTACCCTTAGCGTAGGGGCTTATTCATCGGAAATCGTACGCGCTGCTATCCTGTCGATACATAAAGGCCAGTGGGAAGCTGCCTTCTCAGTTGGTATGACTCGTGGGCAGGCTCTGCGCCGCGTAATTCTGCCACAAGCTGCACGCGTTTCTGTACCGCCGTTATCCAATTCTTTTATTAGCTTGGTCAAAGATACATCGCTTGCAGCGATCATCACCTATACGGAGATGTTTAGAACTGCTCAGCAGGTAGCTTCTACCACTTATGAGCCTTTGCTGGTATACTCCGAAGCAGGATTGTTTTATTTAGTGTTCTGTTCTGTGCTGTCGGCGCTGCAAAATTACTTGGAGAAACGACTCGATCGTTACTCTGCGACCTAAAGGAGAGATACTTGTGATTGAAATCATTAATTTGCATAAATCCTTCGGCGCACTCCAAGTGTTAAAGGGTATTGATCTGAAAATGGAGCATGGAAAGGTACTTGTCATTATTGGGCCATCCGGCTCGGGAAAGACTACACTGCTGCGCTGTTTTAATCTGTTGGAAATCCCGGATCAAGGCAGCCTGTCACTTGGGGATATCACCATTAATTTTACAGATCATAAGAAAATTCCTCAGAATTCCGTATTGGCCCTTCGGCAGAAAACAGGGATGGTCTTTCAATCGTATAATTTATTTCCGCATATGACTGCGCTTGGCAATGTGATGGAGGGACAGGTAACTGTCTTAAAACGATCCAAGGAAGAAGCGCGTAAGCGGGGGCTTCAGCTGCTGGCTAAGGTAGGTTTGGCAGATAAAGCTGATAACTTCCCCCATCAGCTGTCAGGAGGGCAGCAGCAGAGAGTGGCCATCGCCCGGGCTATGGCGGTAGATCCAGAAGTGCTGTTGTTTGATGAGCCCACTTCGGCGCTCGACCCTGAGCTGGTAGGGGAAGTGCTTAAGGTCATCAAACAATTAGCAGCAGAAGGTATGACTATGGTGATTGTGACCCACGAGATGAAATTTGCCGCCGATGTAGCGGACCGGATCATTTTGATGGATGGTGGTCATATTCTAGAGCAAGGGACTCCGCAAGAAGTGCTGGAGCACCCGAAGAATCTCCGGGCTCTGCAATTTCTGAATAGACTGAATGGTGAAGAAGAGTAGAAAGACAATATATATGAAAAAGCAGCTCAGGAATCATCCGGAGCTGCTTTTTCTTGTGTAGATTATTCAAATGAGAAGAGTTACTGAAATTTGGCTTATACTCCAGTTTTCAGGAACTCCAAAGCGTTGTAGAGCATAATCGCTGCTTCGGCACGGGTGAGTTCGCTTTTTGGATTAAACTTTCCGTTAGCGTCTAAAGTATTGATCTTGTATTTCAGGGAGCGCTGAATACTGCCTTGATACGCAGGGGTCAGAGAAGCTTCATCAGCGATATCTACTGGTACGATATTGATCATCGGCAGATTACCTACGCCTTCGATCGCTTGCACTAGATAGTTAGTGAATTGCTCTTTGGTCATAATTAGGCTAGGATCAATATCTTTTGGAAGCTTAACTTGATTGTAATAAGCATTGATGAAGGCTTCAGCGTACCAGGCTTTGTCTTTTACTTTTGTGAACAAGCCGCTGGCAACAGGAGCTTTGTTAAAGTCTATGGCTGCGAGGCTGAGCTGGAGACCGCCGGAGATAAACTGAATCCCTTGGGCTGTAGTGACCTTAGAGCCAGGGAGAAATTGAGATTCGCTGACCCCTTTAATTAACCCTTGATTTTTTAAAGAAATGATTTTTTCTTTGCCGTTTATGTTATCAATATCCTTAAAGGTGTTCCCAGCTGCAAACATCTGACCACCCAAAGAAAAGGAGAAAATGGCTACGGTTGTGATCGCTGCTAGCGTGCTTTTTTTCATGTTCATGTCTTTTCACCTCGTTGTATGGATAGGCTCCTTAGCCTTTGTCACTCCTTTAACGTTGTAAATTATGGAAAGGTTGCGGTCTAATCTGTATTATTTCACGAAAAAGTAGATTTTAATAGAAATATGGGCCAGATTGGGGTGTAGTACTTTGGATAAGTGGCATGAAATGATATAATGATGTCAGGCTCTTTTCATTCGTGGTTAATTTTGTTATGATTATATCGTAACGATTACTATTTATGGTTTGTCTTAACTGCATAAATAGGAGCGTCTCAGAGGGTACGGATGTTAAATCGTTCCGGGAAGGTAGGAGACCAAATGGATCAAATATCAAATATCAGTCAATTGTTTGCGGCGCAAAAATATAAATTAACGCCTCAGCGTGAAGCAATAGTGAACGTTCTGCTCGACAATGAGAAGGATCATTTAAGCGTAGAAGAAGTATATATGCTTGTTAAGAACAGCTATCCACATCTGGGCCTGGCAACGGTATACCGTACACTTGAGCTTTTATGTGAGCTTCATATTGTAGAGAAGATGAACTTCGGAGACGGAGTTGCCCGTTACGATTTGCGCGGGAACGATCATTCACATATGCATCATCATTTGATATGCAGCGTATGCGGAAGGTTGGAGGAAATTAAGGACGACTGGCTTGTGGAGCTGGAGAGAAGAGTGGAACGTGAATATGGCTTTAACGTCACGGATCACCGCCTTGATTTCAAGGGTACTTATGCAACATGTAAACGTACTGGCTGCAAAAAAGCAAAAGCAGAAGCAGATAAAGCAGTCTCGTAAGATCGCTTTCTAACCTAAAGACACAGGCTTTCTCCAAGCCTGTGTCTTTTTTGATTACTGCGTTTTAGGAAGTCTAGCTTCGAGTAGGTACAAAGGATTTGATCCACGTTCCGAAGCTGCCAGGGTTACGGCTCTGAACGAGAATTACACCTTCTCCACGGAAGCGGCAGACAAGTGCTTCACCACTGGTTATGCTGTTTAGCCAGCCAGAGGCTGCCTTTTCTACCTTATAGTCCATATAATCTGGCCATGCTACGAGGTGTCCGTTATCGATAATCATTTCTTCACCAGGTCCTAAATTAATCGCATGGATAGCACCGAAGGAAGACAGGAACACCGTTCCTCTGCCACTGATTTCTACAATGAAGAAGCCTTCACCGGAGAAGAGCCCTCTGGTTAAATTCTGCATTTTGGTATTTACTTGAATGCCTTCAGTTCCGGCGAGAAATCCGTCTTTTTGAACTAACAGCTTATACGATCCGTCTAATTCTATCGCCTGAATATCGCCGAGTGAGCCAGGGGACAGCAATACCTCACTTTGACCACGGGTCGCTCTAAGTTCTTGAAAGAAGAATTTCTCACCGCTCAGCATTCTCCCGAGACCGCGCATTAAACCACCATCCACGGTTCCTTTTAATTCTACGTTAGGTGACATCGCGACCATTGCGCCCATTTCAGCCTTTACGCTTTCACCGGGATTTAGTTGGACCTTTAACATAGCAAAAGCACCTTCATACAAAACCTGGTAATTCATCCTTTAAACCTCCGCATCTATTTAGATAAGATAGAATACTAGCTTTGCTCTAAGTGTAACGGAATTCTTGCTTCGCTCATAGTCTGGAATATGTTAAAATGAAGTTGTCTTATAGTTGTAAGATCAATAATCATTTACCTATGAATAGGAGAGTGGTGTCACATGGCACGAACCAAGACACAAAAAGCCTTGCGTAAGGCAGAGCGCTCCGGAGCCTGGTGCGCAGCACAAAGTCGTAGATCGAATAGTGATTATGGAGCCATTTCACAGCATGTACGGTTAACACCAAGCAAGCAGGAACAATTGAATAAGAATAGATATAAGGGGCAGATCTTCCAAGATGATGCTCCTTTTTTATTGGCTATTTGATAAGAGGACGTCGCTCAGCGTATAGTAATTGAAGAAATAATATATAGGAGATGTATCCCAGATGAAGCAAAATAAATATGACGATTCGAATTTCTTCTCAGCCTACCAGCAAATGCCTCGTTCTATTGGAGGGCTTGCAGCAGCAGGAGAATGGCATGTATTAAAGGCGCTTCTTCCAGACTTACATAATAAAAGTGTGCTTGATCTAGGCTGCGGCTTCGGCTGGCATTGCCTATATGCCCGTGAGCAGCAGGCGAGTTCAGTTATAGGTGTGGATATCTCGGGAAAAATGCTGCAACAGGCGCGTGAAAAAACGAACGATCCTGCTATAACTTATATCCAGCTGCCGATTGAGGACATTGATTTTGCGAGCGAGCAATTTGATGTGGTCCTCAGTTCATTGGCTTTCCACTATATTGAATCTTTTGCAGCCATCTGCCGCAAAGTCCATGTGTTTCTTAAGCCAGGCGGGAGTTTTATTTTTTCAGTGGAGCATCCAATCTTTACTTCACGGGAAGAGCAAGACTGGTATACCGATGAGCAAGGAAACCGTCTGCATTGGCCCGTAGATCATTATCAATCAGAAGGACTTCGTGAAACTAAATTCTTAACTGAAAATGTGATTAAATACCATCGCACGATTTTCACCTACTTCAATGACCTGATAGAAGCTGGCTTTACTATTAAAGCGGTTAAAGAACCAAAGCCTTCAGAAGAAATGAGTAATGATCCATGGATGAAGGATGAGGAGCGTAGACCGATGTTCCTGATCATTTCGGCTGTAAAAGAATAATCTCATGCTCACGAGTTATGTTCAAATATAGAGGCAGGGGTTGTCCTAAAAGTAGCCTTTTCTACTAAGGGACAACCTTTTTGCAATGAAACGGGTTTTCTTCATTTACACCTGTTCTCTGCTGTGCACACGATATTCTCTTGGTGACATACCGAAACGACTTCGGAAGACCCGGTGAAAATAGGTATAGTTCGCAAAACCACAAGTTTCTGCTACTTGCTCCAGCGGCATGGGACTGAAGGTTATCCGTTCTCTGGCCATTTCCAGTCGGACATCGTTTACATATTTAATAATACTGGTCCCAAAGGCTTCCTTAAATAAATGAACGGCCCGCGAGACGGATATACCCACAAAACCTGCTACATCCTCCAATAGAAAGGGAAGGGTTGCGTGCTCCTCAACATATTGCTTCATTCGGTATGCCAAATAACCTTTTGGAGTAATTGCTGGCTGGTCTGTAATTAGCCGGTCGATTTCCATACATAGAATTTGCAGATAGCAGGCAGATATTTCTGGAGAGAAGTCGGAAAGTCGACGGTGCTCCAGAATCAATTGGCGAAACAAGCCAAGAAAATTCTCACTAAGCGGCACACTTAGGCGAGTGGGTCTTTGTGAACGTTGCCACCATTCATCAATCCATGTTCCCCCGCAAAAGATATGATAATCTCCGCTTTCAATTCGTGGCTTGCCTACTGGGTACTCTTCTTTATCTATGATCAAATAGTAAGGATCATTTGGAGCGAATAACATAATATCCCCGCTTTCCACAGGTGACATCACACCATCGATCAATGCACGGCTTCTTCCTTCCGTTTGCAGACGTATAAGAAAGTTCTGGTTCCCTTGACTTTGAGACATATGAAAAGGCTTGCGATGAAAAGAAAATCCGGCTGATAATACGTGACAGGTAGCAGAGTGAGTCATAGGTCCTCCTGGTTTATAGAAATGATAAGCAGATTGTTCATGTTTTAATCATATTATTCATTTTAATATATACGCTTTCATATTACTATGTAGCTAAGCAATAAAGAAAGAAATCGACCATCAACGCTAGAAACAGTCGGTATTATCAGTGCTTGCAAGAATGACAGTTTAAGGAAACTGATGAGAATCAGATTAGTCAATTCTGTTACAGCATTATTGTTCAAGTGATTGACACTACAGAAAGCTAACTTTAAATCCAATTGGAGTGATTCGAAAATGCTGAAGATAGGCCTGCAATTGTATACGCTCAGAGAAGAACTGGAACAGGATTTTGAAGGGACACTGCGTAAAGTAGCAGCCCTTGGTTATAAAGGTGTAGAGTTTTTCCATTACTTCGGCCGTAGCGCAGCAGAAGTCAAAAAATTGCTTGATGAACTTGGATTAGTAGCGCTGGGCGCACACCGTCCCTATGACGCGTTGTTGAATGATACAGAGGCAGAGATCGCGTACAACCTGGAGATTGGAAATCATAATCTGATTGTGCCGTATCTGTCAGAAGAACAACGTAACTATGAAGAAGTTGCTGCGAATCTGAAGATTATTGGAGAAAAGTGCAAGGCGCGTGGAGCAGTTCTTTTGTACCATAATCATGACTTTGAGTTAACTGATCGATATGGTGACCGTACAGCGTTTGACGGTTTGTTTGAAGAGGTGCCAGCTGATTTACTGCAAGTTGAAATGGATACATGCTGGGTACATCACGCAGGTTATGATGCCGTAGAATATATCAACAAATACGCTGGCCGGTTGCCGATCATCCATCTGAAAGATTTGAAGAAACATGAGGATGGTTCACCAGAAACGGTTGTTCTAGGCGAAGGAGAAGTAAACCTTACAGCAATTCTTGATGCGGCTGTACAGGCAAAGGTAGAGTGGGCGGTAGTGGAGCAGGATTATTGCAGCCGTTCACCATTAGGAAGTGTAGAAGATAGTTTGAAATGGGTAAAAGCATACGCTAATCAAGGGGGAAATGTTCATGTCTAAAAAGTTGAGAATTGCTATTGTCGGTTGCGGTGGAATTGCTAACGGAAAACATATGCCAAGTTTGTCACGTCAAGCAGATGCTGAAATGGTAGCCTTCTGTGATATCGTCGAAGAACGTGCACAGGAAGCAGCAAAAACCTATGGTGCTGAAGGCGCGGCTGTATATACAGATTATCAAGAGCTTTTGAAAGCCGGAGGATTCGATATCGTGCATGTATGTACACCGAATGACAGTCACTCCGTGATCACAATCGCAGCATTGGAAGCTGGCAATCATGTAATGTGTGAGAAGCCAATGGCGAAGACTACAGCTCAAGCACAGGAAATGTTAGAGGCTGCCAAACGCACTGGTATGAAATTGTCTGTAGCTTATCAGAACCGTTATCGTGCGGATAGTGAATATCTTAAAGACGTTTGTGAAAACGGTGAGCTTGGTGAGATCTATTATGCAAAAGCGATTGCCGTTCGTCGTCGCGCGGTTCCTACATGGGGTGTATTCCTGGATGAAGAAAAGCAAGGCGGCGGTCCACTGATCGATATCGGTACGCATGCGCTTGATCTAACATTATGGATGATGGATAATTATAAACCGCGTAGTGTTATGGGCTCGACTTTCCATAAGCTAGGTAACCGTAAAAACGGCGGAAATGCTTTTGGTCCATGGGACCCTGAACAATTTAAAGTAGAAGATTCAGCATTTGGATTTATTACCATGGAAAATGGTGCTACAATTGTACTGGAATCAAGCTGGGCTCTTAATGTATCTGAATTTGGAGAAGCGAAGACGCTCCTAGCAGGTACAGAGGGTGGCGCAGATATGAAGGACGGGTTACGCTTAAATGGTGACCGTGGTGGCCGTCTATACGAGACTAAAATTGACTTGTCCGCAGGGGGAGTAGCTTTCTTTAACGGAGGACAAGAGAGTGAATCCGATCGTGAAGCTCGCTTGTGGCTTGAAGCAGTTCGGGAAGATAAAGAACCAGTAGTTAAACCTGAACAAGCCCTTGTCGTTACCCAAATTTTGGAGGCTATTTACGAATCTTCCCGTACAGGTCGTGCTGTGTATTTTGACGGGACATCAGATAACTAAACGAGAAGCAGGTGTGAAGTTCATGAGTTCAAACAGACATTCTGTAGTCATTGTTGGTTTTGGAGGAATGGGAAGTTATCACGCAGGGTTGATAAAAGAGACCTCTACCTTAATCGTAGTTGGAACGTACGACGTGCTTGAAGAACGTCGTGCCAATTCCAACGACGCTGGCTACAAGGCGTACCAAAGTTATGAAGAAGTATTGGCAGATTCTTCGGTCGAAATTATTCTAATTGCTACGCCAAACGATGTGCACAAAGAAATTGCGATACGTGCATTACAAGCTGGCAAACATGTCATTTGTGAGAAGCCAGTTACTCTATCCAAGGTTGAATTTCAAGAAATACTGGCGGCCGCTGATGAAGCTGGACGTGTGTTTATGGTGCATCAGAACAGACGTTGGGATGAAGATTTTTTAACCATCAAAAAAATGTACGATGAGGAGACGATTGGATCCCTATTCCAGATCGAATCCCGCGTGCACGGAGCGAACGGAATTCCTGGAGACTGGCGTCATGTTAAGGCACAAGGCGGAGGGATGCTGCTGGATTGGGGCGTTCACTTATTGGACCAGCTATTATTCATGATTGACAGCAAAATTACCAGTGTGAGCAGTAGTCTAAGCTTTATTTTAGGAAACGATGTCGATGACGGTTTTGAAGCTATTCTGCAATTTGAGAATGGAATTAAAGCGATTGTAGAGGTTGGGACGACTAACTTTATTACATTGCCAAGATGGTATGTGAAAGGTATCGAAGGCACTGGAATTATTGAAGACTGGTCTTTAACTGGAAGATTGGTGACAAGAAATAACGCAGGCGAAAAAATCGAACCGAAGCCGATTCGTGCAGGTGTAGGACTAACTAAAACTATGGCACCTCCATCGGAGGGGGCAACGATCACTGAGGAATTACCTCAGCCGTCGGAGTTAAGCTCTAGCTTTTATGATAATTTCGCTGCTGTCATTGAGGGAACAGCAGAACCTATCGTTAAGAACGCCGAAGTTATGCGGGTGCAGAATTTGATTGAAGTTATTTTTGAAGCTGCTGAGAGTAATCAAGTGGTGAAGAATTTTGATATCTACGATAAATAAAAAGTAAACTATTTCCAAGAGGAGGTGGCCTACAATGAAACTTGGAGTATTTATGGTCTTGTTTGGAGGTCGTAAGCTGGAGGATGCTCTTGATTATGTAGTATCCAAAGGGCTAAAGGCGGTAGAAATCGGTACGGGAGGCAATCCTGGCAATAGCCACTGCGACCCTAAAATGCTGCTGGAGAATGAAACAGCCTTACAAGAATTCAAACATGCTGTGGAATCTCGCGGACTTACAATCAGTGCTTTGAGCTGCCACGGTAACCCATTGCACCCGCAAAAAGAACTTGCTCAAAAGGATCATGAGGATTTCGTAAACTCGGTCAAATTGGCGCAGAAGCTAGGGGTTCCGGTTGTGAATACCTTCTCTGGATGTCCTGGAGATCATGAGGGTGCTAAATATCCGAACTGGCCTGTAGCTCCATGGCCCAATGATTATCAAGAAATTCTGGACTGGCAATGGGAGAACAAGGTTATTCCTTATTGGAAAGAATGGGGTGCCTTTGCCGCTCAGCATGATGTAAAGGTAGGTCTTGAGCTGCATGGCGGATTCTCTGTACACACACCAGGTACTCTGCTACGGCTGAGAGAAGCAGCAGGTGAAGTGATCGGTGCGAACCTTGATCCGAGTCACATGTGGTGGCAAGGAATTGATCCTGTGCAAGCGATTCATATTTTGGGACGCCAAGGTGCAATCCATCACTTCCATGCGAAGGATACCGTTATCGATCCTGTGAATGTCAATATGCACGGATTAACTGATATGCAGTCGTATACCAAGATGCTTGACCGTGCTTGGCAGTTCCGTTCTGTCGGCTTTGGACATGATCTTAAGACTTGGGCTGACATTATTAGTGCACTTCGTTTGGTTGGGTATGACTATGTGGTTAGTATCGAGCATGAAGACGGGCTGATGTCTGTTGAAGAGGGTTTCTCCAAAGCTGTAAGTAATCTTCAACAAGTATTGATTGAGGAGCCGCTGACAGAAATGTGGTGGGTTTAAACGAAATGGAGAGCTTCACGAAAGTTAAATTAAATGATGAACAGCTGGATGTTTTGGTGAAAGCGGTTTTCGGTTCAGAAACTGTGATTAACCTAAGTTCAGAGCTTACGGGAGGCTTTTTTAATACAGCCTATGATTTGGAACTCAGCACTGGGAAATCTGTCATTCTAAAGGTTGCCCCTGCTGTAGAGACAGATACGTTAAGTTACGAGAAGAACATTATGCGAACTGAAGTGGAAGCTCTCCGAATGGTTGCAGATAAGGGTGTCGTGCCCGTACCTGCCGTCTACCATTATGATGAAAGTCTGCTGCTCATTCCTATTCCGTATTTCTTTATGGAGAAGGTGGAGGGCCAGCCCTACAGTGACGTGAAGGAGAGTCTTTCACTTCCGGAGAGAGACGCTATCGAAACTGAGCTGGGGCGTTACAATCGCATAATCAATGAGCTACGCGGAGAACGTTTTGGCATTTTTGGAACGGATTCAGAGGAGCCAAGAGCCTCGTGGAGAGAGACCTTTTCATGCCTGATGGAAAGTGTACTTGCTGATGCCAAGAGGCTGAATGCACAGCTCCCTGCGTCCAGTGAAGAGATTATGCAGGAAGTTTTCAAGTATCTCCCTGCATTAGATGCTGTAACCGACCCACGACTGGTGCATTGGGATTTATGGAATGGGAATGTATTTGTGAAGGATGGAGTCATCGTATCGCTGATTGACTGGGAGAGAGCCCTATGGGGTGATGTGCTGATGGAGTATTATTTTAGGCATTTTGAGAATTCTTCCAGTTTCTATAAGGGGTACGGAACAACCTACGACAGTCCGAACGAGATTCAGCGGAAGAAGCTGTATGATCTTTATCTTGATCTTATTCTTGCTATCGAATGTTATTCACGCAAATATGCAGACGAAGGTTATGTCCGTTGGACGCATGATAACTTGACTGAGGGTTGGAACCGTTTTAAAAGCAGCAGTGAATGAAGGTTATAGGTGTGAAAAATGACGTGCGAAAGCACGTCATTTTCCTGTATCTAATTAGATTGGAGGATTACTATGCAGCCGTTAAAAATACCGAGAGAACATAAGCTTCAGATTACAGCTAGTATTCAAGAATATTTTGATACAGAGCTGTCCAGTGAAATTGGGCAATTAGCCAGCGAGAACCTTCTCGATTTTATGCTTAAAGAACTTTCACCTTATATTTACAATCAAGCGTTGGCAGATGCACGTAAAATGATTGAGCAAAAGATGATTTCTCTGGAAGAGGAAATGTATGCTCTCGAACAACCCTTATCCTCAGGTAGAAGATAATCTAAAAACACGATAATTTTTAGCGCAGATTTATAACAGTTACATCTGGATCAGTGTCAGCTTCGTAATCTACACCTTCTGTCTCGAATCCAAATAGCTGGAAGAATTCCTGTTTATAGCTATGCAGATCCGTTAGGTCGTAGATATTGTCTGAAGTGAGCTGGTTCCAGATTTCGATAACTTCTTGCTGGACTGCCGGAGACAATTCCCAATCATCTATACGGATACGGTCTTCTTCATCCACAGGAGTTCCTTTTGCTGCATAAAGATGTTCAGCAAACAACCGATAGGTTTGCTCAATACAACCTTCATGAAGACCGTGCTCTTTCATAACTTTGTAAAGGGCGGAAATATAGAGGGGTACGACAGGGATCGCCGAGCTGGATTGTGTGACAAGACCTTTTGTGACCGCTACATAAGCTCTACCGTGAGTAACAGATAACGCTTCGTTAAGTGTTCTCGCCGTAGCTTCGAGATGGTCTTTAGCAAGTCCAATCGTTCCCTGGCGATATACGGCTTGAGTAAGCTCTGATCCGATATATGAATAGGCAATAGTGGTTGCGTGATCAGCTAATACTCCGGCTTGCTGGAGTGCTTCTATCCATAGCTGCCAATCATCACCGCCCATCACTCGTATGGTATCATGAACTTCCTTTTCGGTCGCGGGTTCGATGGAGATTTGAGTGACTTCACCCGTATGAAAGTTCACAGTTTTGTTGGTAAAGGTGTCGCCAATAGGTTTGAGAACAGAGTGATATACTTCACCTGTCTCCGGATCTGTACGGCGACCAGAAGCAACACTGTAGATGACCAAATCGACTTGTCCTAATTCGCTGCGGATCAGCTGAATCGTTCTGTCTTTGGTCTCTTTGGAGTACGCATCTCCCGTAACGCTGTAGGATTGCAGACCTGCAGACTTCGCAAGTTGTTCGAAGGCGGCGGAATTGTACCACCCAGCAGAGGCTGTACGGGCTCCATTGCTGCTGCTCGGCCGATATACGCCTACTGTGCTGGCTCCAGCCCCAAAGGCGGCTGTAACCCGTGAGGCGAGGCCGTAGCCTGTGGATGCGCCAATGACAAGCACCTTCCGGGGTCCTTTGATCTCGGGTTGTGCCTTAATATACTCAATTTGCCGCTCGACTTGACGAGCGCAGCCTTGCGGATGTGCGGTTGTACATATAAAGCCACGTGTTCTAGGTTTTATGATCATAATAATAGTTTCCTCTCTTTCATGAATAGCAGCTAATGATACGTGTTATTTCTAATTTTAACAATTTTCATTCCAATGGAGAAGGATTGTTTATCTTTCTTGTATCCAATACAATGAATCCTGGGCTTTTATGAGGTTGGTTTTTGCATTTTTACTTAACTCTGTATGGTGGTGAAGTCTTGGAAAGTCAGACTAAAACAAAATTGACGGTTGAGCAGCAGGACATTCTGGTGGGTGCTGCCTTTGGAAGCCATGTGAAAATCATTCAAAGTACGGAATTGACGGGAGGTTATTTCAACGCAGCTTATGACCTCCTTTTGTCAGATGGCAGAGCTACGATCCTTAAAATATCGCCATCCGATGAGACAGACACGCTAAGTTACGAGCACGATATCATGGCTACAGAGGTTGCGGCAATGCAGCTAATGAAGTCTAAAGGCACGGTACCTGTGCCTGAGGTATACGCTTATGACAACAGCAGAAATTTAATATCGAGTGACTTTTTTTTCATGGAGAAAATAATCGGCCAGCCCTATAATGAAATTAAGGAAGAGCTTAGTCCGCAGCAAAGAAGTTGTATTGAGGAAGAATTAGGTCGTTATAGCCGGATTATTAATGAGATTCAAGGGGATCATTTCGGATTATTTAATGTATCCTCGAAGATAAAGGGGACTTCTTGGCGGGAAACCTTTCAAAATTTGATTGGCAACCTCCTTGATGATGCTCGACGCTTAAAGGCAAAGATGCCCATTCCTTTAGAAACGATTGAGGCGGAGATCAACAGCCGTATACATGTGATGGATGTGGTCACTGAGCCACGTTTAGTTCACTGGGATCTGTGGGATGGGAATGTATTTGTGCGAGAGGGAAGCATTGTTGCCTTAATCGATTGGGAACGGGCGTTATGGGGCGATCACCTTATGGAATATTATTTTCGCTATATTGAGGATTCTGAGCATTTCTGCAGAGGTTATGGGGACAGCTTTGATAGCCCTAATGAATGTGCACGCAAAAAGCTCTACGACTTATATATCGATTTAATTTATTTCATTGAGTGTTATTCGCGTAAATACGATAGCCAAGGCCATTTCCAGTGGGCACAGGATAATCTGCTGGAAGGTTGGGACCGTTTCATGGGTTAGAACATTTTCAGCTAGATCACAACATAAGAAGGTAAGGAGGTTGAGCAGGAGAAGGGGGAGGATTCACATGTTTGAGTGGCTAAGTGTACATATAGATATCGTAAGTTTGCTGTGGCTGTTGCCGATCCTATTTATGTTCCATGATTTTGAAGAAATATTAACGATTGAAGCATGGGGTGCAAAGTATAGAACCAGGTTAGAGGACGCAATTCCTTTGTTTATGCGCAAGACGTATCATTCGATGTTACAAATGACTACACGTAATTTTGCAATGGACGTATTATTCGTGTATATTTTGATAGTGACGGTAACTTGTATTGCAGTATTCTTTTCCAATTATTTATTGTACTTGGCAGTGCTAGCGGTATTTTTCTTACATGTATTTACTCATCTAGGACAGACGATATATTTAAAGGTATATACACCAGGGGTAGTTACAGCAGTACTAGTAGTTCTTCCCTATTCTCTTTATGCGTATTATCGACTATTGAATGACAACTTGGTATCCCTTGGAGATATTGGATGGTCTCTGCTGTTAGTTCTTTTGCTGCTTCCGCCAATATTGTGGATGTTCGTGAAGAATAGGGCTCGCATTAAACAGATCTAGTACATAAGGCTGCTGCTGGCCATATCTTTTTCAGAAAAATCTTGACTAGAACCCTTAGAACTAGATAAAATAATACTTATTGCTTACAACTTGGTGAGAATCATTATCATAATTGACGAGGAAATGAGAGGGTGACAAGATGGAGCGCCTTTTAGAGGTAAAAGATCTAGCGATATCATTCAAAACACACGGTGGAGAAGTACAAGCGATCCGTGGTGTTAGCTTCCATGTAGATAAAGGTGAAACTCTAGCGATAGTTGGGGAATCCGGTTCCGGTAAAAGTGTAACTTCACAAGCGGTAATGAAGCTAGTTCCAACGCCGCCAGGAGAATATAAACGTGGACAAATTTTATTTGATGGACAAGATTTGATCGGTAAAACTGAGAAGCAAATGCAGAAGATTCGTGGTAAAGAGATCGGTATGATTTTTCAGGATCCGATGACTTCCTTGAACCCGATGATGAAGGTCGGCAGACAAATTACTGAAGTACTGCACAAACATGAGAAAATCTCCAAAGAAGCTGCCAATAAACGTGGGGTTGAACTTCTTACGCTAGTAGGTATTCCTTCACCGGAGCGCCGCTTCAATCAATATCCGCATGAGTTCAGTGGCGGTATGCGTCAACGTGTCGTTATCGCAATGGCACTTGCAGCAAACCCTAAGCTTCTGATTGCGGATGAGCCAACTACAGCGCTCGACGTTACCATTCAGGCACAGATTCTTGACCTGATGAAGGAATTGCAGAAGAAGATTGATACGGCGATTATTTTTATCACCCATGATCTTGGTGTTGTAGCAAGAATGGCGGATCGTGTAGCAGTAATGTATGCCGGACAAATTGTTGAAATGGGTACTGCAGAAGAGATCTTCTACGATCCAAGACATCCTTACACTTGGGGATTGCTTGCATCCATGCCAAGTCTAGAGAGCAAAGGTTCTTTGCTTACCGCGATTCCTGGTACCCCTCCAGATTTGATCAAGCCGCCTAAGGGTGATGCCTTCGCACTTCGCAGCACTTATGCGATGCAAATCGATATGGAGAAAGAGCCTCCAATGTATAAGGTTTCGGATACCCATATGGTGAAGTCTTGGTTAATGCATCCGATGGCTCCTAAGGTGGAACCGCCGACAGTCGTTAAGAATAGACAACGTATACTTAAGAACGCTTATCCAGAGCCAGTTTTAGTGCAAGAAGGCGCTAAGTAAGCAACTTGTTTTAACTAAATAATAAGAGGAAACGCTAGGCCATTTAGTTGGCTTGGCGTTTTTTTATTTTCTACAATGTTCACTATTATTTAAATAAATATGAATTAATACGAACTTAATTAAATAAAAGGGTTGACTATTTATCGTTTTCATCTCAAAATGAAAAGGCATACATAGGGGGTATAACGATGAAAAAGATAATTATGACTACTTTACTTAGTGTTTCATTATTAGCTGTAACCGCATGTAACAACGACACGGCTAACTCTGGTAACACAAACAGTGGACCTGAACCTGTTCAGCCTGTCTTCAAGAATGTTTCTGTACATGATCCATCCATTATTTTGGCTGATAATAAGTACTATGTGTTTGGCTCGCATTTGGCTTCTGCTAAATCCGACGACCTGATGTCCTGGACTCAATTGTCCTCTGGAGTTGTTGATGGAAACGTACTCATCCCGAATGTCAAAGAGGAATTAAATGAGGCCTTGACCTGGGGAAAGACGGACACTTTATGGGCACCGGATGTCATTCAATTGGCGGATGGAAAATATTATATGTATTACAACGCCTGTAAAGGTGATTCCCCATTATCAGCACTTGGTATAGCCGTGTCAGACCATATTGAAGGACCTTATAAGAACAAAGGGATCTTCCTAAAGTCCGGTATGGTGGGCGTAGGCGATGACGGAGAAACTTATGATGCCACACAAAAGCCGAATGTTGTAGATCCGGATGTGTTCTTTGATAAAGAAGGCAGATTGTGGATGGTGTATGGTTCTTATTCCGGTGGTATTTTTATTATGGAACTGGACACAAGTACAGGATTCCCACTGCCAGATCAAGGTTATGGCAAAAAGCTTCTAGGTGCAAATCATGCGCGGATAGAAGCTCCCTATATGCTGTACAGTCCTGAGACGGATTACTACTACCTGTTCCTATCCTACGGGGGGCTGGCTGCTGATGGCGGATATAACATCCGTGTAGCCCGCTCGAAGACACCTGATGGACCTTTTGAAGATTCTGAGGGCCAGGATATGATCGATTCACAGGGCACAGCTGGCGTATTGTTTGATGATCCTGCTTATGCTCCTTACGGAGTTAAACTCATGGGGAATTTCGAATTCCTGAATAATGACGATGAGCTACCAGTAAGTGGAGAAGGATATGTATCACCAGGACATAACTCCGCATTTTACGATGAAGAGACTGGCAAATATTATTTGATCTTCCATACACGGTTCCCGAATCGTGGTGAAAAGCATGAGGTTAGATTACACCAGATGTTCATGAACGCTGATGGCTGGCCGGTGGTCGCACCACACCGTTATGGTGGCGAGACCATTGATAAATATACGAAAGAGCAAATCGCAGGCGAATACAAATATGTGAATCATAATAAAGAGATTACGGCAGATATCGTGCAATCGGAGCTAATTCAATTGACGAAGAGTGGTAAAATCAAAGGCGCGGTAAAGGGCAAGTGGAAGCTTATCGACGATCATACTGCAGAGTTAACGATAGGTGGTTCTACTTATAAGGGTGTATTCCTGAAAGAGTGGAATGAAACTACAGCCAGTAATGTTATGACGTTCACCGCGGTTTCTAATGAAGGGATTTCTATCTGGGGAAGTCATGTATCACCTTCGGAATAAGATAGTTTAAAAGGATTAAGAGCAGAAGGGGTTTCAACTAGTCATGTGTAATGGCTAAGTTGAAACCCCTTTTATAATGTAAGATCAGTCTACGAACTTTCGGATTACAATAACAGCATTATGGCCGCCGAAGCCAAAGGAATTGGAGATGCCTACTTCGAGATTAGCTTTTCGTGCAATGTTAGGTACGTAATCCAAATCACAGATAGAATCAGGCGCGTCCTGGTTGATGGTAGGAGGAATGATCCCTTCTTGGATACTCTTAACTAACGCAATGGCTTCTAAGCCGCCAGCAGCCCCCAAAGCATGTCCAGTCATGGACTTATTAGCGGTTACGGGGATGTGGTAGGCATGCTCGCCAAATAATTTTTTAATCGCTAGGGTTTCAGAATGGTCTCCTACTACTGTACTTGTCGCATGCGCGCTGATTACATCTACATTGTGGGGCTGGAGATTAGCTTCATTTAGTGCTAACTTCATAGCTTGATAGGCACCAATCCCCTCTGGATGAGTGGCAACCATATGATAAGCATCAGAGCTAGCACCATACCCGATCACTTCGCCGTGAATCTTGGCGTTTCTACGCTGAGCATGGGTGAGTGACTCAAGAATGACTATGCCGCCACCTTCACCGATTACAAAGCCATCCCGTCCTCCATCGAAAGGGCGGCTCGCTTTAGTAGGCTCCTCATTTCGTGTAGATAAAGAGGTGGCATTCCCGAAGCTGGCCAGCGAGATTCCAGTAATAGCAGCCTCAGAACCCCCGGCTATAACGATGTCCGCACCGCCATAACGAATTAAACGGAAGGCCTCGCCAATCGCAGTATTGCCAATAGAACAAGCTGTTACTGGAGACATGCTCGGGCCGAGAGCTCCAAATTTAATGCTGATCATCGCCGCAGCCATATTGGAGATCATCATGGGAATTAAGGTAGGGCTGACTCGATCAGGTCCACGCTCTTTCAGGACCGTACCTTGATCCATCAAGGTCTGAATGCCTCCAACGCCAGATCCTACATAAACGCCAAGTCTCTCCTTGTCAATCTTATCAAGCTGGAGGCCAGAATGTTTCCAAGCCTCTTCAGTAGCTGCGAGGGCAAACTGACTGAATCTGTCCATTCGGCGTGCTTCTTTACGCCCAAATCTGCCCTCTGCATCGAAATCACGTACTTCGCCAGCAATTCTCGTCTTAAAACCTGTTGTATCAAATGAAGTGATCGGGGTTATACCCGATTCACCAGAAATTAGCCGATCCCAAAATTGCCCGATTGTATTCCCAAGTGGTGAGATTAAGCCCATGCCTGTAATCACTACGCGTTCCATAATGAACCTCCTCAGCTAGTGTATACTAGTATTTTTCCACTTTATTTATCCTATTACAAGTTATCGTTTATCCTAGTATAATTTGTACTATACTAAAGGAACAGGAATCTCAAAGTGGAGGTAGCTTATGGCTAATCAAACAAGATTACAAGCATTATCCGATTTTTTGAAAGCACGTCGTGCGGCTATTTCACCAAGCTCTGTAGGCTTGCCGGAAGGCACACGCAGAAGAACGCCAGGACTCCGCAGGGAAGAGGTTGCACAGCTTGCAGGTGTAAGCAGTACCTGGTATACGTGGCTTGAACAAGGCAGAGATATAAAAGTCTCGTCATCTGTTTTGGACTGTATTGCCACTGCACTTAGGCTGACTAAAGATGAGCGAAAGTATCTTTTTGCACTGGCTTTAGAAACTGGAACTGGAACCACACCCTATCCGCAAGATGAATCTTCTGTAATTAGTCCTTCGCTGCAGAAAATTTTACAGGAACTCAAATATTGTCCTACGATAATTTCTGATAGACGTTGCGGGATCGTCGGTTGGAATAAAGCTGCCGCCCATGTTTTTCTTGATTTCTCAAAGCTGCCCATCGAAGAGCGGAATATGATCCGATTGTTATTTGTTCGTAAGGAGTTTAGGCGCTTAGCAGTGAATTGGGAACAATTCGTCAGCGGATATCTTTCTATCTTTAGAGCGTATTACGGACAGTATGTAGAGGATCATTGGTATGATGAATTTATAGAGGAATTGAAAGAATTGCATCCGGCTTTTAATGAGATGTGGGAGCAAAGTCGGGTTAGCTCAGCCCCGGATGTATTACTAGAATTCAGACATGCCAAGGCGGGGAAAATGTTATTTCATCTAACCTCTTTGCAGGTTCATGGCAGTGCGGATTTACGCTGCAGCATCTATACTCCTGCGGGAGATTCGAATACTGAAACCAAGCTAAAGCAGCTTATGGAGCAGCATACAATAGAAGGATTAAGCTAGATTCACATAGAGAAGCATCCCTAGCTGAACTTCCAGCTAGAGATGCTTAATACTACACTATTAGAAATCTGATGTTGAAATTTCAATAGTTCCGAATGTGGTGCCAGCAGGAGTGCTTAAGAGTGCAGCTACCAAAAGGGCATGAACTGCAAGCGTAAGGCTATTGAACGCTGGAATCGTGTATGTGATAACTGGAGCATTCACACGAGTGATTACTAAATCTACTGGGAAGTTGGAGTTATTGTTCACAGTAACAGCAGCGTTAATACCACCTGCAAGGTTTTCATAATAAGATTTACCAATGACTGGGGCTAAATTGAAATATTGAATCGGTAATACGATGGCCATAGTAACGACCTCCTTTTCGTTTGATAGGATATTCTATGTTGAAAATCTATTAATGCTAGAGCGAATGCCATGGTGAATTAGCACTTTTTAATAGAAAAAACCGGGGATGTCCTATAGCCACTTAGAAAGCGGCTGGGAAATCCCCGGTTTATTTTCGTACGCTTATTCCGTTTTTTTACGATAAATCAGATACAGTATCAATCCGAATAGCATGCCGACAAATGACATTGCGGAGATCGTTAAGTAAAGAGCTTTACCCCCAAAGGCATCATATAATGCCCCACCAGCATAAGAAGCCAGGATACCTGATACACCGAAGAACAATAGTGCAAGGACGGTTTGCCCTGTAGCACGCCATTCCTCAGGTACAATGCTGTACAGATATTGAATAGCAGCCGAGTAGAACACAGGGAAGGTAAGAATTTGCAGAATCTGCAAATAGGCTAACAAGTGTGGATCAGTGATCCAAGCTGAAATAAAAAAACGAAGGAAATAGAAGGCTCCGGAAATCGATATGATAATCAGTTCTTTTCCTTTACGCAACCACCAGAAGCTTAATGCAAAGACAATAATTTCACTAATTGCCGCGAGGAAAAACGATTGGCCTACCAGTTGAGGACTGCCACCAAGCTCACGAATATAAACTCCAATAAATGTATCGTTCATTCGTGCGGGTACAGAGCTAATAAATATGAGCACCAGAAACATCAATGTCTTTTTGTTGCCAAAAAAGTGCTTGAGGCTATCCAGCGTGACCGGCTTACCTGTGACTGGGGCATCTGGCATGTTCCAGCTTACTATAAAGCTAATAAGGCAAATGGCAACAAACAGAAGAGCAATTCCATGAGAGCCGAAAAAACCAAGCACATACCCAGTAATCAGAGCCATAACACCATAACCTAGCGCACCATATGTACGGATAGAACCATAGCTAATTCCAGCCGCCTCAGAGACTCGGAAATTCAAGCTTTCTGTCAGCGGATCAATGGGCATCAAGAAGAAATACAGCAGCATAGCAAAAAGAATGAGAACAACGTAACTGCTGGAATCGAATAAAAAGTATCCGGTTACCGCTGAGCATAACAGCAGAGCTAACAGCACTTTGCGGATGGTTTTCGTTTTATCACTGATCATCCCCCATAAAGGCTGGGCAACGATGGTAACAAATCCACCAGTTCCAATAATGAAGCCGATTTGCGATGGGCTTAGACCTTGTTCACTTAGATAGACTGGCAGAAAGGGAATAAACATGGCTAGCAGAGCAAAATACAAAAAGTTAAACCCTCGTAAAAGATTTGGTGCATTCATAAGTTTTTTTACCTCACGTGTTAGATAATTTGTATAGAGTCAATTTTGCTATTGTATCATGGATAATAAATGATTAGGACATAAATCTATTCACGGAACTGCTCAAGATGACTCTAACCCTCTATAAATTTCTGGCCGTAATATGATAAACTGGTTACTATCAAAGCAAAATGCAAGGAGAAACGTTAATGATAAAGTTGGTATCATGGAATGTGAATGGTCTTCGGGCCTGTGTGAAAAAAGGGTTTGATGATTATTTTAAGGAAGTAGAAGCAGATATTTTCTGTGTTCAGGAGACGAAGCTGCAAGAAGGGCAGATTGTTCTGGAACAGGGTGAAGAATACTATCAATATTGGAATTATGCAGTGAAAAAAGGGTATTCAGGCACAGCTATATTCACCAAAATCAAGCCGATCTCTGCGAGATACGGAATGGAAGAGGATGAGGAAGCGGAAGGCCGAATTATTACGCTGGAGTTCGAACATTTTTATCTAGTGAATGTGTATACACCAAATGCCAAACGAGATCTGGCTAGATTGGATTACAGAATGGAATGGGAGGACCGCTTCCGCAATTACCTTCTGGAACTGGACAAGCTAAAACCAGTCGTTGTATGCGGTGATATGAACGTAGCCCATCAGGATATTGATATCAAAAATGCTAAAGCTAACCGCGGAAACTCTGGCTTTACCGATGAAGAAAGAGGAAAAATGAGTACGCTGCTGGAGTCCGGCTTCATAGATACCTTTAGATATTTTCATCCAGAGCTTGAAGGTGTTTATTCATGGTGGTCTTATATGCCGAAGGTGAGAGAACGGAATGTAGGCTGGCGGATTGATTATTTCCTAGCTTCTTCTAGACTTGCACCTAATCTGCTGGATGCCCAAATTGATTGCCACATTATGGGGAGCGATCACTGCCCGGTCATCCTCAAGCTTGCTGATTTCACAGACTAGGATCGAATATTTAAAAGGCCGCTAAGTCTCTTTAAAGGACGAAGCGGCCTTTTTTTTCATTAAGAATTATAGTCTGCCAATGATCTCAGGGAATTCAGTCGGTCCCATATTCACATTAAACTTTTGTTTAAGAATTAGCTGCTTCTCTAGTAAGATTATTTCAAGAGTTATGCAAAAAGGCATTTCAATAAACAATAAAGTAAGCTGTAGCTGATCATCAGTAACCCAAGTAAAGCTGGACATGATTCGGTTTAAGGAAGCATCAATGACCTGTGCGAAGCTTTCGAGCCATTCCCCTCGACCAAGACGGATCACAGACTCCTCTCCAATCTTGGATTGGAAAGTAACTGCAGCTTCGTTGTTATTGAAAAAGATAGAGAAGGTGTCCAAGGCAAATTGGTTGTCATCGAGCTTATAGGTTAAGCCGTTTATTCTTTCTTCTTGTGATGAAGAGGGCTGCAGTTGTGGCGGTTGGATAGATAGATTCTTTAATTGTTCAACCAAGTGGGCAGAAGCAGCAGGTTCTAATGGCAAGGGAGCTGGCTTCATCGCGGGAAGCAGATGTTCCCACACAGCATTCAACATTCCTTGTATACTGTCTGATGCAGCAGTAGTAATAATTACGGCATCTTGCTCCGGAAGCACCACACAGAGTTGACCGAAGGCGCCATCTGCCCGGTAGGCACCGTGCTGGCATTGCCAGAACTGATACCCATATCCCATTGCCCAGTCATGATCACCATCGCCATTGGAAATATGTTTGGAAGTAGCCTCATTAATCCATTTTTCAGGCAGTACCCGTTGATTATTCCAGATTCCTTTTTGTAAGTATAGCTGGCCGAATTTAGCGATATCCTCGGTTGTAATGTTTAAGCCAAATCCCCCTGTGTTTATTCCACGTGGACAAGACTCCCACGTTGCACCGTGAATGCCCAGAGGAACGAAGAGGCGTGGTTCTAAATATTCTAGCAGTGTTTGGCCAGTAACCCGTTGTAGGATCGCGGCCAGCATGTAAGTAGCACCGGTATTATATAGGAAATGTGTACCTGGTTGTTTCTCGACTGGGACGGAGAAGAAAGCTTTCACCCAATTCCCGTCGGCACTTTTGCGAAGTGTGTCCATAGTATCCACGACATGCCCGGTACCCATCATCAATAGATGTCTGATTGTCATATTAGACAGGTTCTCCGTGATAGTCGAAGGAGCCTCTTCAGGGAAAAAGGAGAGGACAGAATCATCGAGTGTAATAAGTTTCTCAGTAACAGCAAACCCGATTGCGGTTGAGGTGAAGCTTTTGCTAAGGGAAAATAACATATGCGGAAGAACGGACCTGTAAGGAGCCCACCAGCCTTCAGAGACTACATAACCATGTCGTATTAGCATAAAGCTGTGCAGGCCTAAATTTTGTTCCTCTACTGCATTAATAAAGCTGGATATTGCAGTTGATGAAATCCCCTGTTCTTCTGGAAGACTTCTAGATAACTGCAAACTGCTTGTAGTTTCCATACGCTCATCTCCTAAATTTTGAGAATGCTCACCTCCTAATTCTATAATAATTTCCAATGTAAAAATACCATTTATATAATAACTTGTTTAGCTTTCTACAGGGCTGTTGCTGGATACATCAGATTGGAGCCGTTTCTCTGGCCAAGAAATAACATGAGAAGTTCGACTTAGTTTCTCATATATTAGCTGAGTTTCTTTTTTGAATATACTAATGACTAAATGAATAAAGAAAGCCAAGTCTATCAATAGAACAAACAGATGAATAAGCATATTCCATACGGAGGAAAGATGCCCTAGAAGGGCAGAATCAAGCAAAAGAGCGTGAATCCCAAGCAGCACCCAATATAGCAGGCCATATCTGATCATCAGAGCCCAGAAAAAAGCATGATTCCCGCTGCTCTTCACCCGAATCCGCACCATCCATTTCCCTATGGTCCGTCCGCCCGTGAGAGCTGGAACAAGCATGAAGTAAATACCAGTTACAATCCAGAAGGCAGCTTTTATATCGAATCCGAAGAGTACCCCAAACCCGATGCTCCACACCATACTATCGATTAGAAAAGCTATTCCTCTGCGGGTATAGGAGACTCTTTTGGCTGAGCGGTCAATGTTTGTATCCAGTTGTTCTATACGTGGCAATAGCCCGGAGATCCAAATGGAAATTCGAAATCCAAAAATCCCTCCGATTGTGTTGGTAATGAGATCATCGACATCAAAAAGACGGTAAGGATGATCGAAGAAACCATAAATTCCTGTAATCTGCGTGATCTCAAAGGACAAAGAAAAGGCAAAGGATAGTAGAATGCACACGACCCAGCGGGTACGAAAATAATAGCCCAGAAACATTCCAAACGGTACGGTTAATGCAACGTTAAAAATGACCTGTAAAAATGCAGGCTCACGCAGTAATGACCAGTAGGTCGAGATTTGATCAGGGATGATCGACGATCCATCCACAATATCCTGAATAAACTGAAGGGGAATGAATTGAACGATACTCCCAGAAGGTGCAGCATTGTGCCGGGAGGATGGAAAAGGAAGCAAGACAAGAAAATAAGCGTTCATCAGATAGAGCAGCAGCAGATATAGGATTAAAGCTCTAAGCTTATGTATATAGCCATGTCTGCGGTATTGTACGATAAGAAAAGGTAGTGTGAAGACCAGCGCTGCTATTGGAAACATCATGAACGCATACGAAATTGGAAAAAAGTACGAATGAAACATAAGTCACCTGCCGTGGAATTGTTTTTATAAGAAATTTGACTCTACTTGGAGATTAGCTATCCCCGGCTCATTATAAGTTTTTATGATAGGGAACTCAACTAATTTATCGAACGTTTCCGGCATACATATGTCTATGAAGGAGCGTGAAGTGGATGGAGAAAAAGGTTCAGCAGTATTATCGGCTCAAGCAAAAGCAAAAAGATATTGAAAAAGAATTGGCCGAGCTTCGTCAGAATATTTTAAATTATTGTAGTGAGCAGGAAACCACCGAGACTGAAATTGGCAGTTATAAAGTGAAGCTGGTCGTGCAAAACCGCAAAGAATATGATGATGCAAAGTTATATGAGACCTTATCGGACCCTGAAGTGTGGCGTTTGCTCTCCAAATCAGATCCGGCAAAGGTGGCAAGCTTGACCAAGTTGAATGTAATTTCAGAGGATAAAATCATGCATACTTATGCTTTGAAGACAGTGACAATGTTACAGGTGGATAAAAAATAGGGGTTGAAGTGAGCGGTTCCTCGCGGGAGCCGCTTTATTTGGCTGATAACTGTCCAGATTAAGGAAATATGTTACAGTATTAGGGTGGAAGGGAGGTTGAATAGTGAAAAAAATAATCATCGGAAGCGTAATGGGCTTAACGATTTTACTTTTTTTCTTCTTTATGTTGCGGCATAATAATCAATCACTTGAGGTGAAACCGGATGTTATGATCCCAACAGCGGAATACAGGGTGACTGATAGTAGTGCTCCAGGATTACCTATGCTTATAACTGCTGAAGGGGCGGATGTTATCAAGGTACAGGCTACTTCCGGCAATTTATTGTTATGGAACCCCCCCGACTACAAGGTGCATAACAAAGGTCTTGAGCTGAAAATCAAATCTGGAGATCAAATTTATTGGAGTCCAATGGATGGGGAGAATAAGCAAATAGATGAACCTCAGGATCCCAAGATCACAGTGATGGCTTACCACAATAACAAGCAGATCGGAACGTCCTTTGTAGAGATTCATAAGAATGCTCTAGGTGTCTATACAGGGGAAATACCTGAAGTAAAGTAGCTGAGAATCTAAATCGAATCGCAACTATCTTCGTTTTGCGTTAAAATAAGAAGTGAAGCTGACCGAGTGCTTATAGCAACCCTAGAGATGGAGGAAGAGAAATCATGAAAGATTTTGAAGTAATGCTGGAGAAATATGCGAACCTAGTTGTAAAAGTAGGAGTAAATGTACAGCCTGGACAAGTCCTTATGGTACATGCACCGATAGAAACCGTAGAACTTACTCGCTTGATTGTAGCGAAAGCCTATGAAGCGGGAGCTAAATATGTAATTGTTGACTGGGACGATGAAGCAACTACACGGATCCGTTATGAAAAAGCCCCAGAGGATTCTTTCGATTACTATCCACAGTGGCAGGCTGAGATGATGGAGAAATTCGCGGAAGAGAATGGTGCCATCTTACATATTAAAGTACCTGATCCTGAACTGTTTAATGGCATTGATTCTTCTAAGGTATCTAGAGCAGTCAAAGCAGCAGCTGTTGCTCGCAAGAACTACTCTAAATATACTCGGAACAGCAAAATTAGCTGGTCTCTGGTCAAAGCGCCAACACGTGCTTGGGCGAACAAGGTTTTTGCCGATCTTCCTGAAGAAGAGCGGGTAGAGGCGATGTGGGAAGCTGTATTCCAGATGAATCGTGTGGGCAGCAATGATCCGGTAGCTGCTTGGAGAGAGCATATTGGTCAGTTGAAAGAAAGTCAGGACAGAATGAACGCTAAACGTTATAAAAGCTTGCATTACCGTGCTCCGGGAACGAATCTGCATGTAGAGCTTCCGGAAGGTCATTTATGGCGCGGGGGTGGCGGTGAGAATGATAAAGGCGTTTATTTTGTAGCTAATATGCCAACGGAAGAGATTTATTCCATGCCCCATCGTACTGGCGTTAATGGCACAGTTAGAAGCACGCTACCTCTTAATTTGAATGGACGGTTAGTTGAAGGACTTTCATTCACTTTTGAAAAAGGGAAAGTCGTAGCTTATGAAGCTGAATCCGGACGCGAGCATTTAACCTCACTGTTGGCAACGGATGAAGGTGCATCTTA
The DNA here is from genome assembly GCF_038002705.1 of Paenibacillus sp. FSL H7-0716. Taxonomy (NCBI): domain Bacteria; kingdom Bacillati; phylum Bacillota; class Bacilli; order Caryophanales; family Paenibacillaceae; genus Paenibacillus; species Paenibacillus sp. FSL H7-0716. Next base: position 304,436 of record NZ_JBBODA010000005.1, read on the forward strand.
TCTAGGAGAAGTAGCCTTAGTGCAGCATGATTCTCCAATCTCTCGCTTGAACCGCATTTTTTACAATACAGGGATTGATGAGAATGCCTCCTGCCATTTCGCGCTAGGAAGTGCTTATCCTGTAAATATTGAAGGCGGCACAAAGCTTACGAACGAAGAACTTGTGGCTAGAGGAGCTAATGTCAGCTTAACTCATGTCGATTTTATGATCGGTTCGGCAGAGCTGGATATTGACGGAGAGCTGGCGGACGGCACGATTGAACCCGTATTCCGTAAGGGAAATTGGGTGTTGTAAGGAGAAGAAAAAAGCCGGATCTCTTCCAATGAGATTCCGGCTTTTTTTGAGTGTCTATACTGGTGATTTTTAGATTGAAAAATAGTTAAGACTCATAGCCTCACGTACTTCGGCCATTGTTTCTTGAGCAATGCTGCGGGCATGCTGTGTTCCAGAGATTAAGATTTCCTGCACAAGCTTGGGCTTAGTAGCATAATAGGAACGACGCTCTCGCATCGGTTCTATAAGCTGATCTAGAGCTGTCGAAATCAACTGTTTGCAAGCAGAACAACCCATGGTACCCCGCTCACAGCCTTCACGAATTTCGGTTACCCCCGCTGAGCGAAAAGCACCATGATAAGCAAAAATAGGACAGATATCTGGATGTCCAGGATCATTTTTATGCACACGCGCTGGATCGGTTGTGGCTTTTCGTATCTTAAAGATGATCTCTTCCTTAGTGGAGTCCAGTTCGATGGTATTGCCAAGGCTTTTACTCATTTTAGCGTTGCCATCCGTGCCCACAAGCCTCGGCGTCTCACTGATTAGCGCTTTGGGTTCCACCAGTATCGGGCTGTACAGCTCGTTGAATCTGCGGACGATTTTGCGGGTTAATTCCAGATGAGGGAGCTGGTCTTCCCCTACAGGAATGATCGTTGATTTACAAAATGTTATGTCAGCAGTCTGACTAACTGGATAACCAAGAAAACCGTAATACAATTCATCTAAGCTCGAATTTTTAGATTCGGCTTTAATCGTGGGATTATGCCGTAAAGAATTCACAGTAACAAACATAGAGAACAAGATGGTCAGCTCTGCGATTTCAGGGATCATCGATTGAATAAATATAGTTGTTTTCTCCGGATTTATACCCACAGATAAATAGTCCAGTGTGATCTCATGCAGATGTTGACCCAACAGCTGGGGACGGTCAAAATGGGTCGTTAGGGCTTGAATATCCGCCAAAAACACAAAAGTTTCATATTGCTCCTGAAGAGCTACTCGGGTCTGCAAGCTGCCGGCGTAATGGCCAAGGTGAAGCTTTCCAGTCACTCGATCTCCTGTTAAGACACGTTCGTTCATCATATAAATTCCTCCAGTTATTTAGCATTTGGTTACACTCGAGTCGCCACCACCAGCCATCATCCATGGCCATCACCTCCTTTAAATGACAAAAAAACCTCATCCAATAAGGACGAAGTTGTCGTGGTACCACCTTAAATGATCGTGTCACCTTACGATTCTTGGCTTTCGATCTTCTCTTACCTGTACGGAGAGGTTGAATTTATTCTCGATACAGGTCCCATGATAACGGCGGGAACCCCGGTTTTCCCTACTGTATCCATTAAGATAGTTCGGAAAAACAACTATAAAGGCCATTCGAGCATACGCTGGTCACCGGTTCGCACCTACCACCGGCTCTCTGAAGACCATGTTCGTCTGTCTACTTACCCTTTGTCATCGTTGTTCATGATATGTGAATTATTGTAATGCTGAACAGGGGTGTTGTCAATGAGTGGAAATCGTATGGTGATTAACGAGGATCTAGGTTTATATGATCTAGCAAAGTATACCTTAAATGTATATAATCATCAGGAATTTAGTCCAATCTATCATTGCGGATTCACAATATACTATTCTATAACCTTGAAATGGAGTGATGATAAATGGCGACAATAATAAGTTATGGGTCACAGGCAAAAATCCCGTTAGATCCGTTTACTACTGCTATAACGGTTGCAGGGATTCCTGGAGCTGGAGCGGGTCTAGCCACAGCGCAAGTAAATATTAGTCCGGCTAACCCGGCTTCTTTCTCCAGTAGAGTCGAGTTAAATGGTAGTTTTAGTCTTACTGCACTTGCTAATAGCCAATTTCTTGTTATCATCCGACGAGCTGGAGTCGATATTTATAGATCCTTTTATCGTTTTACTACAATTACTGATATTCAATTAAGTGCTCAGTGGGTCGATGGTGCTTATATTGGAGTCCACAACTATGAATTGGTAATTCAGAATGATAGCAACTTGCCTATAAATCTATTTGGACCCATATCATTCACAGCAACTGCTATTGGAGGAGAGGGCGTAATTTAAGTTATGTTCCTGTGCGCCATTCAAGGGACGGGTGAATCAAAGCTTTGGACAGTTGAATCGATCTGATTCAGCTGTCCTTTTTTCATGGGCGTATAATTGAAGTACAACTCTCGCAGTATAAATATCCAACCATACCCTTGATAGAGCGGTTTATTTATTTAAGATGTTATCCTCTAAAACAGCGTATTTATCGCCGTATTGCTTAATGATATGTTGTTCTCCCCAATTACATAATGCTGTCAAAATATCGCTTAAACTATCACCATATTCACTAAGCTCGTATTCTACTTTTGGTGGAACCTGATTATAAACAATTCGGTTGATGATTCCATCTGCCTCAAGCTCGCGTAGCTGCTGGGTTAACATTTTTTGAGTAATGCCGGGCATCAACTGTTTTAACTCGGAGGTGCGTTTTTTGCCATGAGTTAAATGACATAGAATTACGCATTTCCATTTCCCTCCGATGACCTCTAGTGTGGCTTCAACAGAAATATTGTATTTTTTCTTGACAGTTGTTGTTGTTGTTGTTGTTGTTGTCATGATAACCTCCAAGGTATGGGTACTTTTTAGCACCTATGGCACTTTTAAGTGCGTACTATTGATTATGTCCAATTTAACCTATCATAACATTTTTCGTTCAATTTTTATAGAATGCTATAATTTAGAGAGCTTTGGGCAAAAAAAGCTAAACGAAATAAAAACCGTTTCTATACCTCCCCCGTCTTAATCTATGAAAGGTTGAAGAGAGGAGGCTAAGGAAGGATATGACGATGACTAATGCAGAAATGAAAAAAGTAACGATTCTTGATACTCGGAGCGAGACAGATTTTTACGATTCGATATTGGTACATAGAGAACAACTGTACAGTATTGCTTATAGTTACTTGCGGAACCGAAACGATGCGCTGGAAGCGATGCAGGAAATGACTTGCCGGGCTTGGATTAAAAGAAAAACTTTAAAGGACCCCAAAGCATTCAAATCATGGATTATTCGAATTCTAATTTATGTCTGTATAGATGAACAAAGACGAAGAAAACGTTCCATGCCGCTGGTAGATGAAAGAATAGGAGAACAGGTCACACACATTGGCCATCATCGGATGGAAATGCTATGGGCACTCGAGCAGGTTAAGCCCAAGTATCGCCATGTACTGCTGCTAAAATACTACAATGATATGACCTTGACTGAGATCGCTATCATTATGAATAAACCCGAAGGGACGGTTAAGACTTGGCAGCATAAGGGGCTCAAGCAGTTGCGAACCATCATAAAGAATCGGGGTGAATGGAACAATGAGTAGTCAAGAGGAGCTTGCCATGTTAAGCGATGCCGAACGTATCCCACAAGAACAAAAAATAGAGAATGCAGCCGCTCAAATCTATGCGATCCAAGCAGGTTTGGAATTAGGCAAGAAACGTGGCAGAAGGTTAATGTTCACAAAAAGCGCGATGTCTGTGCTGGCGGCTGCAGTGATGATAGCGGGCTTGCTGTTCTTCAATCCAACCCAGCTGTTGCCGCAGCAAGGGACTTCGAGTGTTGAAACGTTTGATTGGGGCGTATTGGAGCCTTTTAAAACATTGGCTGCAGCTGATATTGATGCTCTTACACTAGAGTCTGCAATCCGGAATGATTATGTACAAATCGTTAATAAGAGTGCTGAATCAAATGGATATAAAATTACTCTAAATGCTGTGCTTGCTGATGAAAATAAAATCATGCTGCTGTATACGGGGACAACAAGTGATGGTCAGGAAGTGTACAGTGTAAATAGTGTGAAGCTGACAGATGCTGAAACTGGACGAGATGTAATGGAGGAGAATGGGAATAGGGGAGGAATGGGAGCACACGCAGAGGGAACCCTATATACATGGCTCGGCAAAACTGTATTTTCACTGGACCGAAATAAACCAAGGCCAACAGACGTAGTTGCGGATTTTCAGATTGCCTCTGTAGACCCGGGAATGTTAAGTAAACCGAAAACAGGAACGGTTTTATCCGACATGCGGTATTCTGATCGTTTAAAAGTGAACTTCTCTATTGATCCTAAGTTTTGGGAGCTGAAGACGGAGACATTAGTTGTTGACCACCCTTTCATAATTGACGGACAGGAAGTAAAACTAGCCGAAGTCGAGCTTTCTCCGTTAAGCATAGCGCTCAAATTTACGATAAATGAGGAATTGAAAACGGATTGGATCGTCCGAAATGAACTGTTTCAAAAGCTCCCCTATGAATTAACAGCGCAGGTTGGGAAGCGCGACATTAAAATTAATCCGAATTCTGGTAGTGGATCTGATGATGGATTTATAAGTTACTTCAGCAGTAATGTGTTGGATCACCCGAAGTCTCTACGACTGAAGCTTAATGCGGGGGCAGATCGAGAGAAAGAAGAGTATATTGATATTCTGAAAAAATGAGCGGTATACGATATTAGTGAATATGCGTTGGGAGTTGTAATATAGCAAAAAGGCCGCTGGTTGCGGCCTTTTTGCTATTGTAGGGACATTATACTAACTTTGTGAGTTACCTTTTAACACCAAACGCGCCACTTGTTAAATGAGAACAAAGTCCTAATGCTCCTATCGGGACTGTATGTGCATAATGCTCCTCACGGGCTATAGGTGCTTAATGTTCCTCACGTTCCATACGCGAGTGAGAAACATGAGGCTCCTCACGTTTCACAGGCTCCTCATGTTCCTCAGGCGCCTCATGTTTCTCAGGTTTCTCAGGTTTCTT